>NZ_JBVHHW010000017.1:0-188692 GCF_055560875.1 Kitasatospora sp. NPDC023118
GCCCGCCCCCCCCCCCCCCCCCCCCCCCCCCCCCCCCCCCCCCCGCCCCCCCCCCCCCCCCCCCCCCCCCCCCCCGGGCCCCAGAAGCGGTCAACGATGTGACCCGGATCACCACCAACGGGCGATGACTCCCGAACAGCCCCCCGGTCTTCATTGCGAACCCCCGAGCAAGCCGGCTAGCCAGCCCCCAGAGGAGCACCCCCAAATGCGCATCGTGATCAGTGAGTTCATCAGCCTCGACGGCGTCGTCCAGGCCCCCGGCGCCCCGCAGGAGGACACCGACGGCGACTTCGCCCACGGCGGCTGGTCCCACCCGTTCTTCGACCCCGACACCCTCGGCCCGTACATCAACGAGGCGGTGAGCACAGCCGACGCCCTGCTCTTCGGCCGCCGCACCTGGCTGACCATGGCCGCCGCCTGGCCCGGGCGGGCCGGTGACCCGCTCGCCGACCAGATGAACTCGATCAGGAAGTACGTGGTCTCCGACACCCTCGACGAGGCCGACCTCACCTGGGCGAACTCCACCCTCGTCCCCGGCCCCGGGGCCGTCGACTGGGCGCGCCGGCAGCGCGCGGCCGACGGCCGCGACCTGCTGATCATGGGCAGTCCGACCCTCGTCCGCACCCTCCTCGCCGAGGACCTCGTGGACGAGCTGCGGCTGATGGTGATGCCCGTCCTGCTCGGCGGCGGCAAGTCGCTCTTCCCGGCCGACGGCGTGCAGCGCACCCTGGAGCTCGCCTCCACCACGATCGGCAGGACCGGCGTCCACGCGGCCACCTACCGCCGCCCCGCCAACGCCCCCGCCTAGCCCCAACGCCCCCGCACGAGAAGTCGGCCCCGCCGACTTCTCGTGCAGACCCCCGGTCGACGCCGAAGGCCGGCGCCCCAAGGGCACCGGCCTTCTCGGTGAACCAACCCGGCCGACCCGGCCTCAGGCGGCGATCCCGGCCTCCTCCACATTCTGCGCAACCGCGCTCTCCCCCACCTTCCGGTCCCGCATCACCAGCACGGCCACCAGCGCCGCCGCCAGCACCCCGATCGCGCTGACCGTGAAGGTCGTCGACATCGCCCCGGTGAACGCCTCCCGGGCGGTCCGCACCAGCCCGGCGTCCCCGTTCGCCATCGCCAGCGCCCCGGCGATGGAGTGCTTCGCCTGGTCCGGCGTCCCGGTCGGCATCCGGCTCGCGAAGCCGCTCGACAGCAGCGAGCCCAGGATCGCGATGCCGAGCGCCGTACCGGCCTGCTGGATGGTGTCGTTCAGCGCCGAGCCGACGCCCGCCCGCTCCGGCGGGATGGTCCCCATCAGCGCGCCCACCGCCGCCGGCATCGCCAGGCCCGCGCCGAGGCCGAGCAGTCCGAGCGCCGTCGCCGGGACGGCGAAGCCGGTGTCCGCCGAGACGGTGGTCAGCAGCGCGAACGAGGAGGCCATGACGAGCATCCCGGCGAGGATCAGCAGCCGGTTGCCGAGCTTCGCCGCGAGCTTGGCGCCGACCCCGTTGCCGAGCAGCGCGGCGACGGCCAGCGGCAGGAACGCGAGGCCCGCCTTGACCGGCGAGTAGCCGAGCACGAACTGCAGGTACTGGGTGAGCACCAGCAGCAGGCCGCCGTTGCCGATCTGCACCAGGGTCAGCGACAGCGAACCCCCGCTGAAATTACGGGCCTTGAAGAGCGCCAGCGGCACCATCGGCGCGGAGGTGACGTTCTCCCACACCACGAACCCGGCGAGGGCGAGGACCGCGACGACCAGGGTGACCAGCGACTGGCCGGCGAAGGCACCGTGCTGCGGGATCTCGATGATCCACCAGACCAGCGCGGTCATGCCGACGGCGGAGAGCATCGCCCCGAGCGGGTCGGGCTTCTGCCACGGGCCCTTGGACTCCGGCATCAGCAGCAGCCCGGCCAGGATCGCCAGCGCGACGACCGGCACGTTGATGAAGAAGATCGAGTGCCACGAGAAGTGGTTGATCAGCACTCCGCCCAGCACCGGGCTGCCGACCAGTCCGAGCATCGCCACCGAGCCCCATGCGGCCATCGCCTTGTTGCGCTCGTCCCCGTCGAAGACGGTGATGAGGATCGACAGCGTCGAGGGCATGATCAGCGCGCCGCCGACGCCCATCGCGATCCGCGCCGCGATGACCTCGCCGGGGCTGGTACAGAAGGTCGCCGCGAGCGACGCGGCCCCGAAGAGCAGCAGTCCGATGATCATGACCTTGCGGCGGCCGAACCGGTCGCCGAGGCTGCCCGCGGTGAGCAGCAGTCCGGCGAAGACCAGGACGTAGGAGTCGAGGATCCACTGGGTGTCCTGGGCGCCGGCGCCGAGGTCGGCGGTCATCGAGGGCACCGCGACCGTGAGGGCCATGCTGTCGACCACCAGGACGAGCGAGCTCAGGCAGAGCACGATCAGGATCCACCAGCGGTGTGGATTGCGGCTCTCGACGCGGCCCTCGGCCGAGTTGCTGGCTGCCATCGGACACCCTCCCCTTCTGCGCACACCGTTCCCCCGGTGCGCACTGCGTTCCGTCGATGCGAACACTGTACGCACAGCGGAACGATGTGCGCAACACCCGACTCCTGTACGCTCAATGCGAACGGTGTACGCATCGCGCCGCCGACCGGCGGCACGACCAGCACCGAAAGCAGCGCCCGAACACCCACGCGCCCACGCCCCCGGCGAAAGCCAGCGGAAGCAGCACAAGGGCCCAGGAAGAGGAGCCGCCCATGGCCGCCCGAACGAACCCCGTCCCGTCCGTCTGGGCCCGCCCCCAGCGCGAGCCCGAGCAGCCCGCCCTGAGCCGCGCCGCGATCGTCCGCGAGGCGGTCGTAATGCTGGACGCCGAGGGCATCGAGGCCCTGAGCATGCGCAAGCTCGCCACCCGCCTGCACGCGGGCGCGACCTCCCTCTACCGCCACGTGGCGACCAAGGACGAGTTGATGGAGCTCGCGGTGGACGAGGTCTTCGGCGAGATCACCCTCCCGCCCGCCGACAGTCCCGACTGGCGCGCCGCCGCCGTCGAGGCCGCCCAGTCCTTCCGGGCGACCACCCTGCGCCACCCCTGGCTGTCCTCGGTGCTGGGCCAGGCCGGTCTCGTCTACCTCGGCCCCCACCTGATGTCCTTCTCCGAGCGGCTGGCCGCCCTCTTCACCGCGGCCGCGTTCCCCGAGCCGGCCCGGGCGATCGAGACCCTCATCTCCTACGTCGTCGGCATGAGCACCGCCGAGGCGGCCTGGCTCACCGCCGTGGCCCGCTCCGGCGAGAGCGAGGCCGAGTTCGTCGCCCGTCTGATGCCCGCCGCCCAGCAGGCCACCGTCGGGTACGAGCACCTCAACGGCGACTCCACCGCCGCCGCCGAGGACCCGGCCACCCTTCGCGACGCCAAGTTCTGCTACGGCCTGGAGGTCGTCCTGGACGGCCTCGCCCTGCGGCTGCCCCGCTGACCCGGCGGCCCACTGGACCGGGCCGCCCGGTTCCCCGCCCTGGAACCGCCGGGGAACCCGCGGGGCGATCCGCCGAAGAGTCCTCCGAGGAGTCCACCGAGGAATCCGCGGAGGAACCCGCAAGGGACCCCGCGTAGGAGCAGCGCCGCCCTCCCGCCCCGTGAAATACCGGCGGCAGCGGGATGGGGAGCGGGCACAATGGCGTAATGAGTTGGGCCGTCCGGTGTCGGGGGGCCAGGGATTGGAGGCCCCGGGTGAGCGATCTTCCGCGCAAGGCAGTGACCCGCACGGCACGGCTCGCCGCCCTGCCGCTGGGGATAGCCGGACGCGCCACGCTCGGGCTGGGCAGGCGGATCGGCGGCCGCTCCGCCGAGGTGGTCACGGCCGAGCTCCAGCAGGCCACCGCCGACCAGTTGTTCAAGGTGCTCGGCGAACTCAAGGGCGGGGCGATGAAGTTCGGGCAGGTGCTGTCCGTCTTCGAGGCCGCGCTGCCCGAGGAGGTCGCCGGGCCGTACCGGGCCGCGCTCACCAAGCTGCAGGACGCCGCTCCCCCGATGCCCGCCGCCAAGGTGCACACCGCGCTCGCCCAGCGGCTCGGGGACGGCTGGCGCGAGCTGTTCCGGGAGTTCGACGACCGCCCGGCGGCGGCCGCCTCGATCGGCCAGGTGCACCAGGCGGTCTGGCACGACGGCAGACGGGTCGCGGTGAAGGTGCAGTACCCGGGCGCGGGCGACGCGCTGCTCGCCGACCTGTCCCAGCTGGGCCGGGTGGCCTGGCTGCTCGGTCCGCTGATCCCCGGGCTGGACGTCAAACCGCTGATCACCGAGCTGCGCGAGCGGGTCTCGGAGGAGCTGGACTACGAGCTGGAGGCGCAGGCCCAGCGCCGGCACGCGGAGGAGTTCGCGGGGGACCCGGACATTCTGGTGCCGGGTGTGGTGGCGCAGGCCGACCAGGTGCTGATCACCGAGTGGATGGACGGCACCCCACTGGCCGAGGTGATCGCGCACGGCACCCAGGAGGAGCGCGACCGCGCCGGTCAGCTGCTGGCCCGGTTCCTGTTCGCCGGCCCGTCCCGGACCGGTCTGCTGCACGCGGACCCGCACCCGGGCAACTTCCGGCTGCTGAAGGACGACGGCCCGGCGTCGGGCTGGCGGCTGGGCGTGCTGGACTTCGGCACGGTGGACCGGCTGCCGGGCGGGCTGCCCGCGCCGATCGGGGCCTCGCTGCGGATGGCGCTGGCCGGGGACGCGGCGGGCGTGCTGGAGATGCTTCGGGAGGAGGGCTTCGTGAAGCCCTCGATCCGGCTGGACCCGGACGCGGTGCTGGACTACCTGTTGCCGATCATCGAGCCGGCCGCGGTGGACAGCTTCCACTTCACCCGGGCGTGGATGCGCGCCCAGGCGGCCCGGATCGCCGATCCGCGTTCGCCCGCCTACAACCTGGGCAAGCAGCTGAACCTGCCGCCCGCGTACCTGCTGATCCACCGGGTGACGCTGAGCACCATCGGGGTGCTGTGTCAGCTGGGCGCCAAGGCGCCGTTCCGCGCCGAGATGCTTCAGTGGCTGCCCGAGTTCTCGGACGGGCCGTCTGCGGAGCCGGCCGAGCCCGTGCGGCGCGCCAAGCCCGTGCGCAAGGGCTGACCGAGGGCTCCGAACGGCCGCAGGCCGCTCCCCGTGGACGGGGGGCGGCCTGCGGCACGACAGGGGCGGTACTACGGCGGTCGGCGCTTACATCAGCGCGACGGCGAGGGCCTTGCGGGCCCGCAGCGAGGCCCGCTCGGCCCGCTGCCGGAGCCTGCGGGCCCGGATGACCCGGCTGACGAGCCGTTGGTTCTCGGCCTCGTGCAGCCTGTCTTGCATATGGGCACGGGCCAGGGATTCGTGCAGGAGTTGCATCTCGAGGATCCTGTTCTGGGTCTGGAGTTCGGTGGTCTGCTCGGCGCGGACGGTCGGATCGATGGCGGCGGGGGTCATGTGGTGGTCCTGCTCGTGGTGCGTGCTCGGGAATGGGCGGGTGCGGGCCGCTGAGTCGGCCTTGGCTGCGGCGATCCGTACGGACCGGCGGAGGGCGGTGTCCAGCGGGGGCTGCTCTCCCCGGCGGACGGCCCTGGCGTGGTCGGCGGGGTTCACGCCATGACCTCGGTCTTGCGCGGACGGCCACGCGGCCGCTTGCGGGCCACGACGACGCCCTGGACGAAGAGCTCGCCACCCCAGACGCCCCACGGCTCGCGCCGCTCCAGGGCGCCGGCCAGGCAGGCCTCCTTCACCGGGCAGGTGCCGCAGAGGGACTTCGCGTACTCGACGTCGGCGGGCGTCTCGGCGAAGAAGACCTCGGGGTCGAAGGCGCGGCAGGGGATGGGGAGACCGAGTGCCTCGGCCTGCTCGATCGAGCTGATCTGCATGGAAGGAACCTCCGGGGGGTCGGCCTGGTCGGCCTTGGTGATCTGGCTTGTCGGCGGTACGGACGGGATGGGCGGCGTGATGACCGTGGACACTGTGGGCGTCTTCCTCGTCTTCTCAGTGGTTCCGGCCCAGTGGACTGGTGGTGCTGGGCCGGAGGCCCCGGGGGGCCTGGGTGGTCTTGCGTACCGGACAAAACAGAAGGGCCGCGGATCCCGGTGTGACGGGTTCCGCGGCCCTGGAGGTGCCGACCTGAGGCTGACTCAGGCTCGTTCTCTCCAGGGTTCAGGCCCGCGGAAGGCCCGCATCCGGATGGCCTTGGCGCCGATAAAGGCGGCCATGGCCTGCTTGATCTGCTGCTCGTTCTGCTCCTGGGCGTTTCCGGCACCGATGACCTGCGCATAGCCGCCATGCATGGCGGCGGCTACGGCCGCCTTCGGTGCCTGGATCGGTCGCTCATCGCACATGGGACGCGACGCGCCGACCGACGCCCAGTCACGGGACAGACCGGCCTCGACAACGGTGCCTTCGACACTCCTGCCGCCCGTGATGCGCAGATCAGTGTGTCCAAGACCACTGACAACGGAGGCGACGGAGACACCGGTGGTGTCGAGACCCAGACCGGTTCCACCGAGCTCGGCGAGCGCCCGCAGGCGGGCGGCACGCAGGGAGGCAGCGACAACGGTCTGGCCAGTCATTTTGGTGATCATGATGTTTCCCACTGTCTTCGCCTCCTCTCGGCGTCTCGCGGAGCCTGGTTCCCCTGGCTCCGAATGTTCGGATGTCTGTCTCGGTAAAGCTGTGGGGCGAGGGGAATCGGCACAGGTGTCACCCCGTGCGACCGCGTCCCCTTGACCGCTCCGGCAGGCTATTGCGCTCCCGGTATGCCGCGCAAACTATTTTTCACGCGAGTTCCGCGGCGCGTTACACGGCACGATCGACGGCGCGATCCGCGACACGTTCCGCGGCGGCTTCGAAGTCCCCCGAGCAGTCCCCTGGACCGCGCCCGCGCCGGCTCACACCGGATCGACCGGACCGTCGTCCTCGACGCCGTCCGGATCCTCCTCGGGCTCCTCCCCCGCGCACAACGAGAGCACGGCGGCCCCGTACTTGTCCAGCTTCATGGCGCCGACCCCTGAGATCAGGGCCAGTTCCCGGCTGCTGGAGGGCACGTCCTCGGCGATCGCCATGAGCGTCGCGTCGGTGAACACCACGTAGGCCGGGGCGCCCTGCTTCCTGGCCTGCCGGGCCCGCCACTCGCGCAGCCGCTCGTACAGGCCCTCGTCCATGGAGGAGGGGCAGTCCTCGCAGCGGCGCAGCTTGCGTTCGACGGCCTCGGTGAGGGCCTTGCCGCAGACCCGGCAGGTGACCGGGCCGCGGACCCGTCGGGCGGCCGAGCGCTCGCCGGTCTCGACGCTCCCCCTTCCGCCCCGCGAGCCGGTGCGCACGCCGGGGGCGGCGGAGCCGGGGCGCAGTCCGTCGAGGAAGCGGCTGGGCTTGCGGCCGGCGCGGCCGCCCGGGGAGCGGGCGAGGGCCCAGGAGAGGCTGAGGTGTTTGCGGGCGCGGGTGACGCCGACGTAGAGGAGGCGGCGTTCCTCCTCGACCTGTTCGTCGGTCTTGGCGTAGATGATCGGCAGGGTGCCCTCGGTGAGGCCGACGAGGAAGACGGCGTCCCATTCGAGGCCCTTGGCGGCGTGCAGGGAGGCGAGGGTGACGCCTTCGACGGCGGGGGCGTGCTGGGCGGCGGCGCGGGCGTCGAGTTCGGCGACGTAGGCGGCGAGGTCGGTGGTGCGGCCGTCGGCGGTACGGGTGCGCTCGAACTCCTCGGCGAGGCGGACGAGGGCGGCGAGGGATTCCCAGCGGTCGCGGACGGCGCCGGAGCCGGCGGGGGGTTCGGGGGTGAAGCCGCGGGTAGCGAGGACGGCGCGGACCTGGCCGGCGAGGTCGGGGGCGTCGGCGGTGAGCGGGTCGGCGGCGGCGCGGGCGGCCCCGCGCAGCAGGACGCCGGCGTCGCGGACCTCGGGGCGTTCGAAGAACCGTTCGGCGCCCTTGAGCTGGTAGGGGACGCCGAGGTCGGCGAGGGCCTGTTCGTAGACCTCGGACTGGCCGTTGGTGCGGAACAGGACGGCGATCTCGCTGGCGCGCACGCCGGTGGCGAGGAGGTCCTTGATGCGGCGGGCGGTGGTCTCGGCCTCGGTGGGTTCGTCCTCGTACTCGGTGTAGACCGGCTCGGGGCCGGCTTCGCGCTGGGAGACGAGTTCAAGGCGGTGGCGGGCGGCTTCGCCGCGGGCGAGGGCGAGGAGTCCGTTGGCGAGGTGGACGACCTGGGGGGTGGAGCGGTAGTCGCGGACGAGTTTGACGACGGTGGCCTCGGGGTGGCGGCTGCGGAAGTTGAGGAGGTAGTCGGGGGTGGCGCCGGTGAAGGAGTAGATGGTCTGGCTGGCGTCGCCGACGACGCAGAGGCTGGCGCCGCCGCCGGGGCCGGTCCACTGGTCGAGCAGGCGCTGCTGGAGCGGGGAGACGTCCTGGTACTCGTCGACGGTGAAGTGCCGGTACTGGGTGCGGACCTGGTCGGCGATGTCGGGGCGGTCCTCCAGGATGGCGGCGGTGAGGAGCAGGACGTCCTCGAAGTCGATGGTGCCGCGGCGGCTCTTGGTCTCCTCGTAGACGCGGTAGACCTGGGCGGTCTCGGCGGGGTCGCGGGGGGCTTCGCGGCCGGACTTGGCGACGGCGGCGGGGTAGTCCTCGGGGCCGGTCTGGGTGACCTTGGCCCATTCGATCTCTGCGGTGAGGTCGCGCAGTTCGGTGCGCTGGACGCGCAGTCCGCAGCGGCCGGCGGCTTCGGCGACGAGCTGGACCTTGCGTTCGAGGAGCTGGGGTACGGGGCCGCCGACGGCGCGGGGCCAGAAGTACTGGAGCTGGCGCAGGGCGGCGGCGTGGAAGGTGCGGGCCTGGACGCCGTCGGCGCCGAGCTGGCGCAGGCGGCCGCGCATCTCGCCGGCGGCGCGGGCGGTGAAGGTGACGGCGAGGACCTGCGCGGGCTGGTAGACGCCGCTGCGCACGCCGTAGGCGATGCGGTGGGTGATGGCGCGGGTCTTGCCGGTGCCGGCGCCGGCGAGCACGCAGACCGGGCCCTGCAGGGCGGTGGCGACGGCGCGCTGTTCGGGGTCGAGCCCGGCGAGCACGGCGTCGGGGCCCGTGGCGGCGCCGGGGTCGGCCCAGAGGGAGCCGTGGGGGCCGTCGTAGGGGCTGCCGCTCAAGAGGTCTTCCTGCATGCGTTCCATCCTCTCAGTCCGGTGCGACAACGGGGTCGGGGTTGTCCACAGGCCCGGTGTGATCGCAGGATGATCGCTCCGCATGCCGATCGATGGCATGGCGGAATGCCCGCCGCCCGGCGGACGTTTGGTCCTGGGACCGCGTGAACCTCTCTTTCGAAGGAGCCCCCTCGATGTCCGGCACTGTGACGATGTACAGCACGACCTGGTGTGGGTACTGCAACCGCCTCAAGAGCCAGCTGGACCGTGAAGGCATCGGCTACACCGAGATCAACATCGAGGAGGACCCGGCGTCGGCGGCCTTCGTGGAGTCGGTGAACAACGGCAACCAGACGGTGCCGACGGTTCTGGTGCAGCCGGCCGGCGGCGGCGAGCGGGTCGTGATGACCAACCCGAGCCTGCTGCAGGTCAAGAAGGCCCTGGCGGCCTGATCCGCCCGGTCCCGGCCGGGTCGGCGCGCGTCACGGCGCGTCGGCCCGGGCGGGGTCGACGGGGGCGGCGGGGGCGGGCAGGGTGGTGCGCGCGCCGAGGTCGCCGATGCCGTAGACGAGCCGGCTGCGGTCGGCGGAGTAGCGGGTCTCGATGACCCGTACGGGCCCGCGCCGGTCGTAGGTGACGCGGGTCTGCACCATGAGCGGGACGCCGGGGCCGCCCTGGAACCACTGGGCCTCCTCGGGGCCGGGCATCCGGGCGACGAGGTGGTCGACGGCGCCGACCTCGGTGCGGCCGAGGGCGGCGAGGACGGCTTCGTCGCCGCCGTCGACGGGGTCGGGTTCCATCAGCGGGGTGCCGGCGGCGAGTCCGGCCCGGTAGTGGCTCTCCTCGATGGAGTAGGGCTCGCGGTCGAGCAGCCGCAGTTGGCGGCGGACCACGATGGCCTCGCCGGGGCGCAGTCCGAGGCGTTCGGCGATGTCGACGCGGGCCCGGACGATCATCATCTCGAAGTCGGTGCTGAGTTCGCGCCCGGCGTCGGCGGCTTCGCCGAGGTAGACGTCGGAGGGCGCGCCCAGGCAGTCGCGGGGCGCGGGGGCCAGGGTGGGGCCGTAGGCGTGGTGGTCGAGGACGGGGTGTTCGCGCAGGTAGGTGCCCTTGCCCTGGAGGCGGACGAGTCGGCCTTCGTTGACGAGGACGTCGACGGCGAGGCGGACGGTGTTGCGGGCGACGCCGTACTGGCGTTCCAGTTCGCTCTCGACCGGCAGGGCGGCGTCGGCGGTGAACTCGCCCTCGGCGATCCGGCGGCGCAGGTCGGCGGCGAGGCGCTGGTATTTGGGGGATTGGGCGGTGCCCCGGGGGATTGTCACCCGAGTGAATGTAGCGAGCGCGGTGACGCGGTTTCAGCCGTTTCCGGCAATGTCGTCCGCGCGGGTTGACGGTGGGGGTAAGGGAGCTTCCCGCGGTAGCAGAACGGGCCCGTCCGGCCACGAACAGTGGGTCGTGGAGGGTTCGGGAAGGGCTGGAAAAGAAAAAGAGGGGCGCGCGGCATAAGCCGCACGCCCCCTTTTGCGCAGAAGCGCACCGGGAATTCGTACAGGATTACCAGCGCGCGGTCGCCGGCAGCGGCTCCCCGTACCAGAGTTCGACCAGGTGACGGGCGATCGAGATGCCGGAGGGCGGCAGGATCTCGCCCGCGGCCATCCCGGCCCGCAGCTCCTCGCGGGAGAACCAGCGCGCCTCGGCGAGTTCCTCGCCGTCCACGGTGATCTCGGTGCCGCCGGGCAGCGCCTTGCCCGCGAAGCCGAGCATCAGGCTGGACGGGAACGGCCAGGGCTGGCTGGCGACGTAGCGGACCTCGCCGACCCGCACCCCCGCCTCCTCCTGCACCTCGCGGGCCACCGCCTGCTCGATCGACTCCCCCGGCTCGACGAAGCCGGCCAGCGTGGACCAGCGGCCCTCCGGCCACAGCGCCTGGCGGCCGAGCAGGCAGCGGTCCTGCTCGTCGGTGATCACCATGATCACCGCCGGGTCGGTGCGCGGGTAGTGCTCGGCCGCGCAGGAGGTGCAGCGCCGCACGTGCCCGGCGCCGGCCTTCTCGGTCGGGTGCCCGCAGCGCGAGCAGAAGCTGTGCAGCCGGTGCCAGTGCTCCAGCGCGACGGCGTGCACCAGCAGCCCGGCGTCCCGGTCGGACAGCAGCGCGCCGACCTCGCGCAGCCCGGCCGGGCGGGCGTCGCCGTCCAGCCGGCCGGGCAGGCTCTCGCCGGCCAGCGCGAAGTAGGAGACGCCGTCCTCGTCGGTGCCGAGGAAGTACCGGTCCCCGGTCTGCGGCGCCTCGAAGGAGGGCAGCAGCACGAGTTCGGTGCCCTGCGCGGTGTCGACGACGAAGGCCTCGCCGCCGGCGATCGGCAGCACCCGGGTGGCGGGGTGGCTCCACGCGGCCGCCAGCCAGGGCTCGTCGAACCGGTGCTCGGCCGCCCGGTCCACCCCCGACCTGGCCAGGGCCAGGGCCAGTGGGCGCTCGGTCTCAGGCACGGTGCTCACGTCGTTCCATCCCCACGTGGTGAATCATCCGGATGAGTGATCTGACTGCCATGTGCACGGACCCGTGCACCGAACGAACTCATGCGCCCGCCTCGCTTCGCTCGGCAGGGGCATTCGCCCACGCGCACCCCTCAATGGTGAGCCCGCTCCGCTCGCTCACGTGCCGGGCCGGAAGTTCTCGGCCAGGTCGCCCCACAGGTACGCGGCGGTCTCCACGCCCTTGGCCAGCAGGTCCAGCTCGACCTTCTCGTTGACCGAGTGCCAGCCGTCCGAGGGCACCGAGATGCCGAGGAACAGCACCGGGGCGCCCAGCACGTCCTGCAGGTCGGCGGCGGGACCGGAGCCGCCCTCGCGGGTGAACAGGATCCGCTGCCCGAAGGCCCGGCCCATCGCGCGCACGGTGGACTGCAGCGCCGGGTGGTCCAGCGGGGTCAGGCACGGCCGGGTCGCGCCCGGGAAGACCAGCTCGTACCGGATGCCCTCGGGCACCCGCTCGGCGACCCAGGCCCGCACCGCCTCGCGGACCTTCTCCACCTCCATCCCGGCCACCAGCCGGAAGGACAGCTTCAGGTGCGCCGAGCTCGGCACGATGGTCTTGCCGCCGGGGCCGGTGTAGCCGCCCCAGATGCCGTTGACCTCGGCGGTCGGGCGGGCCCACAGCCGCTCCAGGGTGGAGTACCCGGCCTCGCCGCGGGTGCCGTACGACTTGGCGACGCGCAGCCACTGCGCCTCGTCGAAGGGCAGTTCGGCGAACAGCTCGCGCTCGCGGTCGGTCAGCTCCACGACCCCGTCGTAGAAGCCCGGGATCGCGACCTTGCGGTCGGCGTCGTGCAGGGCGGCGGCCAACTCGGCCGCGACCTGCGCCGGGTTGGGGACGGCGCCGCCGAAGGAGCCGGAGTGGATGTCGGTGTCCGGCCCGTACAGGTCGATCTGGGCGTCGGCCAAGCCCCGCATGCCGGTGCAGACGGTCGGCGTGGTCTCGGACCACATGCCGGTGTCGGAGATGACCACCACGTCGGCGGCCAGCCGCCCGGCCTCGCGCCGGACCAGGTCGGCGAAGTGCGGCGAGCCGGACTCCTCCTCGCCCTCGATCAGCAGCTTGAGGTTGACGGCGGGCGCGGTGCGGCCGGTGGTGGCCAGGTGGGCGCGCACCCCCAGGGTGTGGAAGAACACCTGGCCCTTGTCGTCGGCGGCGCCGCGCGCGTACAGCCGCCCGCCGACCACGGTCGGGGTGAACGGCTCGGTGTCCCAGCCGTCCTCCTGAGCGGCGGGCTGCACGTCGTGGTGCCCGTAGACCAGCACGGTCGGCGCGGCCGGGTCCCCGGAGGGCCACTCGGCGAACACCGCCGGCAGGCCGTCGGTCTCCCACACCTCGGCGACCGGGAAACCGGTCTCGCGCAGCTTGGCGGCCAGCCACTCGGCGGAGCGGCGCACGTCGCCGGCCCGGTCCGGGTCGGCGGAGACCGAGGGGATGGCCAGCCACTCGGACAGGTCCGCGAGGAACGCGGCCTGGTGCTGGTCGATGAAGGAGCGGACGGCGCTGTCCGGGGTTCTCGTCATACCGACGACTGTAGTTCGCCCGTGCGGGTGCCCGCCCCGGCCGTCCGGTTGCTGCCTCCCGTCGGGGCTGTAACCTCCGTCACCCCCGCCGCCGGGAAGGGCGGACGGGGGTGACCGGAAGGACTCCCGGAGCTCAGCCCGAGCGGCGCAGCAGCGAGATCCGCGAGCGGGTGAGCAGCGCGGCCAGGCCCGCCGCGAGCAGCGGCAGCACCACGACGGTGGCGGCGATGGTGGGCCAGGGGAAGACCACGATCGATCGGTTGGCGAGTTCCGCGGCGCTCATGCCGGGGTAGTCGGCCAGGCCCTGCACCTTGCGCAGGGCCACGGCCGGTACGACGCCGCAGAGGGTGCCGAGCAAGGTGCCCATGGCGGCGATCACCCCGCACTGGAAGCCGGACAGCGAGCGCCTGATCCGGGGTTCGGCGCCGATTGCGGCGAGGGTGGTCAGGTCGCGTTGGGAGTCGGCGGCGGCCAGTCCGGTGGCGATGCCGGCCGCGCCGAGGGCGACCAGGGCGGCGAAGCCGGACAGGCCGAGGCCGATGAGTCCGGCCTTGGACTGGTAGCCGCGCTCGACGTTCAGGACGCTGTGGTCGGTGAGCTTGGCGAGCGCGCCGTCGGCCTTCTGCTGGGCGCCGTCGGAGGGCGCGGCCTCGGGCAGCCAGACCGAGCCGGCCTCCTCGCTGGTGAAACCGAGCCGGGTGGCGGTGTCCGGGCTGATCACGGCCTGGCCGTGGGCCGGCAGCGCGGCGGGGGCGAGGACGGCGTCGACGGCGACCTCGGTGTGCCTGGGCTTGTGGTTCGCGCCGGTGGTCTCGGCGGTCATCGGCTCGGTGTATTCGAGGGCGAGTTTGCCGTCCTTGATGTAGCGAGGGTCGAAGACCACGGCCTTGCCGGCGGCAAGGGCCCGGCCGGCGGCCGGGTCGGTGACGCCGTACAGGTTGCGCAGCAGGGTGGCGTCGCCGGCCGTGAGGTTGCCGTAGTGGCTGCCACCGCGGTCGCTGACCTGGCAGCGCGGGTCGGTGTTCATGAACCGCTGCACCTCGCCCGGCCCGGGCTCGGTGTCGCGGTCGAAGACCGGGCAGCGCTGTTCCTTGGGCGGCAGGACCTCGATGTAGCCGCAGGGGCCCTCGGTGCAGTCGCCCTTGTAGTTGACCCGGGAGACGTCGGCGCGCGGGCCGAGGCCGGGGATGCTGCGTTCCACGGTGTCGCGCATCTGCGGCAGCAGCTTGCCGTCGCTGCCGCTGATCCAGCCGCCGAGCATGACGGCGCCGGGGGCGCCGGCGGCGACGTAGTCGCGGCGGCCCTGCTCGTCGTAGCTGGCGAGGTAGACGCTGACGGCGACGGAGCCGGCGACGGCGGCCATCACGGCGGCGACGGCGGGGGCGGTGCGGCCGCGGTGGCGGACGGAGTCGCGCAGGGCGAGCCGGGGGCCGAGCGGGAGCCAGCGGCCGAGCCGGCCGAACAGGCCGACCAGGTAGGGGGTGAGAAGGACCATGCCGAGTTCGGCGAGGGCCGAGCCGCCGATGACGGCGAGGCTGCGGCTGGTGATGCCGCTGGCGGCGCCGAACAGGGCGAGCGCGGCGCCGCCGGCGAGCATCAGCAGGCCGAGCAGGGCGAGTTTGCGGTTCGGGGGCTTGAGCGAGTCGCGGCCGGTGAGGGCGGAGACGACGTCCTGGCGGGAGGCCTGGACGGCGGGGACGACGGCGGCGAGCAGGCCGGTGACCAGGCCGACCGTGAGCACGCCGAGCAGGTCGAGCGGCTGCAGGTTGAAGTGGCCGAAGCGGGCGCCGGAGTACTCCTCGGCCTGGGTGCGCAGCAGGGCGACCAGGCCGATGCCGAGGCCGAGGCCGGCGGCGGCGCCGGTGAGGCCGAGGACGATGCCGCCGCCGAGGACGACCGAGCGGACGTCGGCGCGTTCACCGCCTGCGGCCGCGAGCAGGCCGAGCTGCCGCCGGGAGCGCCGGGCCCCGACGGCGAAGGCGGGGCCCGCGAGGAGGACGATCTCCAGCAGGGCCATGCCGACGACGGTGCCGAGGATGACGACGGAGGTGCGGTCGAGGAGGGCGGTGCCGCCGCCGCGGTTGAGCCGGTCCATCTCGACGTAGTACGGCACGTCGGAGCGGGCGGGCGGGTCGAGGAGGACGGCGCGGGAGGTGACGGTGAAGCCGTAGCCGTTGAGTTCGGTGACCTTGGCCCAGTCGAGGGCGGTTCCGGCGGGGAGCTTGACGAGCCAGCGGTCGGGGGCGTCGTCGGCGTGGTCCTTGCCGGCTTCGCGGGCGGCGAGTTTTCCGATCAGGGTGCCGGGCCGGGTGATGAGTTCGGTGTCTTTCAGTTCGCCGGGGTATTCGACGACGGCGGTGATGGTGAAGGGGGTGGACTCCAGGCCGCGGACGGCGGTGCGGTCGCCGAGCCTGAGGCCGGAGCGCTTGAGGAACTCGCGGGTGACGGCGGCTTGTTGGTCGTTGGCGGGGGCGCTGCCCTCGACCAGGTCGACCCGGCCGTGCCAGACCGGGTCGGTCAGGTCGGCTTCGCTGGTGCGGGTGCTGAGCAGGCCCTCGGAGCTGCTGGTGGCGGTGTAGGGGCCTTGGCGTTCGGGCACCAGGGTGGCGCCGGGCGGGAGCAGCTGCTGTGCCAGCTGGGCGGGTTCGGTGTCGAGGGCGCGCTGCTGGGCGGGGGTGTACTGCGGGGTGGCGCCGTCCTTGGCGGTGTACTTGGGGTTGTCGACCATGAGGCCCTGGTCGGGGTCGGGGGCCTGTTTGACGGAGGATCCGCGGTTGTCCATAGCCAGTTCGCCTCCGGCCTGGCCCATGATCCGCACGACCTTTTCGGCGGGTTCGAGGGTGGCGCTGCGGTAGAACACGTCGGCGCCGGTGACGCCGAGGACGGGCAGGGCGACCATGGCGATGACGAGGGCGCTGCGGCCCTTGGCGCGCAGGGCGTCGCGGCGGGCGATGCGCAGGGCGACCCGCCAGGCGCTGAGCTTCACTCGTCCACCTGCTTGCTGTTGGTGGCGGCGCTGACGAGCAGGCTGGCGGCGTCCTGGCTGACGGATTCGTCGACCATGCGGCCGTCGCGCAGGAAGACCACGCGGTCGGCCCAGGCGGCGTGGCGGGCTTCGTGGGTGACCATCATGGCGGCGGCGCCGGCGTCGCAGCGGGCGCGCAGGACGGCGAGGACGGCTTCGCCGGTGGTGGAGTCGAGGGCGCCGGTGGGTTCGTCGGCGAGGACGAGGCGGCGGTCTCCGATCAGGGCGCGGGCGATGGCGACGCGCTGCTGCTGGCCGCCGGACATGTCGTCGGGGAAGCGGTCGGCGAGTTCGGGGATGCCGAGTTCCTCCAGGGCGGCGAGGGCTTCGCGGCGGGCGGCGCGGGCGGAGCGGCCGTCGAGTTCGCGCGGCAGGGCGATGTTCTCGGCGGCGGTGAGGGCCGGGATCAGGTTGTAGTCCTGGAAGACGTAGCCGACGGAGCGGCGGCGGACCTGGGCGAGTTTCTTGCGGGTGAGGGCGCCGAGGGCGACGCCTTCGACGAGGACCTGGCCGCCGGTCGGGGTGTCGAGGCCGCCGGCGAGGGTGAGCAGGGTGGATTTGCCGGAGCCGGAGGGGCCCATGACGGCGACGAACTCGCCGGGGTGGACCTTGAGGTCGACGCCGCGCAGGGCCTGGACTTCGGCGGCGCCCTGGCCGTGGACGCGGGTGACGTTCTCCAGGTGCAGCACCGGTTCCTGCCGGGGCTGTCGGGTGTGGGACATGCTTCCCCCCTTGTTCTGGGACATGGTTCCCCCGTTGTGCTGGGTGCGGGTCCGGCGCCGGGGCGCCGGCCGGTGGACTGGGCTCAGGCGCGGGTGCGGCGGCCGAGCCGGGTGGGCTTCTCGGGTGTGGTCCCGGCGTCGCGGGCGGTTTCGGCGGCGCGGGCCCGGTGGAGTTCGGCCTGCTGGGCGAGTCGGGTCTCGCAGTGGTCGAGCCAGCGGATCTCGGCTTCGGTCTGGAAGATCAGCTGGTCGAGGACGAGCAGCCAGGCGAGTTCGTTGCTCTCGGTGGGCACGGTGCCGGGTCCGGCCTCGCCGGCGAGGGCGCGCCCCTTGAGCCGGGTGTAGTCCTGCAGTGCCTTGATGCTGTGCCGGCGCTGGCCCTGGACGACGGCGGAGACGTCCACTCCGGGGACGGTGACGGCCATGGCGAGTTTGATGGCGAGTTCGTCGCGCGGGGGGTTGGTCCGGGGCACCGGGGTGTCGAACCAGGCCCGCAGTTCGGCGCGGCCGGCGTCGGTGGCGGCGTAGAACTGGTGGCCCTCCTCGTCCTCGCCGGCGGGTTCGACCAGGCCGTCGCGCTCCAGTCGGGAGAGCGTGGTGTAGACCTGCCCGACGTTGAGCGGCCAGGTGGCGCCGGTTCGGGCCTCGAACTCGGTGCGCAGTTGGTAGCCGTAGCGGGGGCCCTGGTCGAGCAGGGCGAGCAAACCGTGGCGGATGGACATACTCGGTATGTATACCCGGTATGCCCTGATGCCTCAAGCCGCGCCCCCTCGGGTACCGTCGTGCGGTGTGAGCCAGTTGCGCATCGCCACCTTCAACCTGTTGCACGGTCAGCCGCTCGCCCCGGACGGCGCGCCGCGGCCCTACCCGGCCGACGCGGGCGCCCCGTTGGCGGAGGCGGTGGCCGCGCTGGACGTCGACGTGCTGGCCCTGCAGGAAGTGGACCGGCACCAGGCCCGCTCGGGCGGCACCGACCAGGCGGCGGTGGCGGCCGCGGCCATGGACGCCGGCGACTGGCGCTTCGCCGCCGCGCTGCACGGGCGCCCGGCGCCGGTGGCGGGCTGGGTCCCGGAGCCGTCCGGGCCGAACGGGCTGCGGGTGTACGGGCCGGGCGAGGTGGGCGACGGCGCCCCGCCCTCGTACGGGACGGCGCTGCTGACCCGGCTGCCGGTGCGGCACTGGCGGGCCCGGCGGTTCGCCCCGGCGCCGTTCGGGCTGCCGCTGCGGGTGGCCGGGCGGCGCGGGCTGACCCCGGTGCCGGACGAGCCGCGGGCGGCGCTGGCGGCGGTGTTGGAGGGCGGGCGCGGGCCGTTCACGGTGGTGGCGGCGCACCTGTCCTTCGTCCCGGGCTGGAACATGGCGCAGCTGGCGGGCATCCGGCGCTGGATCGCCGACCTGCCGCAGCCGTACCTGGTGCTGGGGGACTTCAACCTGATCGGCGCGGTGCCGCGCACGGTGCTGGGCGGGGCGACGGCGCTGGGGCGCACCGCGCCCCGGGTGCGGGTGCGCGAGCTGCGGGCGGCGCGGCGGGTGCGGCCGGCGCTGGCGGAGCCGCGCCGGCGGCGGGTGCGGGAGCCGCGGGCGCGGCTGCAGGGCTGGTACGACCTGGCACGCACGCCGACCTATCCCTCGCACCGGCCGGCGGTGCAGTTCGACCACGTGCTGGCGGTCGGGGTGCCGCGCGCGGCGGTGGGCCCGGCGGCGGCGCCGCGCGCGGTGGTGTCGGACCACCGGCCGCTGGTGGTCCGGGTGTCGCTGTGAGCCGTCGTTGAGCTAGTGGGTCGTCAGGATGGCGTTCTGCTGCGGCAGCTGGTAGGCCGGGGCCGGCTGGGGGTCGTACTGCAGGAGCAGCATGGCCGCGTCGTCGCCGAGTTGGCGGCCGACGTGGCGCACCACGTCCTCGTGCAGGCGCTGCAGGACGTCGGCGGGGCGGCCGTCGGCGCAGCGCGGGAGGCGTTCGGCGAGCGGGTAGAAGGCGCCGGAGCGGTCGCGGGCCTCGATCACCCCGTCGGTGAACAGCAGGACCCGGTCGCCGCCCTGAAGCGGTACCCGGTGCACCGGGGGGTGGACGTCGGCCGGGGCGAGGACGCCCAGCGGCGGTACGGTGTCGGCGAGTTCGAGCGGGCGGACGGTGTCGCCGCGCAGCAGCAGCGGCGCGGGGTGTCCGCAGTTGACGAGTTCGGCGGTGCCGTCGGAGCCGACGCCGATCAGCACCAGGGTGACGAACTCCTCCTCGACGCCGGGGTGGTCGTTCTCGTGCAGGGCGCGGTCGAGGCTGACGGCCAGCCAGCCGGCCACCCGGTCGAGGGCGGGTTCCTGGTGGGCGGCCTCGCGGAAGGCGCCGAGGACGGCTGCGGCGGTCTCGACCGCGCCGAGGCCCTTGCCGCGGACGTCGCCGACCACGGCCCGGACGCCGTGGCGGGTGTTGACGACCTCGTACAGGTCGCCGCCGATGCGGGCGTGTGCGGCGGCGGCCTCGTAGTGGACGGCGGCGCGCATGCTGCCGACCCTCTCGGGGACGGGCCGCAGCAGGACCCGGCGGGCGATCGAGGCGACCAGCTGAGCGTCGGCGAGGGCGCGTTCCTGGCGCAGTCTCAGAGTGGCACTGACCCAGCCGATCGTGGCGACCAGCAGGATCGCGATGACGCTGGCGGCGTGCACGGACTCGCCGAGCGCGTCGCTGCGGAAGGCCATCAGGAAGGCCGCCGCCTCGGTGTACAGGCCGATGACGAGCGGGTACCAGGTGCGACGGCTGACCACGGCGGCCAGCGCGGGAACGGCGGTGAGGGCGGGCTCGACCGTCACCTCGGTGCCGCTGAGGTAGTCGAGGACGACGATCAGCGCCATGCCGATGAGGGGCAGCGCGAGCGCCGTCCTCGGCCAGGTGCCGGTCGCGCCCGGGGCGGGTCCCGGGGTCGGCCCGGTGAACCGCTCTCTGATCCATCCGGTCGCGCTCAACTTCGGTCTCTCCAGCAGAAGGCGCCGATGCCCGGGGGCACCTGCGATGATGACTGAGGGTTAGGGAACGCGGGCCTCGCTGGCGGCCGGAGCACGGGGGTTGACCGGTTACCGACCCCACAATAGGCGCGAAACGTACGCGACGCACAGGTTTCGGACGTCGACGTGATGACTTGGATGCTCTGCGTGACTCATTAGTCACTGTTCCCGATCAGGAGCCGTTCCAACTCTTTTCGGTCCGGAAGTCCTTCCGGACGGACGATCCGCCCGCTGCGGACGTACAGGAACGAAGCCGTGACCTGCTCGGGATCCACGCCCGCCTGCTCGGCCCAGGCCAGCCGGTAGACCGCGAGCTGCAGCGGGTCGGCGGTCTCCTCGCGATGGGTCTTCCAGTCCACCACTTCGTAGCGTGACGCACCACCTGATTCTGACAGTACGTCACCGTCCCGGTAGACCGCGTCGATCCGGCCGCGCACCACCCGCCCCGCCAGCACCAGCTGGAACGGCGCCTCCACCCGGTGGGGCCTGCGCTGGGCGTACGGGGTGCGCAGGAACGCCTCCTTGAGCCGCTCCAGGTCCTGCTCGTCCTCGATGCCGTCGTCGTCGGCGCCGGGCAGCGCGCCGGGCTCGATCAGCAGCAGCGGCTCGATCCGGGACTGCACCCAGGCGTGGAAGCGGGTGCCGCGCCGGGCGGCGGGCTGCGGGGGGCGCGGCATCGGGCGGGCCAGGTCGCGCGCGAAGCCGTCCGGGTCGGCGGCCAGGCGCAGCAGCTGGGTGGCGGACAGCGCGGCGGGCAGCGGCACCTCCCGGGCGGTGCGCCGGGAGCGCTCCAACTCGCCCAGCAGCGCGGTCAGGTCCCGGTCCCAGGAAGCCACCTGGCGCTGGTCCTCGGCGGACATGGGCTCGGGTCCGCCCTGAGCCGAGCCAGTCACAGTGGCGGGCCCCCCGGCGATCCGCCCGCGCACCACCGCGGCGACCCGGCGGCGGGCGTGCTGCGCGGCCGGGTCCAGCGGCAGCGGCCAGGGGCGTTCGACGGCGGCGGCCAGCGCCGGGTTCTCGGCGCCCTTGTCCGGCTGCTCGGCCCAGTGCTCGACCTCGCCGGCGCCCGGCCGCTCGCAGTGCTCGCGCAGCCGCTCCAGGAAGGCGGACGGGCCGCGGACGGTCTTCTGGCTGGGCCCCCACCAGTGGCCGGAGGCCAGCAGCAGCGCGCGGGGGCGGGTGAACGCGACGTAGCCCAGGCGCAGTTCCTCGGTGCCGGAGTGTTCGGCCAGCTCCTTCTTGAACGCGGCCATCGACTTGCCGTTCCAGCCGCCGCGCACGTCGGGCAGGGTGGCGGCGTCGCCGCGCAGGGCGTGCGGGAGCACGCGCTTGCTGCTGGTCCAGCGTTCGCGCGGGGTGCCGGACGGGAACGCCCCCTTGACCAGGCCGGGGACGGCCACCACGTCCCACTCCAGGCCCTTGGACTTGTGGGCGGTGAGCACCTTCACGGTGTCCTCGCCGCCGGGCAGGCTGCTGTCCAGGCCCCGCTCGTACTCCTGGGCGGCGCGCAGGAATCCGAGGAAGGCGGCCAGGCCCGGGTCACCGTCCAGGTCGGCGAAGGAGGCGGCGACGTCCAGGAAGGCGTGCAGGGTCTCCCGCCGCCGGGCGGCCAGCGCCTGCGGGGAGGCGGCGAGTTCGACCTCCAGGCCGGTGACGGCCAGCACCCGGTGCAGCACGTCCATCAACGGGTCGGCGAGCGAGCGGCGCAGCTCGCGCAGTTCGGCGGCGAGCCGGGCGAAGCGGACCCTCGCCTCGGCGGAGAACGGCAGGTCGTCCGGCTGGTCGCCCCCCTCACCGGGTGAGGCGGTGAGGAAGCTCTCCACCGCGTCGGCCAGCGAGACCACCTCGGTGGGGTCGGCCTCGGCGACGGCCGCGGCCAGCGCCGCCACACCCTCGGGCCGCTCGGTGCGCACCAGGTCGGCGGCGCGGCGGCCGAGCAGGGCGAGGTCGCGCGGGCCGATCCGCCAGCGCGGGCCGATCAACAGGCGCACCAGGGCGGCGTTGGCGGTCGGGTCCTGCAGCACCTCGCAGACCGCCACCAGGTCGGCCACCTCGGGCAGTTGCAGCAACCCGCCGAGGCCCACCACCTCGACCGGCACCTCGCGGGCGACCAGGGCGGCGTGGATGTCGGGGAAGGCCGCGCCGCCGCGGCACAGCACGGCGATCCGGCCGGGGGCGGTGCCGGTGCGCACCAGGTGGGCGATCGAGTCGGCGAGCCAGTCGACCTCCTCGGCGTGGGTGGGCAGCAGCGCGGCCCGCACGTAGCCGTCCTGTTCGGCGCCGGGGGCCGGGCGCAGCGCCTCGACGCCCTCGTGCATGGCGCGCAGCGGGGCGGCGAGTTCGTTGGCGAAGGCGAGCAGGCGCCCGCCGCTGCGGCGGTTCTCGCTGAGCGCGTAGCGGTCGGCGGGGCGGCCGTCGGCCTTCGGGAAGTGCCTCGGGAAGTCGTCCAGGTTGGCGACGGAGGCGCCGCGCCAGCCGTAGATGGCCTGGCAGGGGTCGCCGACGGCGGTCACCGGGTGGCCGCCGCCCCGCTGGTCGGGGCCGGCGCCGAACAGGCCGGCGAGCATGAGCCGCTGGGCGACCGAGGTGTCCTGGTACTCGTCGAGCAGGACGACCTTGAACTGGCCACGGAGCAGTTCGCCGACCTCGGGGCGCTGCTGGGCGAGGCGGGCGGCGGCGGCTATCTGGTCGCCGAAGTCCATCAGTCCGGCGGTCTGCTTGCGGCGGCGGTAGTCCTCGACCAGGCGCAGCAGTTCCAGTCGGGCGCGGGCGGTGGCGGGGACGGCGCGCAGGTCGTCGTTGCTGAGCTTGACGGTGGCGAGGGTGTCGAGCAGCTCCTCGTCGTGGGCGCGCAGGGCGGCGGGCTCGACCAGGTGTTCGGCGAGTTCGCCGTCCAGGGCGGTGAGGTCGGCGACGAGGTTGGCGAAGGTGCCGGTGAGGGCGGGGAAGGGGCCGCGGGCGGTGCGCAGCACCTTGGCGGCGAGCTGGAAGCGGGTGGCGTCGGCGAGCAGCCGCACGTCCGGTTCGATGCCGATCCGCAGGCCGTGCTCCTTGAGGAGGCGGCCGGCGAAGGCGTGGTAGGTGGAGATCTCCGGGTCGCCGAGGGGGTCGGTGTCGGCCCGGTCGGCGACCCCGGCCCGGAGCAGGTTGGCACGGACGCGTTCGGAGAGTTCGCCGGCGGCCTTGTTGGTGAAGGTGAGACCGAGGACCTCCTCGGGCCGTACGGCGCCGGAGCCGACCAGCCAGACGACCCGGGCGGCCATCACGGTGGTCTTGCCGGAGCCTGCGCCGGCCACGATCACGGCCGGTGCCAGGGGGGCGCCGATGGCCGCCATCTGCTCCCGGTTGAACGGGATGCCCAGTAGCTCCTTGAGCTGGTCGGGATGGCTGAGCACGGCGGTCACCCCGCAACCGTAACCGGAGCGGCGGACAACCTGGGATCGGGCTGCGCCCCGAGCCGAAGGGGCGCGCCGGTGTCGAAAGGGAGAAGCGACCAGCGAGGAACGAGCGCCGGAGCGCCGACCGTCGACACCGGACCCAGAGCGCCCCGGAGGCGAGCGGGCGCCTCAGAGCAGCTGTGCCCCGTCGCGCTGGGCGGAGCAGCTGCGGCGGAAGGTGCAGCGGTCGCAGCCGCCGCCGGTCTGCGGGACGAAGCGCTCGGCGAGGACCTTGCCGGCGGCCTCGGCGAGCAGGTTCTCGATCCACGGGTCGGCCTCGGGCGGCTCCTGGCGTTGCACCTTGGGGGCGTCCGGGGCGGCCTTGGCGGCGGGTTCGCGCAGGTGGACGAGTTCGGCGCCGCCGGTGGCCGGGGGGCGGGCGGTGAAGCCGGGCAGCTCGTCGAGGGCGCCGGCGCGCACGGCGAGCTGGTAGACGGCGAGCTGCTTGTGCTCGGGCAGCGACTTGTCGGTGGGTATCTGCTTGCCGGTCTTGAAGTCGACCACGTAGGCGCGCCCGGCCCGGTCCTTCTCGACCCGGTCCATGGAGCCGCGGATTCGCACCGAGACGCCGCCGACGTCGAGGGTGACGTCGAAGCCGTGCTCGGTGGCGACGACGTCGCGGCCGCGTTCCAGGACGTGCCAGTTGAGGAAGCGCTCCAGGGCGGCGCGGGCCTCGCCCTTCTCCTGCTGGGACTTCCAGGGGGCGTCGAAGGCGAGCGCGTCCCAGACGGTGTCCAGGCGTTCCATGAGGACGGCGAGGTCGGCGGGGGTGCGGCCGGAGCCGACCTCGTCGGCGAGGGCGTGCACCACGTTGCCGAAGCCCTGGGCGGCGGAGCCGGCGCCCCGGGCCTTGACCTCCTTGTCCAGGAACCACTGCAACGAGCAGTTCTCCAGCTGTTCCAGGCCGCTGCCGGACAGCCGTACGGGCAGGTCGGCGCTGCGCAGCGGTTCGGGGGCGGCGGTGGCGTCCTCCAGGCCCCACCAGCGGTCGGGGTGGGCGGCGGGCACCAGCGGCAGGCCCTCCTCGTCGGTGGCGGCGGCGAGGGTGGCGAGGCGTTCGGCGGCGGCGCGGCGCAGTTCGGGCGAGCGGGCGGGGTCGACGGTGACGGCGCGCAGTTCGGCGACCAGGGCGGCGACCGACAGCGGGCGGCGCGGGCGGTGGGTGACGTCCTCGACGGTGACCGGCGGGGTGCGGCGCAGCACCTTGCCGGTGCGCGGGTCGACGTCCTCGCGGTAGAGCTCGCGCAGGAAGCGGGAGGGCTCGTCGCCGTCGTCGGCGGGCGCCTTGACGGCGGTGACGATCAGCCGTTCCTTGGCGCGGGTGGCGGCGACGTAGAAGAGACGGCGTTCCTCGCCGAGCAGGGCGGCCGGGGAGAGCGGTTCGGCGAGGCCGTCGCGGCCGATCCGGTCGGCCTCCAGCAGGGAGCCGCGGCGGCGCAGGTCGGGCCAGAGGCCGTCCTGGACGCCGGCGACGACGACCAGGCGCCATTCCAGGCCCTTGGAGCGGTGGGCGGTCATCAGCCGGACCGCATCGGGGCGCACGGCGCGGACGGTGAGGGTGTCGGCGGCGATGTCCTGGGCTTCGAGTTCGGCGAGCAGGTCGAGGGCGCTGCGGTGGCCGGTGACCTGTTCCTCGGCGCGGGCGGCGGTCTCGAACAGGGCGCACAGCGCGTCCAGGTCGCGGTCGGCGTTGCGGCCGGCGGCGCCGCCGCGCAGGGCGGCGCGTTCCAGGCGTTCGCGCCAGCGGCGGCTGCCGTCCCACAGCTCCCACAGGGCTTCCTCGGCGGTGCAGCCGCCGGCGAGGCGTTCGCGGACCTTGCGCAGCAGGGTGCCGAGGTCGCGGGCGCGGCGGGCGGTCGCCGGGTCGAGGGCGATCAGGCGCTCGGGTTCGGCGAGGGCCTCGCGGATCAGTTCGCCGGCCGGGCGCGGGGCGGCGGCGGGGCGGCCTTCGGCGCGCAGGGCGGCGCGTTCCTCCTCGCGCAGGGCGCGGCCCAGGCGCCGCAGGTCGGAGCCGTCGAGGCCGCCGAGCGGGCCGGTGAGCAGGGCGTGGGCCAGGTCGACGGTGAGGGGGTCGGGGGTATCCGGGCCAGCGGGGTCCGGGGCGGGGGTGTCCTGTTCCGCGGAGTCCGGGTCGCCGTGCCGGTCGCGGGCGGCGGACCGGATCGCCTGTTGGGCGCAGACCCGCAGGGCGAGCAGCAGCTGGGCGACGGCGGGCTCCTCGCGCAGCGGCAGGTCGTCGCCGTCGATCTCCAGCGGGACGCCGGCCGCGCCGAGCGCCCGCCGCACGCCGGGGATGGAGCGGGCGCCGGCCCGGACGAGCACGGCCATCTCTCCCCAGGGCACGCCGTCCTCCAGGTGGGCGCGGCGCAGCAGGTCGGCGATCGAGTCGAGTTCGGCGCCGGGGGTCGGGTAGGTGTAGACCTCGACCCGGCCGCCCTCGCGGGAGGGCAGCAGGGCGCGGTGCTGGGCGAGTTTGTCGGCGGGGAGCCGGCCCATCGGCATCCGGCGGGCGAGCTCGCGGGAGGCGGCGAGCAGGACGGCGCCGGAGCGGCGGGAGACGCGCAGCACCTTGACCTCGGCGGGGCTGCCGTCGGCCTGTCGGAAGGTCTGCGGGAAATCGAGGATGCCGTTGATGTCGGCGCCGCGGAAGGCGTAGATCGACTGGTCGGGGTCGCCGACGGCGACGAGGTCGCGTCCGCCGACGGCGAGTTGGCGCAGCAGCCGGACCTGGGAGGGGTCGGTGTCCTGGTACTCGTCGACGAAGACGACCTCGTAGCGCTGCCGGAGCTCCTCGCCGACCTCAGGGCGTTCGGCGAGCAGGACGGCGCGGTGGACGAGTTCGGCGTAGTCGAGGACGCCGCGCAGGTCGAGGACGTCGAGGTAGTCGGCGAGGAAGTGCGCGGCGGCGGCCCAGTCGGGGCGCTGGACGCCCTGGGCGAAGCGTTCGAGTTCGGCCTCGCCGAGGCCGAGTTCGCGGCTGCGGGCGAGGACGGCGCGGACCTCGTCGGCGAAGCCGCGGGTGGTCAGGCAGGCCCGCAGGTCCAGCGGCCACTGGATGCGGGTACTGCCGAGCTTGGCGTCCTCGGCGCCGCCGGCGAGCAGTTCGCGGACCATGACGTCCTGCTCGGGGCCGGAGAGCAGCCGCAGCGGTTCGGCGTAGTCCTGCGGGTCCTGGTGGGCGCGCAGCAGGGCGTAGCAGAAGGAGTGGAAGGTGGTGGCCTGCGGGGCGGCGGCGGTGCCGAGGCGGCCGGACATCCGGTCGCGCAGTTCCATCGCGGCCTTGCGGCTGAAGGTGAGGACGAGGATCTTCTCGGGGTCGGTGCCGTCCTGGACGCGCCGGGCGACCGCCTCGACCAGGGTGGTGGTCTTGCCGGTGCCCGGTCCGGCGAGGACGAGCAGCGGGCCGCCGGTGTGCTCGACCACGGCGCGCTGGTAGGCGTCCAGCACGGGCGGGTCGGGCTGGACGAGCGGGCTGCGCACGAGCCGGTACGGCGAACTCATGCGCCCACCTCGCTGCGCTCGGCAAGGGCATTCGCCCACACGCGCCTTTCGATGGCTCGCTCGCTTCGCTCGCTCACGGAATATCCTGGGGTCGTACAGAGGGGCATGGCCGGGGCGGGCCCGCCGGGGCCCGCCCGTATCGAGCCTACGATCCTGCCCCGTCAATCCCGCCCGCGCGAACGATCCGGTGAAATCTGCTCGCCGTCCCAGCGGGCCCGCCTCAGGTCGACCCGGGGCGGGTCGGCGAGTTCGCGCAGCGGGGTGCCCTCCTCGCTGTAGTGGGCGAGGGCGCGGTGCTCGTGCCCTGGCAGGAAGCGGCCGTCGGCGCGGATCACCCGCCACCAGGGCACCGAGCCGCCGTACAGTGCCATCACCCGGCCGACCTGTCGGGGGCCGCCCTGGCCGAGGTACTCGGCGACGTCGCCGTAGGTCATCACCCTGCCGGGTGGAATCCGCTCGGTCAGGTCGAGCACGAGTTCGGCGAAGGGCGGTAGGGCGTCCGGGAGGCCGTCGTCTGTTACGTCCGTCACCTGCGGCATTCTTCCTTACAGGGGCGCACGCGCGGCCCCGGGTGATCGATCCGCCGCGCCCGATCCGCCCCCTGTCCAGCACAGGGGGGCGGGGCATGCCACCATCTTCGGGGCGGTGAGTGGTGATACGAGGACAAGACCAGATGACCGGGACGGCTGACGTGGGCGTGGACAGGGACTCCGACGAGTCCGGATCCGCCGTGCCCCCGGCGCCCGGCGGCGAGTCCGACGGCGGGCCCGAGCACGGGCCGACGCCGAAAGTCTCCCTGATCAAGGACCCGACGATCAAGACCCCCACGCCCGAGAAGACGCCCGAGCCGGTCGAGCGGCCCCTCGTTCCGGTGCAGCCGGCCCAGCGGGGCGAGTACCACGACCCGCTGGACGACGCCCCGCACCTGGACGTCGACGAGCCGCTGCTCGCCGCCCGCGCGCACCGCCCGTCCGACCTGATCCGCTTCCTGGCCGGCGTCTTCGGGATAGTCGCCGTCTTCGTGCTGGCGGGCATCGCCACCTCGACCACCACCGGCATCGAGCAGGACATCGCCACCAACGCGCCGCACTTCTCCGCGGTGCTGTCCACCATCACCGGCCTGGTCTCCAGCGTCGCGGTGCTCGCCGTGCCGCTGGCGTTCGCCGTCGAGCGACTGATCAAGCGCGACGGCCTGCGGGTCGCCGACGGCGTGCTCGCCTCGGTGCTGGCGTACGGCGTCTCGCTGGGCATCGACTGGTGGGTGGCGGAGGGCGCCTCCGAGCACATCCGGGACGCGCTGACCCGGCTGCCGCTGGACAGCAACAACACCCTCACCGACCCGGTGCACGGCTACCTCGCCCCGGTGATCGCCTACATGACCGCTGTCGGCATGACGAGCAGACCGCGCTGGCGGGTGGCCCTGTGGGTGGTGGTGGTCTTCAGCGGGGTCACCGAGCTGCTCGGCGACTACACCACCCCGCTGTCGCTGCTGCTGACCGTGCTGATCGGCTGGTCCGTCGCGTACGGCACCCTGTACGCGATCGGCTCCCCCAACATCCGGCCCACCGGCCAGCACCTGATGATCGGCCTGCGCAAGGTCGGCTTCACCCCGGACGGCGCCCACCGCGCCCCGGACGCCCCCGGCGGCACCCGCCGCTACTACGTCACCCAGCAGGACGGTCCGCCGCTGGACGTCCACATCATCGACCGCGAGCAGCAGGCCTCCGGCTTCTTCTACCGGGCCTGGCGCCGGCTGCGGCTGCGCTCGGTGGCGGTGCGCCGCAGCCCCCAGTCGCTGCGCCAGGCGCTGGAGCAGGAGGCCCTGATCGCGTACGCGGCGGCCGCCTCGGGCGCCCGCGCGCCGCAGCTGGTCGCCACCTCCGAGCTGGGCCCGGACGCCGCGATCCTGGTGTACGAGAACGTCGAGGGCCGCACCCTGGACGAGCTGGCCGACGAGGAGGTCACCGACGAGGTGATGGCCTCGCTGTGGCAGTCGGTGGCCGCCCTGCACGAGCGCCGGATCGCCCACCGCCGGCTCACCGGGGAGTCGCTGCTGGTGGCGGTGGACGGGAAGACGGCCTGCCTGGTCAACCTGTCCGGCGGCGACATCGCCGCCACCGACCTGACGCTGCGCATCGACGTCGCCCAGCTGCTCACCACCTTCGCGCTGCGGATCGGCCCCGAGCGGGCCGTGGCCACCGCCAACGCGGTGCTCGGGGCCGAGCGGGTCGCCCAGGCGCTGCCGCTGCTCCAGCCGGTCGGGATGAGCCGCTCCACCCGGGTCGACCTCGCCAAGCTCACCAAGGAGCGCAAGGCCGCCGCCCGGGCCAGGGCGCTGGAGCAGGTCGCGGCCGGCGAGCGCACCCAGCAGCAGGCCGAGGAGGACATCGCGGCGGCCGGCGAGGACCTGCTCAGCCGCATCCGCGGCCAGATCCTGCAGATCGCCCCCGAGGCGCCGATGGAGCCGGCCAGGCTGGAGCGGCTGAAGCCGAAGAGCCTGATCATGGTGATCGCGCTCACCTTCGCCGCCTACCTGGCGCTGACCACCATCAAGCCGGCCCAGCTCAAGCTGTCCCAGATGAACTGGGTGTGGGCGGCGGCGGCCCTGCTCGCGGCCGCGTTCAGCTACATCGCCGCCGCGATGAGCCTGACCGGCTTCGTCCCCGAGCGGCTGCCGTTCCGGCGCACCGTCGCGGCCCAGCTGGCCGGTTCCTTCGTCAAGCTGGTCGCCCCCGCCGCGATCGGCGGCATCGCGCTCAACACCCGCTACCTGCAGAAGGCCGGCATCCGCCCCGGCCAGGCGGTCGCCTCGGTGGGCGCCTCCCAGCTGGCGGGCCTGGCCGGGCACCTGCTGCTGCTGTTCAGCTTCGGCCTGATCACCGGCAGCCAGACCAACGGCGACCTCTCCGCGTCCCGCGCGGTGATCATCGGGGTGCTGACCGCCGCCGTGCTCGCCCTGGTGGTGGCCGCCGTCGCGCCGCTGCGGCGCTTCGTGCTGGGCCGGCTGCGCTCGCTGTTCTTCGGCGTGGTGCCGCGGATGCTCGACCTGATGCAGACGCCCAGCAAGCTGTTCACCGGCTTCGGCGGCATCCTGCTGCTGACCCTCTCCTTCACCGCCTGCCTGGACTTCTCGGTGCAGGCCTTCGGCGGCGACGTCAGCTTCTCGGCCGTCGCGGTGGTCTTCCTGACCGCCAACGCGGCCGGCTCGGCGATCCCCACCCCGGGCGGCATCGGCCCCGTCGAGGTCGCGCTGATCGGCGCGCTGCTCGCCGCGGGCGTGCCCCCGGCGGTCGCCACCCCGGCGGTGTTCCTCTACCGGGCGCTCACCTTCTGGCTGCCGGTGCTGCCGGGCTGGATCGCCTACAACGTGCTGCAGCGCAAGCACGCGCTCTGACGGTACGGGAGAACGCACGGGAGGACGCACGAAGGGAGGGCCCGCCGGACGGCGGGCCCTCCCTTCGCGTCAGCCTCTCAGTAGACCGGCTTGTGCGGCTCGATCTGGTTCACCCAGCCGAGCACGCCGCCGCCCAGGTGGACGGCGTTGGCGAAGCCCGCGGCCTTCACCACGGCCAGCACCTCGGCCGAGCGCACACCCGACTTGCAGTGCAGCACGATCTTCCGGTCCTGCGGCAGCTTCTCCAGCGCGTCGCCCATCAGGAACTCGTTCTTTGGGATCAGCACCGCGCCGGGGATGTTGACGATCTCGTACTCGCCGGGCTCGCGGACGTCGATGAGGTAGATGTCCTCCTTGTCGTCCTGCCACTGCTTGAGCTGCTTCGAGGTGATGGTCGAACCGGCGGCGGCGGCCTGCGCCTCCTCCGACACGACGCCGCAGAAGGCCTCGTAGTCGATCAGCTCGGTGACCGTCGGGTTCTCACCGCAGACGGCGCAGTTCGGGTCCTTGCGGACCTTCACCTGGCGGTAGTTCATCTCCAGGGCGTCGTAGATCATCAGCCGGCCGACCAGCGGGTCGCCGATGCCGGCCAGCAGCTTGATCGCCTCGGTCACCTGGATCGAGCCGATGGACGCGCACAGCACGCCCAGCACGCCGCCCTCGGCGCAGGAGGGGACCATGCCCGGCGGCGGGGCCTCCGGGTACAGGCAGCGGTAGCAGGGGCCGTGCTCGGCCCAGAACACGCTGGCCTGGCCGTCGAAGCGGTAGATCGAGCCCCACACGTACGGCTTGCCGAGCAGCACCGCGGCGTCGTTCACCAGGTAGCGGGTGGCGAAGTTGTCGGTGCCGTCCACGATCAGGTCGTAGCCGGAGAAGATCTCCATCACGTTGGAGTTGTCGAGGCGCTCCTCGTGCAGGATCACGTCGACGTAGGGGTTGATCTCCTTGACCGAGTCCCGCGCCGACTCCGCCTTGGAGCGGCCGATGTCGGCCTGGCCGTGGATGATCTGGCGCTGCAGGTTCGACTCGTCGACCACGTCGAACTCGACGATGCCCAGCGTGCCGACACCGGCGGCGGCCAGGTACATCAGCGCGGGCGAGCCCAGGCCACCGGCGCCGACGCACAGCACCTTGGCGTTCTTCAGCCGCTTCTGCCCGGCCATCCCGACGTCCGGGATGATCAGGTGGCGGGAGTACCTGCGGACCTCGTCAACGGTGAGCTCGTCGGCCGGCTCGACCAGGGGTGGCAACGACACGGGGACTCCGATGGGTGTCTTGTTCAGGTGGCCCAGGGCCGCCTCGGACGGGTTGTTGCTCCGCCACTCAGGTGGCTCTCTAGGCCAACAGTGTCATGCCCCTCCGGTATTCCGAGACAGCCCGTCCGATGGGCGAGACGGGCGGCGCCGGATCGTGGAACCGGCCGACGGGCCCCACCGGGCGCCCCTGGCCCGTGATTCCGGGCCCGGGACACCCCGGAGCGAGCTCACACCCGGCAGGCCGTCTCCAGCCAGACGTCCCCCAGCGACTCCTCCAGCGGCACCTGTGTCCGCCAGCCGAGACGGTCCCGGGCGGTGCGCACGTCCGCCTGCCGCCACGGCACCGGCTCGCCCGGGGCGGGCCGGCCCTCCGGCCGCTGGCCCTCCGCCCGGTGCCCAGGCAGGTACTGCCCTGACGGGTGGTGATGGCCGGGCAGGTGGTCGCCGCTCGGCCCGCCGGCCTGCGCGGGCAGCAGGACCTGGCGGTTCTCCTCGACGATCGACCCCTCGAAGCCCGAGGCCCGCACCAGCAGCTGGGCCGCGTCCCGGGCCCGGACGGCGTGCCCGCTGCCGATGTTGATCACCCCGGTGGCGGCCGAGACCGCCGCCGCCTGGATCGCCCGCGCGACGTCCCGCACGTCCACGAAATCCCGGTATCCGGACAGGTCCGGCATCCGCACCTGGTTCTCGTCCCGCTCCAGCGCCCGCCGCAGGCCCTCGGCGAGCCGCCCGAACAGCGAGGCGGTCGGTGCCCCCGGGCCCACCACGTCGAACACCCGCAGCACCGCCGCGTCCAGCCCGGAGGCCAGCACCAGCTCCGTCCCGGCCAGCTTGGACACCCCGTACGGGCCGACCGGCCGCGGCTCGGCCTGCTCCGAGAGCGGCACCCCGCCGGGCACCGGTCCGTACTCGGCGGCCGAGCCGACGTGCACCAGCCGGGCGGGCTCCCGGCTGCGCCGGATCGCCTCGCAGACGGTCGCGACGGCCAGCGTGTTCGACCGGATCAGGGTGCGCGAGCTGCCGTAGGTGGCGCCCGCGCAGTTGATCACCACCTGCGGCGCGACCGCGTCCAGGAAGCGGGCCAGCGCGCCCGGGCTCCCGGTGGTCAGGTCGAAGCGGATGTCGGCCGAGTCGCGCCGGCCGAGCACCGTCACCTGCAACTCCTGGTCCATCAGCAGACGATCGGTCACCCGGCGGCCGATGAAGCCGTCGGCGCCCAGCAGCAGCACCCTCATCGGGGGCGTCCTTCCACGAAGCGAGGTCGGGGACGACCTGGCGGACTGAGAACTACGAACGAACAGCGTTTTTCGAGCGTCGAGGGTCGGGGCGGCGGAGGGTCACGTCGGCGGACGGTCGGGCGTCGGGGCGTCAGCGGTGGGCGCCGGCCCGGCCGAGCCGCGCCCAGGCGTACGCCAGCAGCACCGCCGCGACCGCGCCGCCGCCCAGCAGCACGGCGGCCGGCGCGCAGCGGCCCAGGGCGAGCGGCAGCGCCGCCACGGCGGGCCCGACCAGCGCGCCCAGTGCTGCGGCCGTCGTCCGGCCGCAGCGGGCCAGCAGCACGGGCAGCACCAGCAGCAGGCCCAGCACGCCCTGCGCCGCCCACTGCGCGGGGCCCGCCCGCTCGGCGGCCAGGTGCAGCAGCCCGCCGCCGTGGCCCGGCCCGGGGCGCGGCGCCACCACGGCGAGCACCGCCAGCGCGGCGTACGTCAGCACCGCGAGCACCGCCAGGTGCAGCGCGACCGCGACCGGCAGCACCGGCCGCATCCGGGCCCGGAACTCGGCCAGCGTGCGGGCCGCCCCCAGGTGGCCGCGGCCGACCCGCCGGTACCAGCGGGCCGCCCGCTCGGCCGAGCCCGCCGACACCGCCGCGGCCAGCACCAGCGCGACGGCCAGCGGCCGGTCCCCGCCCGGTACGGCCAGCGGGAGCAGCAACAGCGCGGCCAGGCCCAGCCCGTGGCCGAGCGCGGCGGGGCGCAGCCGGGAGGAGCCGGGGAACGGGAGCGGGGCCGGGGCGGGCCCCAGGGCGTCGGGGCGGGCCGGGGCGGTCGGCGGCGGGCCGGGCTCGGCCGGGGCGGGCTCGGCAGGGGCGGTCAGCGCGGGCAGCAGCACCAGCGGTACGGCGGCGGGCAGCAGCACCGGCCAGCGGGCGCCGAGCGCGGCCACGGCGGCGCAGGGCGGCGCGGCCAGTGCGGCGGCGGTCAGGGCGGCCCGGGCAGCGGCACCGCGCCGCCCGGGCCGGGGTGGGTCCGGCGCGGCGGGCGGGCGGCGGGGCACCCGGGCGTACAGCTCCTCGGCGAGCGAGAACAGGTCGGCGTGCCGGCAGCGGGCGGCGGCGTCCGGGCCGAGTCCGGCCTCCTCCAGCCCGGCGGCGATCTCCAGCGGGTCGACGGCGCGCTCGCACAGCTCCCGGTGCTCGGCCATCACCTCGCGCACCGGGTCGACGCTGCCCGCCGCCGCGCCGCCGGACATCAGACGGCCTCCGCGAGCGCTTCGGCGCGCCCCTGCCCGCCGGGGTCGTCGTCGCGCTCCCGTCGGGCGGCGGCGCAGGGCAGTGCGGCGAGGTGGGCACCGCGGGGGTGCCGGGCGGCGGGCTGCTCCGGGGTGCCGGGGTCCTCGCCGCCGCCGTCCGGGGCCCCGCCGTGGCCCGGGCGCGGGCCGTCGGTGAGCCAGTACTCGGCGGGGCGGGCGAACGGGCGCGGTGCCCGGCCGTCCTCGCCGCCGTCGCCGCCGGGGAAGGCCGGGTACTGGGAGACCAGTTCCAGGTAGATCTCCCGGAAGGCGCCGATCACCGGCTCGACGGCGAAGCGTTCCTGCGCCCGCAGCCGCCCGGCCAGCCCGAGCCGGGCCCGCCGCTCCGCGTCGCGCAGCAGCGTCAGGCAGGCCCCGGCCAGGGCGCGCGGGTCTCGGGCGGGCACCAGCAGCCCGGTCGGGCCGACCACCTCACGGGCCACCCCGACGTCGGTGGTCACCACGGCCCGGCCGCTCAGCATGGCGTCCGCGAGCAGTCCGGGGCCGCGCTGGGAGAGCGCCGTGAAGACGGCCACCGTGCCGTCCTCCCAGGCCCGGGCGAGGGAGCCGGGCCGTCCGGCGAAGTCCACCGCCCCGGTGATGCCCAGCCGCTCGGCGACCGCCGCGCAGTGCGCCCGGTAGCCGGGGGCCGCCTCCTCGCCGTGGATCACCAGGCGGGCCTCGGGCAGTTCGGCGCGGACCCGGGCGAAGGCGTGCAGCATCAGTTCGGGGTCGCGGCCCGGTTCCAGTGCGCCCGCCCACACCAGGGTGGGCCGCTCGGGCTCGGGCCCGGCCGCCGGGCGGTCCACGGCCGGGGTGCCCTCGTACACCACCCGGGTGCGCGCCGGGTCGGCCCCGCAGCGGCGCTGCCACTGCTGGTCGTGGGCGCTGCCCGGGGTGAGTATCGCGGCCTGCCGGTAGGTCTCCTCGGTGAGGGCCCGGAAGAAGGCCAGCAGCAGCGCCCGTACCGGCCATCGGTACGGCGCCTCGCGGTAGCCGAGGTACTGCTCGCGCAGGTGCAGGCCGTGCTCGGTGACGACGAACGGCACCCCGTGCAGGTGCCGGGCGACCAGGGCGGGCAGTGCGGCGGGGCCGCCGCCGACGACGTGGCACAGGTCGACCCCGCCCAGTCCCCCGGGTCCGGTGCCGTACCAGGGCGCGGACAGCGGCCGCAGGCACTGCTCCAGCAGGTCCGCGGCGACCAGGACGTCACACACCAGCGGCCGCCCGGCGGAGGCGTCCGCGCCGGGCAGCCGCCAGGTCCGTTCCAGGACCCGCCGGGCGTGCGCGGAGGCGAGGAAGGCGGGCAGCGTGCCGTCCTCCCCGGCCAGTGCCGCCAGCCGGTACAGCCCGGCGCCGAAGCCGGCCCGCTGCCCGGGCAGCACGAGCGCCCGCACCAGCTCCTCGTACGCTCCGGCGTATTGGCGTCTGCGCCGCGCGCCCGGCGCCCGGCCGCGCGGTCGGCGCCCCCACAGCGCGAGGTCGCGCGCCCCGCGCCAGGCGGGCGGGAGCCGCTCGGCGGCGCCCGGGACAGGCCCCGTGCGCTCGGGGCCGGTCAGCAGGTACAGCTCGAACCGGTGCTCCGGCAGGCCCTCGGCCAGCCGGTCGCACCAGGCTCCGGCACCACGCCGGGGATGCGGACGGGCACCCTCGGTGAGCAGGGCGACGCGCACGGAAGACCTCCTTCTGCCTCGGAGCGGGGCGGTGACGGCAGCCCTCGGTCAGGGCCGGCCGTCCCCTCGCACCCCTGGGACGCCCCTCGGGAAGGGGCCACGGGAGCCGCGGGGCCGTACGCCGGGACCCTTTCTCGGGCCGACCGCCGTGTGCTCCGGCGTCAGCGGCCCTCCCCCACACCTGTTCGGTCCGGCAGCAGAAAGGTAGGACCGGCCCGGGGCGATCCATCGGTCACATGCCTGGCTGCCACCTGAACGAGTGAACCGCCGTGACCTTGCCCCGAACCGGGCCGTTAGCGGGCGCTATACGCGGGCGTCGTCCGCGGGGCGCCCGGTGCGCCGTGGTCAGCGGCCGGCGTGCGCGATCAGCTCGCGGACGGCGCGGGCGACCGCGTCGGGGTGCTCCATCATCGCCACGTGCCCGGACTCCGGCAGCACCAGCAGCCGGGCGTCCGGGAAGGCCGCGCAGGCGCGGCGGGCCGAGCGGTAGGCGACCAGCTTGTCGCGCAGCCCGTACACCAGCAGCACCGGCGCCTGGACCTGCTCGGCCTGCCGCCACAGCGCCTGGTCGCCGCGCTCGGTGTACGCCGAGACGATGCCGCGGGCGGAGCCGATCAGCGCCTGCATCGCGTGCGGCACCTCCAGTCGGCGCCGGTACTCGGCCACCGCCTCGGCCCGGGCGGCCGGGCTCAGGGCGGCCGGGTCGCCGTATACCAGCCGCAGCAGGTCCTCGGTGGCGGCCTCGACGTCGCGCCGGCCCGCGGGCAGCCTGCGCAGCAGCGCGGGTACGCCGGGCAGGGCGAGCAGGCCGGTGGGCCAGGCGGAGCGCTGCGGGGGCAGTTCGGGCAGGGCGGGCGAGACCAGGGTGAGACTGCGGACCAGGTCGGGGCGCAGGGCGGCGAGCCGGACGGCGACGGCGCCGCCGAGCGAGTTGCCGAACAGGTGGACCGGTCCGCGCCCGGTCGCCTCCAGGTACCCGATGACGGCGCGGACGTGGCCGGAGACGCTGAGGTTGCCGTCGGTGGGCGGGGTGGAGCGGCCGAAGCCGGGCAGGTCGACGGCCTCGCCGTCGACGAGGCCGCCGAGGCGGTCCATGAGGGCGGTCCAGTTGGCGGCCGAGCCGCCGAGGCCGTGCACGAAGAGCCCGGGTTCGCGCCCGTCGGGGCCCGCTTCGTCGGCGGGGCGGTGCACCGCGAGCACCGCGCCGGGGACCTCGACCGTACGTACCTGCTGCTCAGTGCTGCTCATGGTGGACGATGGTATTGAGCCCCGGCCGGGGGCGGTGTGGGGCGGTCCGGCCGTTCCACCCCTCGTCACACCACTGCCGACGCCGAGGTCAGCGCCGTATTGTGGGCTCGTGACAAGGAGGCCGGGCAGCTTTTCTCGCCTTCGCCGAACGCGGGCGCGGTTACCGAAAAGTAGAATCGGCCCTCTTGCCAGCCCCGAACAACCCGAAGTGAGGAGCGCCGTGACGGCCATCCAGGAGGCGCAGGAGCGCCCGCGCGGTGCCCGCCTGCCGCGAAGCGCCCGCCGTGAACAACTGCTCGGTGCCGCCCAGGAGGTGTTCGTCGCGCAGGGCTACCACGCGGCCGCCATGGACGACATCGCCGACCGCGCCGGGGTCAGCAAGCCGGTGCTCTACCAGCACTTCCCCGGGAAGCTGGAGCTGTACCTGGCGCTGCTGGACAAGCACTGCGACGCCCTGGTCGAGTCGACCCGCGAGGCACTCGGGACGACCACCGACAACAAGCTACGGGTGGCCGCGACGATGGAGGCGTACTTCAACTACGTCTCCAGCGAGTCGGGCGCGTTCCGGCTGGTCTTCGAGTCGGACCTGACCAACGAGCCGGCCGTGCGCGAGCGGGTCGAGCGGGCCTCCGAGGCGAGCGCGACGCTGGTCAGCCAGGTGATCCAGGAGGACACCGACCTGCCGGAGTCGGAGTCCAAGCTGCTGGCCGCCGGGGTCTGCGGCCTGGCCCAGATCACCGCCCGCTACTGGCTCTCGCAGGGTCTGGAGATCCCGCGCGACGAGGCGGTCCGGCTGGTCGCCAGCCTGGCCTGGCGCGGGCTGAAGGGCTTCCCGATGCACCCGGGCGATCAGGCCGGGGAGGGCTCCGCTCAGCGGTGACTATCCGCTGACCTTCGCCTGGGCGGTGATCGGGTGCTCTATGGTGAAGCCGTACGGCGCGGTCGCCGCGAACGCCTGTTCCGGGCGGTCCGGTGCCGCGCGTGGAGGCTGCAACCCCGGAGGGACGGAAGCCGTGGAGGTCAAGATCGGCGTGCAGAACGCGCCGCGCGAGATCGTGATCGAGAGCTCGCAGACTGCCGATGAGGTCGAGAGCGCGGTCGCGAAGGCGCTGGAGGGCTCCACCAAGCTCTTCTCGCTGACCGACGAGCACGGCCGCCGCGTCATCGTCCCGGCCGAGCGCCTGGCGTACGTGGAGATCGGCGAGCAGGCCGCCCGCAAGGTCGGCTTCGGCACCCTCTGAGGCGCCGTCCGAAGCTCGTTCCCGGTGCCCCGTTCCCCTCAGGGAGCGGGGCACCGGCGCGTGTACGGAGGGGTGGGGCCGGGTACGCCGACTGGTGCGGCACCGCTGCCGCACGCCCGTCCCGGGGAGGCTGCCTTGCTGGTCGAGTCGATCGCCTTCGCCCTCGTCGGCCTGGTCGCGGGCGCGGCCGCGCTGCTGGGCCTGCCCGGGTACTTCCGGGCGTCCCGTCCGCTGGTCGCCGGCACGGCGCCGGCGGCGGCGCTGCTCGGCGGGGTGGTCGCGCACTTCTGCCTGGACGGGCGCTACCCGGTGGTCGCGGTGGCCTTCTCGGCGCTGGCCGCGGGGGTGCTCACCTCGCTGCTGGCCCGGCCGGACCTGGCCGCCGGCCGGGCACCGGCGCACCGGCACCACCCGCACCGGTCCGGTGCCCACCGCACGCCGCGGCGGCACCGGCCGGCCTGACGCCGCTCAGGAGGCGAGGCCGAGCGCGGCCATCCGCCTGGTGTGCGCCTCGGTGATCCGGTTGAACATCTTGCCGACCTCGACCAGGTCGAAGCCCTGCACATGGACGCCGCCGACCAGCAGGTTGGACAGCGCGTCCCGCTCGGCGACCACCCGCTGGGCCTGGCTGAGCGCCTCGCCCATCAGCCGCCGGCCCCACAGGGCGAGCCGTCCGCCGGCCCGCGGGTCGGCCTCGATGGCCTGGCGGACCTTGTCGACGGCGAACTGGGCGTGGCCGGTGTCGGACATGACGCCGAGGACCAGCTCGCGGGTGTCGTCGTCCAGCCGGACGGCCACCTCGCGGTAGAAGTCGGTCGCGATGGCGTCGCCGACGTAGGCCTTGACCAGGCCCTCCAGCCAGTCCGAGGGCGCGGTCATCCGGTGGAACAGCTCCAGCGGCTCGACGAAGGGGCGCATGGCCTCCTGCGGGTCGGCACCGATCTCGGCGAGCCGGTCGTGCAGCCGCTGGTAGTGCTGGAACTCGGAGGAGGCCATCCGGGCCAGAGCCGCCTTGTCGGCGAGGTCGGGTGCCAGCTTGGCGTCCTCGGCGAGCCGCTCGAAGGCGCTCAGCTCGCCGTACGCGAGCGCGCCGAGCAGGTCCAGCACCGCCGCGCGGTAGGCCGGCTCGGCCGAGCACGTGGCCCAGTCGCCGATCGAGCCGGCCGCGCCGTCCTGCGTCTCACCATGGGTCTCCATGACCCGCCACCTTAGTCCCGCTCCGGCGCCCGCCCCACCACCCGGCGCTACCGGGTGACCGCCCGGAGTGCCCGGTCACGGGCCGGTCCCCCGGGGCAATGTCAGACGCGTCACGTGTTCGAGTCGTCGCCTGACTGTATGGTGGTACGGAGCCCCGTCGTGCTCGCACGGTGTCACCGCCGTCTCGGTGGCCCGCGCAAGCCCGCTCCGTAGCGGCACCGTCCCCTCGGACGTGTCCGCACCGGAGGCACGGGTACTCACGTACGCGGATGCCCGGTCGGAGAGCCGATCGGCTCCGACCATGGCTTGGACTTCAAGCCTTGGCACCGCATCAGTGGCCGAGCGAGGGCCGCCGAGACCACGCCCCCTGGCGGAGGTCCCGCGCAGGTCCCTCACGGGAACCCTCCCCGACGCCGCCGGCGACGCGCCCCGCACCGGGCCGCGCGCACCGGCCGGCCGCAGGGACCGGCGCGGTTGTGCGTCCGCGCAGCTGTAATCAGGGCCGCCCAGGCCCGTACGCAGCCGCGCGGCTGCCCGCCCGCCGCTCGCTCTCGGCCCCTCCGAAAACGGAAGAGGCAGCACCCTGTCCACCACCGCTGAACCCATCAAGACGACGTTCCGGGACCTGGGGATCCTCCCGGAGACCGCCGAGGCACTCGAGTCCGTCGGCATCGTCCATCCCTTCCCGATCCAGGAGATGACCCTCCCGGTCGCGCTGACCGGCCACGACGTCATCGGCCAGGCCAAGACCGGCACCGGCAAGACCCTCGGCTTCGGCCTCCCGCTGATCGAGCGGGTCGTCGTGCGCGCCGACGTTGACGCCGACCGGGCCACCGAGGAGCAGCTCTCCGAATTCCCGCAGGCGCTGATCGTCGTCCCGACGCGTGAGCTCTGCACCCAGGTCACCAACGACCTGCAGACCGCCGGCAAGGTCCGCGACGTGCGGGTCCTGGCCGTCTACGGCGGCCGGGCGTACGAGCCGCAGGTCGAGGCGCTCGCCAAGGGCGTCGACATCGTGGTCGGCACCCCCGGCCGACTGCTGGACCTGGCCGGGCAGAGGAAGCTCAACCTGTCCAAGGTCCGCGCGCTGGTCCTGGACGAGGCCGACGAGATGCTCGACCTCGGCTTCCTGCCGGACGTCGAGAAGATCATCACCATGCTGCCGGCCAAGCGGCAGACGCTGCTGTTCTCGGCCACCATGCCGGGCCAGGTGATCAGCCTCGCCCGCCGGTACATGAGCCAGCCGACCCACATCCGGGCCACCGCCCCGGACGACACCGGCTCGACCGTCGCCAACATCGAGCAGCACATCTTCCGTGCGCACTCGCTGGACAAGGTCGAGACGGTCTCGCGCATCCTCCAGGCCGACGGCCGCGGGCTGGCGATGATCTTCTGCCGCACCAAGCGCACCGCGGCCGACGTCTCCGACCAGCTGACCCAGCGCGGCTTCGCGGCCGGCGCGGTCCACGGCGACCTCGGCCAGGGCGCCCGCGAGCAGGCCCTGCGGGCCTTCCGCAACGGCAAGGTCGACGTGCTGGTCTGCACCGACGTCGCGGCCCGCGGCATCGACGTCGAGGGCGTCACCCACGTCATCAACTACCAGTGCCCCGAGGACGAGAAGACCTACCTGCACCGGATCGGCCGCACCGGCCGGGCCGGCGCCTCCGGTACGGCCGTCACCCTGGTCGACTGGGACGACATCCCGCGCTGGCAGCTGATCAACAAGGCGCTGGACCTGCCGTTCAACGAGCCGGAGGAGACCTACTCCACCTCGCCGCACCTGTACGAGCTGCTGAAGATCGCGCCGGGCACCAAGGGGGTGCTGCCGCGCTCGGAGCGCACCCGGGCCGGGCTCGGCGCGGAGGAGATCGAGGACCTCGGCGAGACCGGCGGACGCGGTTCCCGCCCCGGCCGCGGCGGGCGGAGCGGCCCGGGCCGCGCCGCCGTCGAGACCCCGGCGGAGGAGAAGCCGCGCCGCACCCGTGAGCGCCGCCGCACCCGCCGCGGCTCGGAGGTCGGCGCCGAGGGCGAGGCCGCCGCTGCCGCTCCGGTGACCGAGAGGGCCCCGGCCGTCGAGGGCGCCGAGGGCGAGGCCGCGCCGCGCCGTCGCCGCCGCCGTTCGCGCGGTGGCGCCGCCGTGGCCGAGGCCGCCGTGGCGGCGACCGGGGCCGTGGTCGAGGCGGCTCCGGCCGTCGAGACCGTCGCCGAGCCGGTCGTCGAGCCGGTCGTCGAGGAGAAGCCGCGCCGCACCCGGACCCGCAAGCCGAAGGCGGAGGCCGTCGAGGCCGTCGTCGAGGCCGTCGTCGAGGCCCCGGTCGAGGCCGCCCCGGCCGAGAAGCCGGCGACCCGCACCCGGGCCCGCAAGCCCAAGGCCGAGGCCGTCGAGGCGGCGACCGAGGCCCCGGTCGAGGAGAAGCCCGCCCCCCGGACCCGCACCCGCAAGCCGAAGGCCGAGGCCGTCGAGGCCGTCGTCGGGGCGCCGGTCGAGGCCGCCGCCGAGGCGCCGGGCGAGAAGCCCGCGGCCCGTACCCGGACCCGCAAGCCCAAGGCCGTCGCGGAGACCGCCCCGCAGGCCCCGGTCACCGAGACCCCCGCCGAGGTGCCGGCCCCGCGCAAGCGCACCCGCACCCGCAAGGCCGCGGCCACCCCGGAGAGCTGACACCTCCCACCCCGAGGGGGCGGGCGGAGCCGTAACGGCCCCGCCCGCCCCCTCGGGCATTCCCACCCACCACCGCGGGGCGACAACCCGCGGCGCGCCGTCGGCGTCCGGGCTGGTGGGAGTGGGTGTCACGACCCCCTAAGCTCGGAGGGTCGGCCTGTCGCGGGAGGGAAGCTGCCCATGAGTACTCCGCCGTTCCTGACCCTGCCCGGTTGTGCCCGGGCGGAGCGCGTGGTGACCGCGCGCGGGGAGTTCGCGGCGTTGCGGGCGGAGCCGGACGGGCCTGCGCGGGGGTCGGCCTTGCTGGTGCCGGGGTTCACGGGCAGCAAGGAGGACTTCATCGGGCTGCTGGAGCCGCTGGCGGCGGCCGGGTACCGGGTGACGGCCGTGGACCAGCGGGGGCAGTACGAGACCGGCGGGCCGGACGAGGCGGCCGCGTACAAGCTCTCGGCGCTGGGCGCGGACGTGCGGGCGCTGACCGAGGTGCTGGCGGCCGAGGACGGGCCGGTGCACCTGCTAGGGCACTCCTTCGGCGGTCAGGTGGTGCGGGAGGCCGTGATCGCGGCCGCCGCGGCGGGGCCGCTGCCCTGGCGTTCGCTGACCTTGATGGCCACCGGGCCGGGGGCGATCGACCCGGCCGAGGCGGCCCGGACCAAGCTGCTGCTGGACGCCCTGCCGGTGCTGACCCTGGAGGAGATCTGGCAGGTCATGCGGCAGATGGACGAGAGCGGCGACACGCCCAAGCCCGTCCTGGAGCCGGAGGTCACGGAGTTCCTGCACCGCCGCTGGGTGGCGAACGTGCCGCAGGCGCTGGCCGTGTTCGGCAGGCACCTGGTGGCCGCGCCGGACCGGGTGGACGAGTTGGCGGCGGTGGCCGCCGGGGCGCTGCCGGTGCTGGTGCTGTCCGGGGTGCGGGACTACGCCTGGCCGGTGCCGGAGCAGTCCCGGATGGCGGAGCGGCTGGGCGCCCGCCGGGTGGTCGTCGCGGACGCGGGCCACTCCCCCAACGCCGAGCAGCCGGCCGTCACGGCCGAGGCGCTGGCGGCGTTCTGGGCCTGAGCCGCAGCCGCGGCCTGCGCTGGGCCCCGCCCGGCACCCTTACCGGAGTGGTCTGAACCACTTCTGGAAGTCCGACCGTCCTCAGCGCGGGACAAAATTCGTTAGTTACGGTAATCTTTGATTCTGTCCGGGACTCATCGCCGACCCGCACGCGGTTGCCGATCAGGCGAAACCTGGACGTTACGGACGGGCAACGGCCCAGTAGCACCGCCACGACACCGTGGTTGCACGAGGCATTGGACGCACCAGGCAAGTAGGGGGAGCCCTTGCCGCAGCAGACCGCCGCACGTACGACGCGATCGGTCCGGCCGTACCGCCGGATCCGCAAGACCCCGAAAGGGCTGATACCGACTCAGCCGCAATCGCCCCGCCCCGCGGGGCCAGGAAAGGAGACGCCCATGACCAAGCCCATGCGCTTCGAGATCCTCCGACTGGACGACACCGACGGCTCCGCCACCGACCGCCTGATCGCCGACGCCGAGACCGTCCGCGAGTACGTCGAGGCCGCCGCCCGCACCGGCGAGCGCCTGCTCATCCGCCCGTGCCCGACCGTCTGACCAGGCGCGGCGCCTCCGACCGGGAGCCCTCACCCGCCGCCGACGAGCCTGGCGCGTCCGATCCGGACGTTCCGATACCCGACTGACGCCCTGTCACCGCATTCGACGATGACGGGGCGTCAGCGCGTCCGGGGCCTGACCCGCACGACGTTTGCCGCCGTCCGCGACGGGACATCCCCCAACGGGAACCGCCTGAGCCGCGCCCACCCCGTGACCGCCGGGAGTCCGCCACCGACAGGTGCCGCCGAGCCGTCCGTACGGGTGATCGTCCTTGACGCGGCGGTCCGGAGGGAGGAGCGTTGTCGGCTATGAGGGGCGAGCCAAGCTGCCCGAGGTGCGCCGGTCGGGTCCGCGCCCCCGGTCTGTTCTCAGACACCTGGCAGTGCAACCGGCACGGAGCCGTGCACCCGATGCAGCCCGTGCTGCCCCCGAGTGTGGAAGCCCTGGGCGTGGCCGTCGCCCGCTCACAGGTCCCGGTCTGGCTGCCCTGGCCGCTCCCGGTCGGCTGGCTCTACACCGGCATCGGCCACGTCGGCGACGACGTCTCGGGCGCCCGCGCCACCGCCGTCGCCTGCTCCGGTCCGGCGCCGCTCGGCGGCTTCGGCGAGCTGGTGCTGGTCGCCGAGGAGCTGGGCGTCGGGCTCGGCGCACGCTACGCCGGACTGCCCGGGCCGGACCCGGGCGACTCGGTCGGCCTCTACAAGCCCGCCGACGCCAAGCTGATGGCCGCCGGGCGCCCCACCCCGATGTTCCACGTCCCGGACGCCCCGGCCGACCGCGCGGTGTTCGTCGGCGAGGCCCGCGGGCTCTGGCTCTGGGCGATCGCCTGGCCCGAGCAGTCCGCCCTGGTGATGTACGACGAGCTGGTGCTCACCGACCTGCGCGAGGCCGGCGCCGAGCTGGACCTGCTGCCCTGTGGGGCCCTCTCCCCCCGTCTGTTCGGCTGAACGCCTGAGCGGCCTATCCTGGGCGGCACCCACGAGCCTCCAGGAGTCCGCCCCGTGCGCATCGACCTGCACGCCCACAGCAACGCCTCCGACGGCACCGACAGCCCGGCCGAGCTGGTCGCCGCGGCGGTCGCCGCCGGCCTCGACGTGGTGGCGCTCACCGACCACGACACCGTCGCCGGCCACACCGAGGCCGCCGGGGCGGTGCGCGCGCTGCCGGAGGGTACCCGGCTGACCGTCGTCCCGGGCGCCGAACTGTCCTGCGCGGTGGGCGACATCAGCATGCACCTGCTGGCGTACCTGTTCGACCCGCAGGAGCCGGAGTTCGCGCGCGAGCGGGAGCTGGTGCGCACCGACCGGTTCCGGCGCGGGCGGGCGATCGTCGAGCGCTGCCGCGAGCTCGGCGCGGACATCAGCTGGGAACAGGTGCAGCGGATCGCCGGGGCCGGCTCGGTCGGGCGGCCGCACATCGCCAGTGCGCTGGTCGAGGCGGGCGTGGTGGCCACCGTCTCGGACGCCTTCACCCCGGACTGGCTGGCCAACGGCGGCCGGGCGGACGTGCGCAAGCACGAGACCGACCCGGTGGAGGCGGTCCGGCTGGTCCGGGCGGCCGGCGGGGTGCCGGTCTTCGCCCACCCCGGCGCGGTCAAGCGCGGCCGGACGGTCTCGGACCAGGTGATCGCCGACCTCGCGGCGGCCGGGCTGGCCGCGCTGGAGGTCGACCACACCGACCACGACGAGGAGACCCGGCAGCGGCTGCGCGGCCTGGCGGGCGAGCTGGGCCTGCTGGTCACCGGCTCCAGCGATTACCACGGCAGCCGCAAGACCGTCCGGCTCGGCGAGCACACCACCGACCCGGCGGTGTACGAGGCGCTGCTGGCGCAGGCGACCGGGGCCAAGCCGATCGAGCGCTGAGCCGGTCCGGCGCGCTACGCCGAGCCGATCGGCCGCACGAGTAGCCGTACGGGTAACCGTACGAGTAGCCGTACGAGCGGCTGGCACTCCCCGGCCGCACTCCGGCGTACGGGGGCGCGGCACGGGCACGCACAGCAGCCCGCACGCCCCCTACGTCCCTACGCCCCGCCTGAGCGGCCGTCAGTCCAGCCGGACGCCGCGCCGGTCCGGGTCCCTCAGGTCGGTGCCCTGGTCCAGCCAGCGCTCCTGGAGCGCGGCCGCGCCGTGCACCCGCTTCCAGCCCGCCTCGTTGGGCGTCATCGGCAGCAGCGGCAGGAAGCGCACCGGCTCGGCGGGTTCGGCCAGTTCGAGGTCCTCGACCAGGCCGCCCGGCTCGGCGGCCAGCACCGAGGTGAAGGGGGCGCCGTCCCACAGCGGGGCACCGAGGTCCAGCGAGCCGCCCGGGGCCACCACCAGGCCCTCGACCTGCGGGGTCGCGGCGAAGGTGGCGAGGCTGCGCAGCACGCTGTCGTGCCCGCCGCGCACGGTCAGCACCAGTTCGACCCGGGGGCCGCGCAGCTGGTCGGCGACCAGCGCGGTCGGGTCGGCCATCGGCGCGGCGGCCATCCCGAGCGTGGTGTAGCGGACCAGGCCCTCGGCGTCCGGGCCGAAGCGCAGCACCTCGATCCGGTCGGCTCCGAGGAAGGTGACGGCGGCGCGGCCGCTCGGCTCGCCGAAGGTGGAGATCAGCCGGGCCTCGACGGCGGCCAGCACCGCCTCCCGGGTGAGCTCCGGGGAGCTGCCGCCGTGGGGGTCGCCGAAGGACGGGAAGTCATGGGCCATGCCGGTGAGCGTAACCCGCCGGGTCGCGCGGGCAGCGCGGGGGCGGCGGGCCGGGCGGCGGGCGGGGCGGGCCCGTCAAGGGCCCGTAGAGGACGGGGAAATCCCTCGGCGCCGATGTCCGGTCAGATGTTAGGGTGAGCGACTGGCCACCGGGATCGTTCGTCCCGGGGCGGCGGCGCGAAGGAGGTGGTTGCGGTGGATACCGGCCGACCATGCAGTACCGGCAGCTCTGCCCGGCCCCGACTTCCCCGCATCCCTCGCCTCGCAGGCCGTAGCGGCTGATCCAGCCGTAGTGGCCCCGGGCGCGGACCGACGGCGGACGGACCGGCCGGGAGAGCACCCTCATCCCCTTCACCGGTGTTCCTCGCCGTCGCACCACGGCCCTGCTTTCCCGCGTTCTCCGTGCCGCCGTGCGACGGCTCCTGCCCCAGGGAGCCTGCCATGTCGATGATCAACAGCCTGCGCGCCGCCGTCCGCACCAACCGTCGTCGGGGCGTCTCCGGTCCGTACGACGCCGTGCCGGAAGGCAGCGGCTCGGCGGTCGTGGACTGCGCGGTCTACCAGCACGGCCGGCGCAACGGCGAGACCTGCAGCCCGCGCGAGGCCGCCCGCCGGGTCAAGGCGGCGCACCAATTCCCGGACAGCGCAGGCTCGTTCAGCTGGATCGGGCTGCACGAGCCGACCGAGGCGGAGTTCGAGGGCATCGCCCAGCGCTTCGGCCTGCACCCGCTCGCGGTGGAGGACGCGGTGCACGCCCACCAGCGGCCTAAGGTGGAACGCTACGACGACGTCCTCTTCGCCGTCTTCAAGACCATCCGCTACGTCGAGCACGACCAGCTCACGCCCACCAGCGAGGTGGTGGAGACCGGCGAGCTGATGGTGTTCGCCGGGCGGGACTTCGTGATCACCGTCCGGCACGGCGGCCACGGTTCGCTGCAGGAGCTGCGGCACCGGCTGGAGGCGGACGCGGACGAGTCCGGGCTGCTCGCCAAGGGGCCGTCCGCGGTGCTGCACGCGATCGCCGACCACGTGGTGGACAACTACCTGCTGGTCGCCGAGCGGCTGCAGAACGACGTGGACGAGATCGAGTACGGCGTCTTCTCGGCCAAGGGCGGGCGCAGCGCCGATGTCGGCCGGGTCTACCAACTCAAGCGCGAGGTGCTGGAGTTCAAGCGCGCGGTGGCGCCGCTGCTGCGTCCGATGCAGCAGTTGTCGGAGCCGTCGCAGGGCCTGGTGGACCCGGACATCCAGAAGTACTTCCGGGACGTCGCGGACCACCTGGCCCGGGTGACCGAGCAGGTGCACGGTTTCGACGAGCTGCTGAACTCGCTGCTGCAGGCGAACCTGGCGCAGGTGTCGGTGGCGCAGAACGAGGACATGCGGAAGATCACCGCCTGGGCGGCGATCTTCGCGGTGCCCACCATGATCACCGGCGTGTACGGGATGAACTTCGACTACATGCCGGAGCTGCACAACCCGTACGGCTATCCGACGGTGCTCGGCGCGGTCACGCTGATCTGCGTGGGGATGTACCGGGGCTTCCGCCGCAACGGCTGGCTCTAAGGGCGTGTCCGACGATTCCCGCCGGGCGCGCGAATCGTCGGACACGCCCTGGCCCGCTACCTGCGTCCGCCGCGGGCGACCAGGACCAGTCCGAGCAGGATCAGCACCACCGCCGGGTAGGCGGCCGCCGGGGGCCACTGGCCGAGCCAGAGGGCGGCGATCAGGGCGGCGCCCGGGGTCTCCAGCAGGATCGCGGTGGAGGTGACGGACGGGCCGAGGTTGCGCACCACCCGGTTGCTGAGCGAGTGCCCGAGCAGCTGAGCGGCGACCATCAGCAGCACGATCTGCCACCAGGCCCCGGCCGACCAGCCGGACAGCGGCGTCCCGGCGGCCAGGCAGATGGCCAGCAGGCCGACCGCCGTGGTGGTGTAGCAGACCAGGGTGTACCCGGTGGTGCTGACGGTCTTGCGGACCTCGGCGCCGAGCAGCATGTACCCGGCCGCGGCGAGTCCGGCGGCCAGGGCGAGGGCGTCGCCGAGCAGGGCGCGCGGGGAGAGCGAGAGGTCCACGCCGGTGAGCACCAGCACGCCGGCGAAGGCGACGACGGTGCCGAGCCAGACCATGCGGGGGGCGCGGACGCCGAACAGCCGCATCAGCAGGATGGTCCACAGCGGGGTGGTGGTGACCAGGGCGGTGGCGGAGGCCACCGAGGTCATCCGCAGGCTGGGCATCCAGAGCGCGAAGTGGACGGCGAGCAGCGCGCCGGCGGCGATCGCGAGCAGCAGCGCCCGACGGCCGATGCCGCGCAGTTCGGCGCGGTGGCGCAGCAGCGCGTAGGGGCCGAGGACGCCGACGGACATGACGTTGCGCCAGAGGGCGATCGCCAGGGCGGGCGCGGCGGTGGCGCTGATCAGCGGGCCGGAGAACGAGATGCCGGCGATGGAGACGGCGAGCAGCAGCAGGTCGAGGGTGGGGAGCGGGTGCGCGGGCCGCGGGTCGGCGGCGGCGGGGATGGCAGGGGCGGTCGCGGGCCGGGCGGCGGGCACGGCGCTCCTTCGCTGGTCACGGTGGTTGGGCGCTCATACGGTAAGGCCCGTGGCTTCGCAATGGAACTGTCGCCCGGAGGCTGAGACATCCGGTGGACAGGAGCTGAGACGTCTGGTGGACAGGAAGGGACGGCGGCGGGGGCGAAGCCGTACGCTGTCCGCCATGGACCGTACGCCCGCCGCCTCGACCGCCGACGACTTCCTCGACCAGGCCCTGCTGGAGGAGGCCGCGAAGAAGTCCGGTCTGCTCTGGGTGCGCGCGGACGGCCAGGAGCAGGCCCGTCCGCTCTGGCACGCCTGGCACGACGGTGCGGTGGTGGTGGTCGGCGGGGGCGGCGAGCAGCCGCTGCACGGTCTGGAGGCCGGCTCCCGGGCCGTGGTCACGGTGCGCAGCAAGGACAAGGGCGGTCGGCTGACCGGCTGGGGCGCCAGGGTGGTGGAGCTGGCGCCGGACAGCGAGGCCTGGCGGGGCGCCGTGGAGGAGCTCAAGGGCAAGCGGCTGAACGCGCCCGACACCGACGCCATCGCCGAGCGCTGGGCCCGGGAGTGCCGGGTGCTGCGGCTGGAACCGGTCGGCGCGCTCAGTGAACGCCCGGGCGCGATGCCGGAGGACTCGCACGCGGCCCGGCCGATGCCCACCCCGGCCACCACCCGCCGCCCGATCCCGGCCGGACTGCCCAAGCTGCTGTTCAAGCGCCGCTGAGGGCTGCCCGAGCCGTAAGGAGGAGTTGGCGTCCACGGCTCCTGCGGCCGCTACCGTGCCACAGCGGGCCCGGCCCCCGGCACGCGGGTAGCCTTGGGCCGCGGGTGTGCTCGGCGCACCCTTGCCGAGGCGTCGAGCGATCAGAGGGAGTCCATGGCAGGGCCAGGAACCCGGGTCTTCATCTCCCATCTCTCCGCCATCGCGGTCTTCGACCCGAACGGCGACCAGGTTGGGCGGGTCCGGGACGTGGTGGTCTCGCTGCGGCTCGGCGGCCGCCCGCCGCGGGTGCTCGGCCTGGTGGTCGAGGTCGTCGGCCGGCGCCGGATCTTCCTGCCGATGACCAGGGTGACCAGCCTGGAGTCCGGCCAGGTGCTCACCACCGGCCTGATCAACCTGCGGCGCTTCGAGCAGCGCCCGGCCGAGACCCTGGTTCTCGCCGAGCTGCTGGACCGTACCGTCACCTGGACCAAGACCGGTGAGGACGTCACCGTGCTGGACATCGGCATGGTGCAGGCCCGCCTGCGCGAGTGGGAGATCAGCAAGGTCTTCGTCCAGGTCGGCCGGGCCGGCCGGCTGCGCAAGGGCAAGGGCGAGCGGCTCACCCTGGACTGGCAGGACGTCACCGGCTTCTCGCAGCCCGAGCAGGACCAGGGCGCGGCCAACCTGCTCGCCACCTTCGAACAGCTGCGCCCGGCCGACCTGGCCAGCGTGATGCACCACCTGTCCGCCAAGCGCCGCGCCGAGGTGGCCGCCGCGCTGCCGGACGAGCGGCTCGCGGACGTCATGGAGGAGCTGCCCGAGGACGACCAGGTCGAGATCATCGGCAAGCTGAAGGACGAGCGCGCCGCCGACGTCCTGGAGGCGATGGACCCGGACGACGCCGCCGACCTGCTGTCCGAGCTGCCCGGCGACGAGGCCGAGCGGCTGCTCCAGCTGATGGAGCCGGACGAGGCCGCGCCGGTGCGCCGCCTGCTGTCGTACGAGGAGGACACCGCCGGTGGTCTGATGACCACCGAGCCGATCGTGCTGGAGCCGGACGCGACGGTCGCCGAGGCGCTGGCGCGGATCCGGATCAGCGACCACAAGCCCGCGCTGGCCGCCCAGATCTTCGTCTGCCGCCCGCCGAACGAGACCCCGACCGGCCGCTACCTGGGCACCGTGCACTTCCAGCGGCTGCTGCGCGAACCCCCGTACGTCCTGGTCGGCTCGCTGGTCGACGACGACCTGGACCCGCTGCCGCCGGACACCCCGCTGTCGCTGGTCACCAGCTACCTGGCGACCTACAACCTGGTGTCCGCGCCGGTCGTGGACGAGGCGGACCACCTGCTGGGCGCGGTGACCGTCGACGACGTGCTCGACCACCTGCTGCCCGAGGACTGGCGCGACGCCGCGCTGCAGGCCCGCGACGACGAGAGCGAGGAGATGGCCGATGGACGGTGACCGCAACGGACGGCTGGACGACTCCGCGCGCCGGCGCCTGCAGCGCGAACTGCGGGAGCTGCGCCAGCTGCGCGAGCTGCGCACCCGCGAGGGCGGCGGCCGGCTGGAGACCGTCCCGATCACCGGTTCCGGCCGCACCCGGCTCGACCAGCCGCGCACCGCTCGGCCCGGCCTGCTCTCGCTGCCGTCCTACGACCCCGAGGCCTTCGGCGTGCTGTCGGAGCGGATCGCCCGCTTCCTCGGCACCGGGCGGTTCATCGTCTGGATGACGGTGGTGGTCGTCATCTGGATAGGGTGGAACTCCCTGCTGCCGGCCACCGTGCGCTTCGACGAGTACCCGTTCATCTTCCTGACCCTGGCGCTGTCGCTGCAGGCCTCCTACGCGGCGCCGCTGATCCTGCTGGCGCAGAACCGCCAGGACAACCGGGACCGGGTCAACATGGAGCAGGACCGGGCCCGCAGCGACCGCAACATCGCCGACACCGAGTACCTGGCCCGCGAGGTCGCCGCGCTGCGGCACGGGCTCGGCGAGGTCGCCACCCGGGACTTCATTCGGTTCGAGCTCCAGTCCCTGCTCAAGGAGATGGACGAACGCCGGGACGCCTCCGGGACGTTGTGACCGGCGGCACGCTACCGGCCGGTTAAGCAGTTCGCCCGGAGCCGTACCATCAAGGCATGGCCAACGAGACAGAGGTCGCTGCCGGCGTCACGGAGGAGTCCGTGCGCGAGGCCCTGGCGACCGTCAACGACCCGGAGATCAACCGCCCGATCACCGAGATCGGCATGGTGAAATCGGTCGAGATCGCCGAGGGGGGCGCGGTGCGCGTCGCGGTCTACCTGACCGTCTCCGGCTGTCCGATGCGCGACACCATCGTCACCCGGGTCCGCGAGGCGGTCGGCAGGGTGCCGGGCGTGACCGGCATCGAGGTCGAGCTCGACGTGATGAGCGACGAGCAGCGCAAGGAGCTCTCCCAGCTGCTGCGCGGCGGCGCCCCCGAGCGGGAGATCCCGTTCGCCAAGCCGGGCACGCTGACCCGCGTCTACGCCGTCGCCTCCGGCAAGGGCGGCGTCGGCAAGTCCTCCGTGACGGTCAACCTGGCCGCCGCGATGGCCGCGGACGGCCTGAAGGTCGCCGTGGTGGACGCCGACATCTACGGCCACAGCGTGCCGCGCATGCTGGGTGTCGAGGGCCGGCCGACCCAGGTCCAGGACATGATCATGCCGCCGCAGGCGAACGGCGTGAAGGTCATCTCGATCGGGATGTTCACCCCGGGCAACGCCCCGGTGGTCTGGCGCGGCCCGATGCTGCACCGCGCGCTGCAGCAGTTCCTCGCCGACGTGTGGTGGGGCGACCTGGACGTGCTGCTGCTGGACCTGCCGCCCGGCACCGGCGACATCGCGATCTCGGTGGCCCAGCTGATCCCCAACGCGGAGATCCTGATCGTCACCACCCCGCAGATGGCCGCCGCCGAGGTGGCCGAGCGGGCCGGCACCATCGCGGTGCAGACCCACCAGAAGATCGTCGGCGTGATCGAGAACATGTCCGGCATGCCGTGCCCGCACTGCGACGAGATGATCGACGTCTTCGGCACCGGCGGTGGCCAGACCGTCGCGGACGCGCTCACCCGCACCGTCGGCGCGACCGTCCCGGTGCTCGGCTCGATCCCGATCGACGTGCGGCTGCGCGAGGGCGGCGACGACGGCCGCCCGGTCGTGCTCGCCGCCCCCGACTCCCCGGCCGGCGCCGCCCTGCGTGCCGTGGCCGGCAAGCTCGGCGGCCGCCAGCGCGGCCTGTCGGGCATGTCGCTCGGGCTGACGCCCAAGAACAAGTTCTGACAGAGCGACCCCCGCCCCGAGCCGAAGGGGCGGGCCGGTGCCGAAAGGAAGAAGGGCCAAGCCGCCGACGAAGGAGGTGGCGCAGTGCCCGCCGACCGTCGGCACCGGGCCAAGAGCGCCCCGGAGGCGAGCGGGCGACTAACAGGGGCCGGGCGGTTTTCCGCCCGGCCCCTCGTCGTGTCCGCGGGCCCTACGGCCGGGTGTAGCCGCCCAGGTCGGGGACGGTGGCGAAGCCGACGCCGTAGGCGCTGACGCCGCGGCCGAAGGCGCCGAGGAGGACGCCGGGGGCCTCGCCCGCGAGCACCCAGCCGTACTCGGACTCGCGGTAGCGGAAGGGCTGCGGCAGGCCGTTGACCGGCAGGCTGAGGGGGGACCAGCCGGGGCCGGCCAGGTCGTCGGCGAGGTCCCACGCCAGGCTGCTCTGCTGGTCCAGCCAGTCCTGGCGCAGCACGCGGTCGAGCTGGCCGGGCCAGGTCGCGGCGAGCAGGCCGGAGCCGGCCAGCCATGCGGCGGAGGAGGCGGAGGTCGCCTCCAGGGTGCCGGTGTTGTCGGCGCTGCGGCGGCTGTCGCGGCGGGCCACGGTGACCACGACCGCGAACTTGCGCATGTCGCGCGGCTCGTGCTGCTTGGCCGGCTCGTCGCCGTGGCCGAGGGTGCCGTAGTCGACGCTGCCGGCCGCCCCGCCGCGGGGGCCGCTGGCGCCGGCCTGCATCAGGTAGCGGCGGCCGGTCCAGCCGTCGTCCAGGCCGTACCAGGGGAAGTCCGCGGACAGGTAGGGCACCAGCGGATCCGCCGGGCCGGCCTGCCCGCCGACCACCGGGCCGCCGGCCGTGGCCGTCGCCCCTCCCGCCTGACTCGTCGCGTCCATCCCCGGGCCTCCTCAAACGCACGTATGCCTGCCGTGGCGCGCTCCCATGGTGGCGCACCTCGGCGTTCCCGGGGGCCGTTCCTGGTCCGCGCAAGCGCGGATGTGACGGACGGCTCAGCGGGAACAATCAGCACAATAGCGGCGAGGATGCCGCCGCCCCGCTCAGCCGGACGGCCGGGCGGGGCGGTGGCGTCGTGTTCCCGCGGGATGCGCGCAGGCTCGATCAGGTCGCGTCGGGGTCGAACGGGGGCCGCTCGCCGGGCTGCAGCGGGGCTCCGGCGGAGGCGGGCGCCGGGGCGGCCTTGTCGAAACTCACGTTGCCCGCCCGGCCGTTCACCGGTACCGCGGGCTTGTCGTCCAGGACGGAGCGGATGTCGAGCGAGTCCTTCATGTCCTTGAGGCCCAGCGGGTCCTCCTCGCCGCCCATGAGCTGCTTGCGGACGAAGGTCTTGGGGTTCAGGTCCTCGAACTCGAAGTCCTTGAACTCGGGGCCCAGCTCGCTGCGGATGTCCTCCTTCGCGTTGTCGGCGAAGGAGCGGACCTTGCGGATGAAGCCCATGGTGTCCTGGATCAGCTTCGGCAGCTTGTCAGGGCCGAAGATGATGATCGCCATCACGATCAGGGTCAGGATCTCCAGCCCGCCTACGTCGCTGAACACCTTTGCTCCCTAGCTCGCCGGACGACGGTTCCTCCAGAGTAATGGCCACCGGCGGGTCCCTGGTCCACGCTGCGATGAAGCCGTGGTAAAGACCAGCCGGTGGCCGGGCCCGAAGGCGGGGTGTCCGCTTAGCGGATCTGCTGGCGCAGGGCCGCGATGCCGCCCGGGTAGCGCTCCGGCGAGGAGGAGGGGCTCGCCTCACGGGTGGCGGCGACCGGGCGGGCCGGGAAGTCCACCGGGACCTGCGCGGTCATCGGGACCAGGCCGCCGCGGCCGGTGGTGCCGCCGCCGATCGGGCTGACGGTGGTGCCGTGCTGGTCCTCGCCCTGGGCGAGGCCGCCGACGCCGCCGAGCGTCACCGCGGCGACCGAGAAGGCGCCCGCGGCGGCGAAGACCAGGCGGCGGCCGCGCGCGGCGGGGCGGACGGCGGCGGCCGGCAGCGGCCGGGCGGAGGTGCGGTCGGGGCCGTCGGCGGAGTCCGGACGGCCGGTGCGCCGGCCCATCAGCGGCCGCAGCACCGAGCCGCGGCCGAAGGCGCGCGGATCGACCCCGGGCACCGGGCTGTCGGCGCCGAGCGCGCCCGCGCCGAAGGAGGCGCCGGCACCGCGGCCGAAGGAGCCGCCGGTGAGCCGGCTGCCGCCGAGCGTGCCGGTGGCGCCGACCCCGCCGCCGGGCAGGTCGTCGTCGTCGCGCCGGCCGCTCTGGCCCGGCCAGCCGCCGTCCACCGGGCCGTCCTCGGGCAGGTTGCCGACGGCCATCAGCCGGGCCATCAACGAGGAGGAGGGGCCGGGGGTGTCGGTGCGGGTCAGCAGGTGCTTCACGGCACGGCCCTCGTCGGCCTCGGCCAGGCACTGGGGGCAGGTGGCCAGGTGGGCCTGGACCCGCTCGCGCGAGTCGTGGCCGAGTTCGCCGTCCAGGAATCCGGACAGGCGCTCACCGAGGTGGTGTTCCTCGGCGGCGGGCTCGACGGGGCGTACGGGCACGGCACGCAGCTCCGTGTCGCCCGGCAGCGGGACAGCGGTCGGCAGCGGCTCACCGGGGTCGTCACCGCCCCGGCGGCCCAGCGCCCAGCTCCGCCAGGTCTGGGGCCGGTCGGACGCCTCCGACCGTTCCGGACCGGACCGGCTGGTTCCGCTCACGATCGCCTCCGTCCGCGCCCGCCCGGTGCGGCCGCGGGATCCGCGGCGACGGCGCCGACCGGCATCGGCTCCTCCGAGCCGCCGCGGCGCTCACGGCCGGGAGCCTGGCCGGGGGCACGGTGCTTGAGCGCGGCGCGCAGGTGCGAGCGGCCGCGGTGGATGCGGCTGCGGACGGTGCCGAGCTTGACGCCCAGCGTGGCGGCGATCTCCTCGTAGGACAGGCCCTCGATGTCGCAGAGCACCACGGCGGCGCGGAACTCCGGGGCCAGGGTGTCCAGGGCGTGCTGCACGTCGGCGTCGAAGTGGGTGTCGCTGAAGTGCTGGGCCGGGCTGGGCTCGCGGGAGGCGAGCCGCTCGGCCGCGTCCTCGCCGAGCGCGTCGAAGCGGATGCGCTGGCGGCGGCGGACCATGTCCAGGAACAGGTTGGTGGTGATCCGGTGCAGCCAGCCCTCGAACGTGCCGGGGGTGTAGGTGGACAGCGAACGGAACACTCGGACGAAGACCTCCTGGGTGAGGTCCTCGGCGTCGTGCTGGTTGCCCGTCAGACGGTACGCGAGGCGATAGACGCGGGCGCTGTGCGCCTCGACGATCTCCTCCCAGGTGGGCGGAGTCCAGCTCTGCGCGTCGGGGCCCTCGGCGAAGGTCGCGAGGGCGGGGGCCTCGGTGGTGCCGGCGGCCGGCGTCGCGGCGGCGGGCTGGTCCAGGTCGGAGTGCGCAGGCTGGTTCATCACGGGCTTCGGCGTGCGGGCCGACGCGGTGCCGCGGAAGTGCCGCCGCACGGGGACGTCGCCCTCGGCCACACCTCCTCGGTCGGCTCTTCTGCCCAGCAGGGCCACCACCATATCCACCTCACCCGTCAAGCCCGGATAAAAGTGCCCGGGAGGTCTTCCGTACCCGGTCCTCAGTGACAACGGCCCGCCGCCGTACGCGGTTCCCGCCCGGCCAGTAATCTGTGGCAGGAAATATCGACATCCCCCGGCACCGGGCCGCCACCCGGGGCTCCGAAAGAGGCAGCCATCAGCGAGTTCGGGCCCGCGCGCGCGGCCCTCGCCGACACCTACGTGGGCGAGGACGCGGTGCTGACCTACGCCCGGGCGCAGTCCGCGCGGACCGGGATACGGGCCATCGGGCCGAGCGGCGGGGCGTGCCTGCGGCTGCTGGCCGCCGCGCTGGACGCCAAGGCGGTGGCCGAGATCGGCACCGGCACAGGTGTGTCAGGCGTCTACCTGCTGCGCGGGATGCGGCCAGACGGCGTGCTCACCACGGTGGACTCCGAGCCGGTGCGCCAGCAGCTGGCCCGCGAGGCGTACCAGGCGGCCGGGTTCGCGGCCAACCGCTCGCGGTTCATACCGGGCCGGGCGCTGGAGGTACTGCCCCGGCTCGCCGACGGCCAGTACGACCTGGTGTTCTGCGACGGCGATCCGGCCGAGTCCCGGGAGTACCTGCTGGAGGCGCTGCGGCTGCTGCGGCCGGGCGGGATGGTCTGCTTCGAGGGGGTCTTCCAGGAGGGCCGGCTGGCCGAGCCGGAGCTGCAGGACCCGCAGACCGGCGCAGTGCGGGACCTGGTCCGGGACGTGCGGGAGAGCGAGGCGCTGCTGCCCGCGCTGCTGCCGGTCTCGGACGGGCTGCTCTGCGCCGTCAAGCGCTAGGGCCCGCCTGCCTGCCCCGGAGACCGCGCGGGCCCGGGCCGACGTGACGTCGTACCCGGGCCCGGCGGTACGTCTCCAGGAGACGGCGAGCACCCGCTGCGGTCAGCCGGTGACCTTCATCAGGGCGTCGCCCAGGGCTTCGGCCTCGTCAGGCGTCAGCTCCACCACGAGACGTCCGCCGCCTTCGAGCGGAACGCGCATGATGATGCCCCGCCCCTCTTTGGTGACTTCGAGCGGGCCGTCACCCGTCCGCGGCTTCATGGCCGCCATGCTCGTTCCCCTTCCTGCAACCGCTCAGCTACGCACCGGCAGTCCGTCCACCGCCGGTATCGAACGCATTGATCGGAAGCCATTATCCCGCATGCCACGGCCTGATGACCAACATCACTCTCGGTGCAACATCGGCCGGACCGACTCCAACCGCCGCAATTGGCGTCATAAGCCCCGGCGTGGCGGCGGTACCGGCACCGCGGGAAGGTGCGATACCTCACACTCCCCAGCCCGGCCCGCGCTCCGGCATCCTGGCACAACCACCGACGCGACGATCGTTTAGGGAGCCCTCGCCCATGTCCGATTCCGTGCTGTACGAGCTGGACGGCGGCCTGGCCGTCATCACCATCAACCGCCCGGGGGCGATGAACGCCCTGGACGTCGCCACCAAGGTGGCGCTGCGCGACGCCGTGACAGAGGCGGCCGGGGACCCTGCGGTGCGGGCGGTGCTGCTGACCGGGGCCGGCGACCGGGCGTTCTGCGTCGGGCAGGACCTGAACGAGCACCTGGCGCTGCTGAAGCGGTTCGAGGAGACCGGCGAGGGCGCGCTGCGGACCGTCGCCGAGCACTACAACCCGCTGACCCGGGCGCTGGTCGGGATGCGCAAGCCGACCGTCGCCGCGGTCGGCGGGGTGGCGGCCGGCGCGGGCGCCTCGCTCGCCTTCGCCTGCGACTTCCGGATCATCTCCGACCGGGCCGGCTTCAACACCGCCTTCGCCGGGATCGGGCTGACCGCCGACTCGGGGGCGTCCTGGACACTGCCCCGGCTGGTCGGGCACGCCAGGGCCACCGAGCTGCTGATGCTGCCCCGGACGGTCAAGGCCGCCGAGGCGATGGAGCTGGGCCTGGCCACCAAGGTCGTGCCTGCCGAGGAACTCGCCGCCACCGCGCGGGTCTTCGCCCGCGAGCTGGCCGAGGGCCCGACCGTGGCCTACGGCGCCATCAAGGAGTCGCTGGCGTACGGCGCTTCGCACTCGCTGGACGAACTGCTCGACAAGGAGGACGAGCTGCAGACCCTGGCCGGCGAGAGCGAGGACCACCGGATCGCGGTGCGCGCCTTCATCGCCAAGGAGAAGCCGAAGTACGTCGGGCGCTGAGGCTCAGCGCCGCTTCCCCCCGCCGGTGCGGACGTGGCAGTCCGCCAGGTGGTCGTCGACCAGACCACAGGCCTGCATCAGGGCGTAGGCGGTGGTCGGGCCGACGAAGCGGAAGCCCGCCTTCTTCAGCGTCTTCGCCAGCGCCGTCGACTCGGGCGTGACGGCCGGCACCTCCGCCGGTGTGCGGGGGGCCGGCCGGTCCGGGTCGGCGGCGAACTGCCAGATCAGCGCGTCCAGGCCGCCGTCCAGGTCGCGGGCGACCCGGGCGTTGGCGATCGCCGCCTCGATCTTGGCCCGGTTGCGGATGATGCCGGTGTCGGCGAGCAGCCGCTCCTCGTCCGCCTCGCCGAACTCGGCGACCTCGGCGATCCGGAAGCCTGCGAACGCGGCCCGGAAGCCCTCACGGCGGCGCAGGATGGTCAGCCAGGACAGGCCGGACTGAAAGGCCTCCAGGCAGACCCGCTCGAACAGGGCGTCGTCGCCGTGCACCGGGCGGCCCCACTCGGTGTCGTGGTAGAGGCGGTAGTCGTCCGTCGACTCGCCCCAGCCGCAGCGGCGCAGGCCGTCCGCGCCGAGCACCGCGCCTTCGACGACCTCTGTCACTGCTGCGCCCCCGGCTCGGCGTCCTCGGGGGCCGGCTGCTCGGTGAGCGCGGCGGCGGGCTGGACCACCTTGGCGAAGTCCTCCAGGCCCGGCAGCGGTTCGGCGGCCGGGTCCGGAGCGGTGGTGGCCTCGACCGCGCCGCGCAGGTGGGCGGCGGCCTCCAGTTCGGCGATCCGCGAGTCGCGGTAGGCGAGTTCGGCGCCGAGGCGGTCCAGGACGTCGTCCACCTCGTCCATCCGGTAGCCGCGCACGGCCATCGGCAGGCGCAGGTCGTCCACGTCCGTCTTGCTCAGCGGTCGGTCCTGCGGCAGCCGCGCGGCGATGCGGTCCGGCACCGCCTCCGGCATCGAGCCGCCCCCGCCCAGCGCCACCAGCGCGGCGCCGCCGACCACCACGGCCATGGCGACCACGATCACCCAGAACACGAGCTGTCCTCCCGAACTCCCGGCCGGTCCTCGATCAAGTGCCAGGGAACCAGACTGATCATGACAGCATGGTCCCTAGTGAGGCCGGGAGCCATCATCGCACCCGCAGGAGCTGTGGAGGAGACATCGGTGGCGCTACGCCTGGGACCGCGCGAATTCGGTGAGGACGAGCTGGTGATCATGGCGATCGTGAACCGGACGCCGGACTCGTTCTTCGACAAGGGCTCGACCTTCGCCGACGAGGCCGCGTTCGCCGCCGCCGACCGCGCGATGGCCGAGGGCGCGGCGATCCTGGACATCGGCGGGGTGAAGGCCGGCCCGGGCGACGAGGTCACGGTCGAGGAGGAGCTGCGGCGCACCGTCCCCTTCGTGGCCGAGCTGCGCAAGCGCCACCCCGACGCCGTGATCAGCGTGGACACCTGGCGGCACCAAGTCGGCGAGGCGGTCTGCGAGGTCGGCGCGGACCTGCTGAACGACGCCTGGGGCGGGGTGGACCCGAAGCTCGCCGAGGTGGCCGCCCGGTACGACGTCGGGCTGGTGTGCACCCACGCGGGCGGCGCCGAGCCGCGCACCCGGCCGCACCGGATCGGGTACGAGGACGTGATGGCGGACATCCTGCGGGTGACCGTCGGGCTGGCCGAGCGGGCGGTGGGGCTGGGCGTCCGCCGGGACGCGGTGATCATCGACCCGGGGCACGACTTCGGCAAGAACACCCGGCACTCGCTGGAGGCCACCCGGCGGCTGCCGGAGATGACCGCGACCGGCTTCCCCGTGCTGGTCTCGCTCTCCAACAAGGACTTCGTCGGCGAGACCCTGGACCGGCCGGTGAACGAGCGGCTGCTCGGCACCCTGGCCACCACGGCGGTCTCGGCCTGGCTGGGCGCGCAGGTCTACCGGGTGCACCAGGTCGCGGAGACCCGCCAGGTGCTGGACATGGTCGCCTCGATCCGGGGCACCCGCCCCCCGGCGGTCGCCCGCCGGGGGCTGGCCTAGGCCGCCTGTTCGGCGCTCGGCTCGCCTCCGGGGCGCTCGGACCCGGTGCCGACGTTCGTCGCTCCGGCGCTCGTGCCTCGCTTGTCGTTCCTCGCTCTTGGCGCTCGGCTCGCCTCCGGGGCGCTCGGACCCGGTGCCGACGTTCGTCACTCCGGCGCTCGTGCCTCGCTTGTCGTTCCTCGCTCTTGGCGCTCGGCTCGCCTCCGGGGCGCTCGGACCCGGTGCCGACGTTCGTCACTCCGGCGCTCGTGCCTCGCTTGTCGTTCCTCGCTTTCGGCACCGGCGCGCCCCTTCGGCTCGCTCGCGCTAGATCTCGTTGGCGGGCCGGCGGGCGTCGGCGAGGATCTTCATGACCTCGTCGATCTCGTCGGTGATGTGGAACAGCTCAAGGTCGTGCGGAGCCGCCTTGCCCTGCGCGACCAGGGTGGTCCTCAGCCACTCGTAGAGGCCGCCCCAGTAGGCGCTGCCGTAGAGGATCACCGGGAAACGGGTGACCTTCTTCGTCTGCACCAGGGTCAGTGCCTCGAACAGCTCGTCCAGCGTGCCGAGCCCGCCGGGCAGGACCACGAAGCCCTGGGCGTACTTCACGAACATCGTCTTGCGGACGAAGAAGTAACGGAAGTTCAGCCCGAGGTCGACGAACTCGTTGAGGCCCTGCTCGAAGGGCAGCTCGATGCCGAGCCCGACGCTCAGCCCGCCGGCCTCGGAGGCGCCGCGGTTGGCGGCCTCCATCGCGCCCGGACCGCCGCCGGTGATCACCGCGTAGCCGGCCTCGGCGAGGGCCCGGCCGATGGCCACCCCGGCCTCGTACTCGGGCGAGTCGGCCGGGGTCCGGGCCGAGCCGAAGACGCTGATCGCGGGCGGGAGTTCGGCGAGGGCGCCGAAGCCCTCGACGAACTCGGAGGTGATCCGCAGCACCCGCCAGGGGTCGGTGTGCAGCCAGTCGGTGGGGCCGGTGGTGTCCAGCAGACGCTGGTCCGTGGTGCTCGTGCCGACCTGGTCCCGGCGCACCAGCACCGGGCCCTTCTGCTTCTCGGGCCAGGCCTTCTTCTTCCGCGGCGCGCCGACCTGCTCGGGGCCGTGTCCGTAGTGCTTGTCGTCTCCTGTGCCTGTCATGACGAAACCCTACGCCGACCCTCCCCCGTTTTCAGGCAACGGGGGAAGGTCGGTTGGGCAACCGGAAGATGGCGTTCAGCAGCTGACCGGGTCGGTGGCCGAACGGCCCCGGCTCAGCTGGTCAGCCAGGCGCGCAGCCGGTCCTCGGTCTCGGCGATGGCGCTCAGCGAGCAGTGCTCGTCCCGCTTGTGCGCGAAGTTCGGGTCGCCGGGGCCGTAGTTGACCGCCGGGACGCCGAGCGCGCTGAACCGGGCGACGTCGGTCCAGCCGAACTTGGCCCGGGCCTGACCGCCGGTGGCCGCCAGGAAGGCCCGGGCGGCGGGCTGGGAGAGGCCGGGCAGCGCACCCGCGGCGAAGTCGGTCACGGTCAGCTCGAAGCCGTCGAAGACCTCGCGCACGTGCTTCTCCGCCTCGGCCTCGCTGCGGTCCGGCGCGTAGCGGAAGTTGATCGTGATCACGCACTCGTCCGGGATCACGTTGCCGGCCACGCCGCCGTCGATCCGCACCGCGTTGAGGCCCTCGCGGTACTCCAGGCCGTCGATCTCCACCCGGCGCGGCTGGTACTGTGCGAGCCGGGTGAGCACCTCGGCGGCGCGGTGGATGGCGTTGTCGCCGAGCCAGCTGCGGGCCGCGTGGGCGCGCACGCCGGTGAGCCGGATCTGCGCCCGCAGGGTGCCCTGGCAGCCGCCCTCGACCACGGCGCCACTGGGCTCCATCAGCACCGCGAAGTCGGCGGCCAGCCACTCCGGGCGGTCCTTGGCGAGGTGGCCGAGGCCGTTGCGGTGGGCCTCCACCTCCTCGCAGTCGTAGAACACGTAGGTGAGGTCGCGGTTGGGCTCGGTCAGGGTGGCGGCCAGGCGCAGCGCGACGGCCACGCCGGACTTCATGTCCGAGGTGCCGCAGCCGTAGAGCAGGTCCCCGTCGACGTACGAGGGCAGGTTGTCGGCGATCGGCACGGTGTCCAGGTGGCCGGCCAGGACGACGCGCTCGCCGCGGCCGAGGGTGGTGCGGGCGACCACGTTGTTGCCGTACCGGTCCACGGTGAGGTGCGGGTAGCCGCGCAGGGCGGCCTCCACGGCGTCGGCGAGCGCCTGCTCGTCGCCGCTCACCGAGGGGAAGTCGACGAGCCGGGCGGTCAGCGTGCCGCCGTCGAGAGTGAGGTCCAGGGGCGTCGGGTTCGGGCTGCTCATGGCGTCAGCCTATCCGCGTAGGTGTGCCGCCGGTGTGGTCGTTCCGTGACACGGAAGGCACGTGGATCGGCAACCGGGATGCGCCGCACATCCGTCCGAGTGGGTACGGTGTCGGATCAAGAAGGCGGGCGCGAGAGGGGCGAGGGTGGCCAGGAGAAGGCGCAGCGAGAAGCTGGGCGAGGAGCTGGGCGACGAAGTGGCGCCCCGCCGCCGCGGTCCGGTGCGCGCGCTGCTGCTCGTGCTGGTCGGGCTGCTCGGCCTGGCGTTGGTCGCGGGCCTGGCGGTGGTCGGGATCTGGTGGTTCGGGTTCCGGCCGGGCGTCTCCGAGGAGTGCTCGGTGAAGACCGCGGCCGGCAGCGGCACGCTGGAGCTGCCGCAGGCCGCCAACGCGGCGACGATCGCCGCGGTGGCGCGGTCGCGCGGGCTGCCGGACCGGGCGACGGCGATCTCGCTGGCGACCGCCATGCAGGAGTCCAAGCTGCGCAACCTCGCGGGCGGTGACCGGGACTCGATCGGCCTGTTCCAGCAGCGGCCGTCGATGGGCTGGGGCACCCCGACGCAGATTACGGACCCGGTGTACGCGACCAACAAGTTCCTGGACGGCCTGGTCAAGGTGCCCGGCTACACCCGGATGCCGCTGACCGACGCGGCGCAGGCGGTGCAGAAGAGCGGCTACCCGCAGGCGTACGCCAAGCACGAGACCAAGGCGACCCTGCTGACCTCGGCGCTGGCCGGGCGCGAGCCGGCCTCCTTCAGCTGCGTGGTGCACGACTACGCCAAGCCGGACCCGGCCGACTCGCCGTCGCCGACCGCGGGCGCCTCGGCCACCCCGGTCGCGCAGCCGGACCGCGCCCAGGTGCTGTCCGACCGGGTGCGCCGGGAGTTCGGCCGCACCGTCACACCGGCCACCGGCTACACCTCGACGATCAAGGGCGCCGAGAACGCGGTCTCGCTGACCCCGGACCCGGCCGCCGCGGCGCTGACCTCCTCGGCGGACGCCGGCGGCGACGCCGGGGCGAGCGCGGAGCGAACCAGCGGCTGGGAGGTGGCCCACTGGGCGGTCGCGCAGGCCCAGCAGCTGGGCATCGCGACGGTCGCCTACGACGGGAGGATCTGGCGCAAGACCAAGTCCGAGGACGGCTGGCAGACCCAGACCTCGGGGACGTCGACCAAGCTCGTTCAGGTCACCCTGGCCCCGTACGACAAGAGCTGACGCACAGACGTACGGGTTGCCGCCGGACGGGTGATTCCGGTCAACTCCGGTGGACCGACCGCCCGTTCCGGCGAACCGGGGTGGAGAACCGTCACTTCCCTTGGCCGGGGCCGATCCGACGGGGTGCGGCGGGGTCCGGTGGACCCCACCGCTGTGGTCATACGATCCGATGGTCGGTTGGGAACTTTCCTTGCCCCGGCCGAAACCTTCTGGCTTCTCAAGCGGTAACTACCTCGTCCGCCCGGTCCCGTCCAGGCCCGGTCGTCCACTCGGCGGACGGGACGGACCCAGACCCCTTCGAGGAGCCCCATGTCTCACCCCCTCACGCGCCGGATCGCCCAGGCCGCGCTCGTCGTGGCCGCCGGAGCGACCCCGCTGGTCGCGGCCGGCTCCGCGTCCGCCCTGGGCGGGGACGCCCTGCTTCCCAAGAGCGACCTCGCGGCGCCGCTGGGCCAGCTGACCAACACCGACACCGGTTCCACCCTGCAGCACACCACCCACCAGCTCGGCCAGGCGGCCGGCACCACCGGCGCGGCCACCGTCGCCGCGGGCGTGCCGGCCTCCGCCGACGCCGCCGGCGACATCGTCGCCCACCAGTTCCCCGAGGCGAACGAGAAGGCCAGTTCGCTGACCGCCCCGGTCGACCAGACCGCCGCCACCACCGGCCAGCTCTCCGCCGTCACCCCGAAGGTCGCCTCGACGCTGGCCGGCAAGCTCGGCGAGGCCGTCACCGGCAAGGCCATGGGCACCCGCAGCGCCAACGCCGGCACCGGCCCGGTCGCCGGGCTCGGCCAGGCGGGCGCCGTCGCCCAGGCCCTGCCCGGCGCCGACAAGCTCTCCAGCGCCGTCCCCGGCACCAACGCCGTCACCGACGCGCTGCCGCTCGGCTCGGTGGAGCGCGCGCTGCCGCTCGGCACGGTCGAGCACGCCCTGCCCGGCGGCCTGCCCGGCACCGACGTCCTGGGCCTCGCGGAGCACGGCTCGGCCAACCGCCTCGGTGGCGCCGACCTCGGCCCGCACAACCCGCTCTCCGGCCTGACCGGCGCGCTCGGCCCGGTCAGCGGCCTGCTGGGCGGCGTCAACGGCGGCAGCATCAGCGGCCTGCCGCTGTAGTCCGGGCAGTCCCCGGCAGTCCGCACAGACCGAAGGGGCCGGTGTTCCCGCTCGGAACACCGGCCCCTTCGACGTGTCGTCAGCGCGCCGCGTCCAGCCGCTCGACGGCTGCGGCGACCCGCTCGTCGGTCGCGGTGAAGGCGACCCGGACGAAGCGCTCGCCGGCCGGGCCGTAGAAGTCGCCGGGCGCCACCAGGATGCCCAGAGCGGCCAGTTCGGCCACGGTCTCCCAGCACGGCCGGTCCTGGGTCGCCCACAGGTAGAGGCTCGCCTCGGAGTGCTCGACGCGGAAGCCGTACGCCTCCAGCGCCGCCCGCAGCGCCGAGCGCCGGGCCGCGTACCGCTCCCGCTGCTCGGCCACGTGGGCGTCGTCCGCCAGCGCCGCGATCGTCGCCGCCTGGACCGGCGCCGGCACGATCATGCCGCCGTGCTTGCGCACCTCCAGCAGCTCCTTGACCACCACCGGGTCGCCCGCCACGAAGGAGGCGCGGTAGCCGGCCAGGTTGGAGCGCTTGGAGAGCGAGTGGACGGCCAGCAGGCCCTCGTGCTGCGTTCCATCGTCGGGGCCGCCGCAGACGTCCGGGTGCAGGACGGAGACCGGGTCGGCCTCCCAGCCCAGCTCCAGGTAGCACTCGTCGCTGACCAGCAGCGCCCGGTGCTCCCGGGCCCACTCGACGGCGCGGCGCAGCTCGTCCCCGCCGAGCACCCGGCCGGTCGGGTTGGACGGCGAGTTCACCCAGAGCAGGCGCACCCGGGAGCCGTCCAGCTCCTCCACCGAGTCGTACTCGACCGGCTCGGCGCCGCACAGCCGGGCGCCGACCTCGTAGGTCGGGTAGGCCAGCCGCGGGTAGGCGACCTGGTCGCCCGGGCCGAGGCCGAGCTGGGTCGGCAGCCAGGCCACCAGTTCCTTGGAGCCGACGGTCGGCAGGACGGCCTGCGGGCCGATCTCGGCGCCGCAGCGGCGGTGCAGCCAGCCGGCGATCGCCTCGCGCAGCTCCAGCGGGCCCCAGACGGTCGGATAGCCGGGCGTGTCGGTGTGGGCGGCCAGCGCCTTCTGGATCACCTCGGGGACCGGGTCGACGGGGGTGCCGACGGAGAAGTCACAGAGGCCGCCCGGGTGGGCGAGGGCGGTGGCCTTGTAGGGCTCCAGCTTGTCCCAGGGGAAGACGGGCAGCCGGTCGGAAACGCGGCGCGCCGCCCCCGGGTGGCCCGGGAACGGCGCGCGCGTGCTGTTCGTACTCACAGCTCAGTAGCCACCGATCGTCAGTGGTCGGCGTTCTGCGGCGGCAGAGCGGCGATGAACGGGTGGTCCCGCTCGATCAGGCCGAGCTTCGAGGCGCCACCGGGCGAGCCCAGGTCGTCGAAGAACTCGACGTTCGCCTTGTAGTAGTCCTTCCACTCCTCCGGAGTGTCGTCCTCGTAGAAGATCGCCTCGACCGGGCAGACCGGCTCGCAAGCGCCACAGTCGACACACTCATCCGGGTGGATGTAGAGGGAACGCTGGCCCTCGTAGATGCAGTCAACCGGGCACTCTTCGATGCACGCCTTGTCCTTCACGTCGACACAAGGCTGCGCGATGACGTAGGTCACGCTGTCGTTCCTCCTCGGAAGGGGCCTGGCGGCCCGTTCTGTTCTGCTCGCGTGCGCGGTGAGCGCGGCGTCGTCGATGCCCGCCCCTAGTATCGCGGGTCGGAGACCGCAAATGCACAGGAGGTGGCCGGATCATGACTCGGGACCCGCTGGACAGCCGTCCGGAAGTCCGGATAGATCGCTCTGACGTGGGACGACGCGTGTCCGTGCGACGGGTGTCCGGGTTCGTGGACGACCGTCCGGTGTTCCGCGATGTGATCGGGGTGCTCACATCGTGGGACGATCATGGACTCACCGTAGCACCGCGCTCGGGCGAGCCGGTCTCCTTCCCGGAGAAACTGCTGGTCGCGGGCAAGGCCGTCCCGCTGTTCCCGGCCCGGCGCGTGCCGCAGCCGCCCGCCACGCCCGTCGAACTGCAGCGGATCGCCGGGCGCGGCTGGCCCGGGGTCGAGCAGGAGGCGCTCGGCGAGTGGACCCTGCGGGCCGCGTCCGGGTTCACCCAGCGGGCCAACTCCGTCCAGGCGCTCGGCGAGCCGGGGCTGCCGCTGCCGGACGCGCTGGCCGCCGTCCGGGACTGGTACGCGGCACGCGGCCTGCCCGCGCTGGTCGAGGTGGTCACCCCCGGGACGGCGGACGAACTGCGGGCGCTGCTGGGCCCGCCGCGCTCGCCGACCCTGGTGCGCACGGCCCCGCTGGCCGGGGTGGCCCGGGCCGGCACCGGGCACGACCGGGTCCGGCTCTCGCGGACCGCGGACGCGGACTGGATGTCGCTGTACGGGCGGCTGAGCGAGGACCCGGCGGTGCGGGAGGCGGCCCGGCGGGTGCTGCACGGCGGCCCGTCGGTCTGGTTCGCCACCGCGCCGGGCGCCCCCGGGCAGCCGCCGCTGGCGATCGGACGCTGCGTCATCGACGGACCCTGGGCCTGCTTCGGCGCGATCGAGGTCCAGCCGTACGCCCGGCGGGCCGGGCTGGCGACGGCGGTCATGGCGGTGCTCGCCGCCCGGGCGGCCGAGGAGGGGGCGAGCGGCGCGTACCTGCAGGTCGAGGCCGGGAACGACGGTGCGATCGCGCTCTATGACGGACTCGGCTTCACGACCAGTCACACTTACCACTACGCACCTCTGCCCCAGGGGTAGCCGCCCGACCGTTACATCCCCGTTTGTCCGCTTGTCCGTCCGTCGCACGAAGGCCGTCGTCGTCACCGTGACCGAGCAGAGCAGAGACCGCTTCCGGATCGCCGCCCGCGCCGAGCAGCCCGACCCGGTGCTGCTCTGCCTGCTCGCCGCCGCCGAGCACGGCCCCGTCCTCGACCCGGGCGACGTCGGCGAGCCGCCCGGCGTCGACGCCCTGCTCGCCGCCTGCGAGGCCGCGCTGGACCGGCACGCGGCCGCCGTACGGCTCGCCGTCGCCGAGCGCTCGCCCTCCGGGCCGGAGGAGACCGCCGCCCTGCTCGCCGCCGTCCTCGGCGGGCGGGAGCGGTTCCACGGGCGGATGTCCGACTACCGGCGGCTGGAGTCCTCGCTGCTGCCGGACGTGCTGCGGCGCCGGCGCGGACTGCCGATCATGCTCTCGCTGGTGTGGACGGCAGTCGGACGGCGGGCCGGGCTCACCGTCCACGGCATCGGGCTGCCCGGCCACTTCATCGTCGCGGTCGGCGGCCCGGCCGGCGGCGAGGAGTACGTGCTCGCCGACCCCTTCCACGGCGGCCGGCTGCTCGGCCCGGCCGACGTCGAACAGCTGGTCGCCGCCGCCGGGCACGAGTTCACCCCTGACCTGCTCACCCCCGCCCAGCCGCTGGACATCGTGCTGCGGGTGCTCGGCAACATCCGGGCCTGGGCCGCCGACCGGCCCGAGCACGCCCGCACCCAGCTGTGGGCCACCGAGCTCGCCCTGCTGCTCCCCCGGCACCCGGCCCAGCTCCGGCTGGAACGGGCCGAACTCCTGGTGCGGATGGGGGACTTCCTCCGCGGCTCGGCGGAGATGGACGCCTACGCGCAGATCCTGGACGCCTTCGACCCGGACGGCGCCGCCAAGGTCCGGCAGGAGGCCCGGGCGGCCCGGCACCGGCTCAACTGATCTTTCGCGCGGCTACAAAGGCGGGGTTACAGCCAGCCCTTCTCCCGGGCGATCCGGACCGCCTCGGCGCGGTTGCGGGCCTCGGTCTTCTGGATCGCCATCGACAGGTAGTTGCGGACCGTCCCCTCCGACAGGTGCAGCCGCTTGGCGATCTCCGCGTTCACCGCGCCGTCGGCGGCCGCCCCCAGCACGTCCCGCTCGCGCGCGGTCAGCGGGTTGGCGCCCTCGGCCAGCGCGGCCGCCGCCAACGCGGGGTCGATCACCCGCTCGCCGCGCAGCACCCGGCGGATCGCCTCGGCGAGCTCGGAGGCGGGCGCGTCCTTCACCAGGAAGGCGTCCGCGCCGTACTCCATCGCCCGGCGCAGGTAGCCGGGGCGGCCGAAGGTCGTCGCGATCACCACCTTCGTCCGCGGCGCCTTGCGGTGCAGCTCGGCGGCCGCCTCGATGCCCGTCATGCCCGGCATCTCGATGTCCAGCACGGCGACCTGCACGTCGTTCGCCAGCACCGCCTCCACCACCTCGTCCCCGCGGCCCACCTGCGCGACGACGTCGATGTCCCCCTCCAGCCCGAGCAGCGCCGCCAGCGCCTCGCGGACCATGCCCTGGTCCTCGGCGAGCAGCACGCGGATCGAAGGGCTGTTCTCTGTGTTACCCATGGCCATGACCTTAGAGGGGAACGGGCTTGAGTCTCCGGCAGGGGGAGACTGCACAGTGGTGCCCATGGACGGCAGCGAAACGCTCTACTCGATCGGCGACCTCGCCCGACGCACCGGACTCACCGTCAAGACGATCCGGTTCTACGCCGACACCGGCCTCGTGCCGCCCACTGACCGCACCCCGGCCGGCTACCGGCGCTACGACGTCCGGGCGCTGGCCCGGCTGGACCTCGTCCGCACCCTGCGCGAACTCGGGCTCGACCTGCCCGCGATCCGCCGGGTGCTGGAACGCGAGGCCCCGCTGCACGAGGTCGCCGCCGCGCACGCGAAGGCGCTGGAGGTGCAGATCCGCACCCTTCGGCTGCGCCGGGCGGTGCTGCTCGCGGTCGCCCAACGTTCATCCACCCCCGAGGAGATGAGACTCATGCACAAGCTCGCCAAGCTTTCCGACGCCGAACGCCGAAGGCTGGTCCACGACTTCATCGACGAGACCTTCGGCGGCCTGGACGCCAACCCCGAGTTCGTCGCCATGCTGCGCTCGGCCATGCCCGAACTGCCGGACGAGCCAAGGCCGGAGCAGGTGGAGGCCTGGGTCGAGCTGGGCGAACTCGTCCAGGACCCGGACTTCCGTGCGGCGGTGCGGCGGATGGCCGAGCACCAGGCCGCCGAGCGGGCGGACGGCGACCGGGGCGGACTGCACGTGGCGCTGACCGAGACCGTACGGTCGGTGGTCGGCGAGGCGCTGGCCGCCGGTATCGCGCCCGGCTCTGTTGCCGCCTCCCCCGTCCTGGACACCCTCACCGCCGCCTACGCCGAGGCCTTCCAGCGCCCCGACGACACTGAGCTGCGGCGCTGGCTCCTCGTCCGCCTCGGCACCGCCAACGACCCGCGCGCCGAGCGCTACTGGCAGCTCCTGGCCGTCATCAACGGCTGGCCGGCACAGGAGAGCCTGCGATACGTATTCGAGTGGTTCACCGAGGCCCTGCACAGCAGACTGGCCGGATGCTGACCCTGGAGCCCCTCCGCCCCGACCACGCCGACGCCCTGCTCGCCTTCGAACTCACCAACCGCGCGTACTTCACCCGCACGATCCCCGACCGGGGCGACGCCTACTTCGCCGAGTTCCCGGCCCGCCACGGCGCCCTCCTCGCCGAACAGGCCGCCGGCACCTGCCGGTTCCACGTCATCCTGGACGCCTCAGGCGCCCTGGCCGGCCGGATCAACCTGGTCGACCTCGCCGACGGCAGCGCCGAACTCGGCTACCGCATCGCCGAGTCCGCGGCCGGGCGGGGCCTCGCCACCGCGGCGGTCGCCGAGCTCTGCTACCTCGCAGTCCGCAGCTACGGCCTTCGGTCCCTGACCGCCGCCACCACCCTCGACAACCCCGCCTCCCGGGCCGTCCTCGCCCGCAACGGGTTCGCGGTCACCGAGGAGTTCCTCCTCGGTGACCGCCCCGCCCTCCGATACCGCCGCTCCCTTACCGACCGCGACTGAACGCCCAGGTCACGAGGACAGTGACCGCGCTGAGAGCCAGGAGGAAGAGAAGATTCGCCGCTCCTGGATGACCGGCTCTCAACGGCCAGGAGAGGAGCCAACCAACACCGACCCCGCAGATCACTCCAAGTGCCGCTCCGCCGGAGCGGAGGGCGAGTTCGGCCAGTCGATGCACTGGGCGTCGGCGGTCCATTCGATGCCGCCGCCGGGCGGTCGGAGATAGAGCCGCCCGCCGATGACGTCCATCAGAACGCCGATACGGTTCGCGCGCCGATCGTGCACCAGATCGCTGTGGCCGGGGGTGTACGTCCCGGAATCGCTCATCGAAGCTTCGTCTTTCGTGCGTGCTCAGCGGGGATCCGTCCACGGCTCGATCTGGTGGAGACGCCGGAGCCGGAGGTTGCCGTCGGCCGAGAGCGTGACCAGGTTGTCGACCACCTCGACCACCTCCGCCGGGACACGCGGCGCCCACGGGGTGCTGATCTCCCAGTCCGGCGGCACGATGGCGACCGTCTCGCCGACAGTCGGCACCCCGTCGGTCGCCTGCGCGCCCTTCCGCAGCACATCCACGAGCTTGGCGACCTCGGCGGGCGCCGCCGCCCCGAACTCGATGACCACCACCCCCGTGGCCTTCACGGACGCCCAGTCCACCCGCAGCGACGGCAGTTTCACCCTCACCGCCGCCAACACGGCTTGAAGGTCGTCGAACACCATCGCCGCCTCCCTGCGGATCTCCTCAGTCTCCCGAACCAACCTCGATCCCATGGCCACCACCTCGATCGCTACAACAACCGGCGGACCAGATCGTCGCTCGCCGGCCCGCTCCCTTGCGACGGCGCGAGGGCGACTCTTCGACGGCATTACAAGACGTCATTTAGGCGTCATTGCAAGGAGATTCGTCATAGCCTGGGAACATGACGACTCCGAATGAGACCCTTCGGGTCGTGCGAATCGGCCTGCGCCTCAGCCAGGACGAGTTCGCGAAGCGCCTCCGGGCTGCAGGAGAAGATCAGGGCGAGCCCAACGACGCCAGCAAGCGGCTGGTCCAGCGCTGGGAGTCCGGTGAGGTGCGGTCGCCGCGCCCCGTGTACGTTCGTGCCCTCGAAGCCGTAACGAGGGTCCCCGTGGAACACCTCGGCTTCGAGGTCCCGCAGTTGCCGCCAAGAGTCACCGCCGACGGAAGAGGAGGTCACGACATGAGCAGCGCCGAGCGAGACATCGCCCCGGGCGGTACTCCCGGACCGAACGGCGAGGACTTCTCCGGAATCTGGCTCAGCCACTACGAGTTCTTCAGCAGCAGCCGCGAGGGCACGTTCACCGGGCTGCACCACGTCCTGTTCGCCCAGCAAGGGAACCGCATCACCGCGCGCTCTCTCCCCGGGGCGTCGTCCAACCCGGACTCGCCGCTCTTGCTCGATCTCACGGTCGACCGCAATGTCGTCACGGGCACCTGGACCGAGCAGACCGCACAGGACGGCTACTACCAGGGTGCGCGCTACCACGGCGCCATACAGCTCCTGGTGGACCCGACCGGCCGCTGCATGACCGGCAAGTGGGTCGGCTTCGGCAAGGAGTTCGAAGTGAACACCGGCCCATGGGAGTTCCGCCTGCTCGACAGGTCGACGGGGAACTCGTCCGTCAGCCGGTTCAGCAATCCCCCTCAGGTGTGACCGGAGCAGGAAGTCGGCCAGGCGACTTCCCACTCCATCTATCGGTCGGGGCTGGCATGATGGCGGGCATGACGACCTACCGAAAGGCCGATGCCACGTAAGCGGCCCGGCGCGCTGCGCGCGCACTGTGACCCCGCCCGCCGCTGGGAGACCGCCCCGCCGGTCCGGCTGTGCGGGCTGTCGACCTCGACCAGCCTCGCCATTCATCGGCATGAGCAGCTGACCACCTCGTACTACGTGTTCCCCGGAGCAACGGACCGCGCTCTGCGCCGGTACCGCCAGTTCCTCGGTCCACCCGGTACCCGTCCGCGCTATCCGAGAGCGCTGCACTGCACCTGCCGTGGCTGCTCGTTCGACGACGTCCGGCACGCCCGCGACGTCCTGGCGGAGGTGCTGTCCGCACTTGCGCCGGGGCCGCGCGCCGAACTCGCCCGACTCCTCCGGCCCATGGATGCCGCCTACCTCCGGCGCACCCTGCCCGATCCCCTCACCGAGCACGTCTGGCCGGCCCCCTGGTGGTACCGCCGCCTCGGCGAGCGGTGGGAGTGCGGGAGCTGAGCGGAGTGGGAAGTCGGCTGGTCCGACTTCCCACTCCGTCACTCGATCACTCGTACCGCAGGCCCGGGTAGCGGCCGCGCCTGGTTCCGGCGGGCAGGAAGGTCGCCCCGGACCTGGTCCCGTGGAAGGGTGCGGTTCACGGCAGCGACAGCCAGCGCTGGGCGGCCTCGACGCTGTCGGCGCCGCTGGTGTTGAAGGCGATGGCGGCCTGTGGGGCGTGGCGGCGCACGAGGTTGACGACGAGTTCGAAGAAGGGCAGCGCCGGCTCCGGCTTGCGGATGCCGCCGCCGATGACCACGACGTCCCAGTCGCGGTCGGCGAGGGCAGCGGTGATCGCGGGCTCGGCGGTCTCGTCGGGGGCGATCAGGGTCATCGCCGCGTCGAGGCCGTGCTCGGCGAAGCGGGCGAGTTCGGCGTCGAGGACGGCCCGCATGGCGTCGCCGTCCATGCCGGGGACGGTGTGCGGGTCGAAGCCGAGGATGAGGACGGTGGACATGCCCAACAGAACGATCAGTCCGCCCGGTCGGGTTCCCCGACTGTCGTCCGGCTAGCGGGCCTTGGAGGGCTCTGAAGGCACGGAAGGCGCGGAAGGCGCGGAGGGTTCGGAGGGCGCGGCCGTCGTGCGCAGTGGCACCGAGGCCCGCAGCCGGAAGCCCTTGCCGCGCTCCCCCGGCCCGGTCTCCAGCCGCCCGCCGACCAGCGCGAGGCGCTCCTCCAGCCCGGAGAGCCCGTTGCCCGGCTGGGACTTGCCCGGCCCGTGCCCGTCGTCGGCGATCTCCAGGACGGCGTAGCGCTCGCCGCTGCCCTCCCAGCTCTCGTCCGCCGTCACCGTGCACACGGTGGCGCCCTCGCCGTGCCGGACGATGTTGGTGACGGCCTCGCGCAACGCCCAGGCCAGCGCGCCCGCCTCCTCCTTGGCCAGCGACGGCCAGGCGTCCACCAGCTCCGGCGCGGCCTCCAGCCGGACCTGCGCGGCGGACAGGGCGGTCCGGGCGGCGGCCAGCTCGACCGGCAGGGTCGGGCGGCGGAAGCCGGTGACCGCCTCCCGCACGTCGATCAGCGACTGCCGGGCGACCTGCTCGATGTCGGCGACCTGCGCCCGCGCCGCCTCGTCCTTGCCCGCGTCCATGAACCGGCCGGCCAGCTCGCTCTTCAGGGTGATCAGCGAGAGCGAGTGCCCGAGCAGGTCGTGCAGGTCGCGGGCGAGCCGCAGCCGCTCCTCGGAGGCGGCCAGGTGGGCCACGGCGGCCCGGGCCTCGCGCAGCTCCTTCATGGTGGCGACCAGCCGCTGCAGGCCGGTCATCGCGACGCCGGAGAGGAAGGCGCTGAGCGCGAAGGTGGAGATGTTGTCGTTCCCGGCGTGGATCATCAGGCCGGTCGCCACGGTGAGCACGGCCATGCCGACCAGGGCGCGCAGCGCGAGGTTCGGCGGGGTGATGACCGCCAGGCACACCGAGGCGTAGATGAACATGGTCAGGAACGCGCCGCCGAGCACGAACGAGGAGGCCACCGCGAGCACGATCATCGTCCCGACGACCACCTGGCAGGCCCGCGGCTTCATCCCCGCCTGCGAGCGGAAGATCACCAGCAGCACGTAGGAGGCCACGAAGACCGCCAGGCAGGCCCAGCCGAGCACCTGGCCGGCCGGGCTGTGGCCGCCGTGGAGCAGGTTGCCCGCCGGGTAGGCCAGGTAGGTCATCCACAGCAGCATCCAGGCGACCTTGACCAGCATCTGTCGCCGGGTCTCCACCGGGGAGCCGGGGGCGTTCATGAACGACACGCGCGCCACACCCGCCTCCGGCTGCTCGTCGGTGCGGTGGGTCTGGCGCGCGTCACTCATATGGATCATCATGCCTGGCGGGTGTCACGGCGGTACAGTGCCGCGGCGGCGGCGACGAACACCGCGAAGAAGGCGGCCAGTCCGGCGACCGCGGCCAGGTCCAGGGAGTGCCCGGGCCGGGTGAAGGTGGCCAGCTTGTTGTACAGGAACACCGGGTTGAACCGGGCGAACTTCTCCAGCGAGCCGCTCACCGGGAACCAGGTGCCGCCGAGCAGCGCCATCAGCATGTAGGTGATCATCACGATCGGCTGCACCGCGTCCGGCGTCGCCGCGTACCCGAGCGCCACCCCGAGCGCCGCGAAGACGAAGCTGCCCAGCCACAGCGCGACCACCAGCCCGATCCACTGCGCCGCGCCGAGCTCGACGCCCTGGCTCGCGCCGACCGCGAAGACCACCAGGATCGCCGGCAGCGTGGTCACCGCGGTCGCCGCGATCTTGCCGACGGTGTACGCCCGGCCCGGCAGCGCGGTCAGCCGCAGCTGGCGCGTCCAGCCGCTCTTGCGCTCCAGCGAGATCCGCTGCGCATTGCCGGTGAGCACCGCGCCGACCGCGCCGAAGGTGGCCATCGAGACCATGAAGTAGGACTTCACCGGCAGGCCGCCGGCCACCTTGGAGGTGTCGTAGGCGTGGATGAAGAAGACGTACAGCAGCGCCGGGTAGGCGATGCTGAAGAGCAGGTAGCGCCGGTTGCGGAGGGTCCGCATGATCTCCAGCTTGATCAGGGTGGTCATCGCACGCTCTCCTTCGCGGCGTGCTCGGCGCCGTCCTCGCGGTCCAGCTCGCCCGTGATGGTCAGGAAGGCCTGCTCCAGGCCCAGGCCGGCGACCTCCAGCCCGCGCGGGTACAGGCCCGCCCGGTAGATCCCGGCCACGCTCGCGTCGGCGTCCGCGGTGCGGATCCGAACCGTCCGCACCCCCGGGACGCGGGCGGTGACGTCCAGCGACTGCACGCCCGGCAGGGAGCGCAGCACGGCCTCCTCGAACTCGCCGTCCATGTCGTGGAGTTCGAAGGCGATCCGGCGCGCCCCGGCGCGCGCCTTGATCTCCGCGGAGCTGCCGTCGGCGATCAGCCGGCCCCGGTGCAGCACCAGGACGCGGTCGGCGATCGAGTCGGCCTCCTCCAGGTAGTGGGTGGCGAACAGCACCGTGCGCCCCGCGTCGGCCTGCGCCCGCATGCTCGCCCAGAACGCCTGCCGGACGCTGACGTCCATGCCGGTGGTGGGCTCGTCGAGCACGATCAGGTCGCTGTTGCCCGCGATCGCCAGGGCGAAGCGGACCCGCTGCTCCTGGCCGCCGGACAGCTTGTCGACCCGGCGGTCGGCGATCTCGGTGATCCCGGCGTCGGTCAGTACCCCCGTGACCGACCGACCGCTCGGGTGCACCTTGCAGGCGAGCTCGACCAGCTCGCGGACCTTGACGTCGGTCATCAGCCCGCCGCTCTGCAGCATCGCACCGACCCGGCCGGCCGCGATCGCCTCCCGCGGGGTGCCGCCGAACAGCGTCACGCTGCCCTGGTCGGGCTCGCGCAGGCCGAGCAGCAGGTCCAGGCTGGTGGACTTCCCGGCACCGTTCGGGCCGAGCAGGGCGACGGTCTCGCCCGGCCGCAGCACCAGGTCCAGTCCGTCCACGGCGCGGACCCGTCCGTAGCTCTTGCCGACGCCGCGGAAGGCGGCTACCTCGGTAACCATCGCCCGGCTCCTCTCCCCTGATGGTGTCGCGTGCGGCGCTGTCCGCACCACCTCAGAGTCCCGCGCGGGCGGGTGCCGGCGGCAGTGTCGGCCGTCGTGCCTTCGGTATGACGGATGTCATGCCGGCGGCCGGTACCCCCATCACGCCAATGAGGCAGTACCGGGTACCGGCCGCGAACAGGCTGGTCAGGGGGTTCTACAGGCCCAGCGCGCGCTTCACGAAGTCGACCTGGAGCAGCAGCAGGTTCTCCGCGACCTCCTCCTGCGGGGTCATGTGGGTGACACCTGACAGCGGCAGCACGGTGTGCGGGCGGCCGGCGGCCAGCAGCGCCGAGGAGAGCCGCAGGGTGTGGGCGGCCACCACGTTGTCGTCCGCGAGGCCGTGGATGATCATCAGCGGCCGCTCCAGTCCGGCCGCGTAGCCGTTCAGCGAGTTCGCCTCGTACACCTCGGGCCGCTCGGCCGGGTGGCCCAGGTAGCGCTCGGTGTAGTGGGTGTCGTACAGCTCCCAGTCGGTGACCGGCGCCCCGGCGACCGCCGCGTGGAACACGTCCGGGCGGCGCAGCACGGCGAGCGCGGAGAGGTAGCCGCCGTACGACCAGCCGCGGATGGCGACCCGGTCGAGGTCGAGCGGGAACTCCCCGGCGAGCGCCTGGAGCGCGTCCACCTGGTCGTCCAGGGTGGCCCCGGCGAAGTCGAAGGCGATGGACTTCTCCCAGGCCGGACCGCGCCCGGGGGTGCCGCGGCCGTCGGCGACGACCACCGCGAAGCCCTGGTCGGCGAACCACTGCGAGTTGAGGTGCGGGTTGTGGGCCTGGACGACGCGCTGGCCGTGCGGGCCGCCGTACGGGTCCATCAGGACGGGCAGCAGGCCGTCGCGCTCGCGGTCGTAGCCGGTGGGCAGGAAGACGGCGGCCGGGATGCGGCGCTCGCCGGCGAAGCGGAAGACCGGGCGGGCGGTGATCACCGGGGTTTCGGCGTGGGAGGCGATGACGGCGACGTCGTCGACCACCACGCCCTCCGGCAGGTCGCGGGCGACCTGCACCAGGGTGCCCGGCAGGTCGGGCTCGGCGGTGGCCCGGACGGTGATGCCGCCGGCGTGCACCGCGCTGGTGACGGAGGTGAACGGACGGCCGTTGGAAGACTCCCAGGCGAGCCGCTTGCCGTCGTGGCTGATCCGGCCGACGGCGATCCAGCCGGGCTCGGGGTCGGTCTCCTCGGCGCCGCCGGAGGCGGTGAAGAACACCTCCTCCTCGGTGACGGTGACGACGGACCTGACGTGCAGGTCGGCCCCGGTGACGGCCTGGTCGCCGACCACCAGCGCGCGCACTCCTCCCTCGTCGGAGATCCGGACCAGCTTGCCGTCCGGGGTCCAGGCCGGGACGCCCTGGAAGGCCTCCAGCCATGCCTCGTCGCGCTCCTCGAACAGCACGTCGGTGGCGCCGGTGGCCACGTCCAGGCCGAGGATCCGCTGCGCGCGCTGGTCGCGGGACTCGACCAGCAGCAGCGGCACCCCGCCCTTGGACCAGTGCACCCGGGCCAGGTACGGGAAGGCCTCGCGGTCCCAGGACACCTCGGTGCGCCCGCCGTGCAGGTCGAGCACCCAGAGGCCGACCTCGGCGTTGGCGGTGCCGGCCGCGGGGTAGGCGACCTCGGCGGGCTCGCGGTCCGGGTTGGCCGGGTCGGCGATCCACCAGCGGCGCACCGGGTTGTCGTCGGCGCGCTCGACCAGCAGCCGGTCGCTCTCCGGGGACCACCAGAAGCCGCGGTCGCGGTCCATCTCCTCCTGGGCGATGAACTCGGCCTGGCCCCAGGTGACGTGGGGGCCGTCCGGCTCGGCGAGCGCCCGGTCGCCGCTGCCGTCGGTACGGGTCAGCCGCAGCTCGCCGGCGGTGTTGGCGTAGGCGACGTGCGAGCCGTCCGGGGAGAGCCGCGGGTCCAGCAGCGGGCCCCGGGCGGGCAGTTCGGCGGTGGCGCCGGTGGCCAGGTCGGCGGTGAACAGCCGACCGGACAGGGCGAAGGCGGCGAGCTTCCCGTCCGCGTCCAGGGCGTAGCCGACGACGCCGGCCGAGCCCTCGCGACTGCGCTCGCGACGGGCCTTCTCGGCCGGCGAGAGGTCCTCCTCGCCGCCGCCGAGCAGGACGGCCGGGTCGGCGGCGATCCGCTCCTCGCCGGAGGCGGTGTCGAGGGTCCAGAGCAGGTTGGCCCGGTCGCTGCCGGAGCGTGAGCGGAGGAAGACGACCCGCGAGCCGTCCGGTGCGACGGAGAAGGAGCGGGGCGCGCCGACGGTGTAGCGCAGGGTCCGCGCGTACTGCCGGGGGAAGGTGTCCGCAGGGGTGTGGGAGGTCATGGCACCAGACCCTACGACGGCGGACTCCCACGGCCGGGTGACTGGTGATCACTCGTTCGGAGCATCGTCGCGAAGTACGCCCCAAAGAGGTCCAAACCCCCTCCGACCGGCCCATGCACCGCACGAGTGCCCCGATGCCCGGGCGCGCGCGGACTCACTGAATGTAATGCTCCCCTTACCCATCGGGTATGACTGGTCGTGCGAGTGATCGTCGGGTCCGTCCCGGCCCCCGATCACCCGACCCCGATTCCCGTACGGTCCGACCGCCGGCCCTCCCCAGGGGTCGGCGCCCGAGAAGGGGCATGAGCCGACATGGCCATGAACATCTCCGCAGTCGCGCTGATGCTGACGATCGTGGTGGTGCTGGTCCGCCGCTCCGACCTGAAGCCGGCGCACGCCGTCGTCTGCGCGTTGCTCGGCTTCTACCTGGCCTCCAGCTCGATCGCCCCGTCGATCAGCCAGCTCACCACCAACCTCGCCGGAATGCTCAACGGCCTGAAGCTCTGACCCGCGGCCGCGGTCGTTAGGCTTCCTCCCATGACCGCGACTACCGGCCGCCGCCTCCTCCTGGTGCACGCCCACCCCGACGACGAGTCGATCGGCAACGGCGCCACCATGGCCCGGTACGCCGCCGAGGGCGCCCGGGTGACGCTGGTGACCTGCACCCTCGGCGAGGGCGGCGAGGTGATCCCGCCCGAGCTGGCCCATCTGACGGCCGATCGGGACGACAGCCTCGGCGCGTACCGGATCGGCGAGCTGACCGAGGCGATGCGCGCCCTCGGCGTCACCGACTTCCGCTTCCTCGGCGGCCCGGGGCGTTACCGCGACTCCGGGATGATGGGCGTGCCCGACAACGACGCCCCCGGCTGCTTCTGGCGGGCCGACGTGGACGAGGCGGCCGGCCACCTGGTCGCGGTGATCCGCGAGGTGCGGCCGCAGGTACTGGTCACCTACGACGAGAACGGCGGCTACGGGCACCCGGACCACATCCAGGCGCACCGGGTCGCGATGCGCGCGTACGAGCTGGCCGCCGACCCGGCGCACCGCCCGGAGCTGGGCGGGGCCTGGCGGATCGCCAAGGTGTACTGGAACCGGATGCCCCGCTCGGTGATCGAGGCCGGGCTCGCCGAGACCGCCGTCAAGGCGCCGTTCCCGGGCGTCGCCCAGCCCGCCGACGTGCCCGGAGTGGTGGCCGACGAGGCCGTCACCACCGCGCTGGACGGCGCCGGGTACGCGGGGCGCAAGGCCGCCGCGATGGCCGCGCACGCCACCCAGATCACCGTGGACGGCGCCTTCTTCGCGCTCTCCAACGACCTCGGCCAGCCGCTGTTCGCCACCGAGTACTACCAGCTGGTGCGCGGCCAGGCCGGGCCGGAGCGGCCCGAGCGCGACCTGTTCGCGGGCCTGGACCACGACACCGAGACCGAGACCGCCACTGAGGGGAGCGTCCGATGACCGCGCCCGCCACGCCGCCGCGCCGCTCGTTCGCGGCGGCCGTCCTCGGCACCCAGAAGGAGCGGCTAGCCGAGCCTCAACCCCCGCGCGCCGTCCGGATCGCGGTGTATGTCCTGTTCTTCCCGCTCGGCATCGCGGTGTCGATCTGCGGATCCTTTGTGCAGGCCCTGTGGCCGCCGGTGGGGGTTCTGCTGGCGCTCGCCGCGAGCGTCGCGACCTTCTACGCCGGTCTGCGGATCACCGGCACCCGGCTCGGCGCCGCGATGCCCGCGGCCGGCTGGTTCCTGGCGATGCTGCTGATGATGGTGCCCCGGCCGGAGGGCGACAACGTGCTGTGGTCCAACGCCACCTCGCTGGCCTGGCTGTTCGCCGGCTCGGTCCTGGGCGTGATCTGCGCCACCCTGCCCACCCGTGGCAGCTGGTTCCCGGGGGTGTCCAACCCCCCGCGCTGATCCCGCCCGCGAGCGGCGCACGGCACCGCGCACGACGCGCAGTCAGGACCACACGGCCGTACTCTCATACCGGAGGAACCGGACGTATCAGGATCTGTCCGAAGCCGTTCACCGCTCAGTTCTTCCCAGTATGGTGGTCCCGCAGTACGTCGAACCCGACCGTCGGTCGCAGAGACAGGCCCAGGGCCCGGCGACCACGAACCGCGGTCGCGCCGCACGGCCCGCCCGCGAACCCGGAGCAGAGCAGCATTGAGCAGCCGCGAATCTGACAACGCCAACCCGACGCCCCGGCGCACGGGTCCGGACGCCTACCCGTCGGGCACGCCGCCCTACGGCACCCCGGGGTTCCCCGGCGGCGACCGGGCCGCGGCCGGTGCCGACCAGGGCGCCGCGTCGGGCGGCGAGGACGACGGCCCGAAGACCGAGACCACCCTGACCACCCGGGTCCGGATCAACATCCCCGGCTCGCGCCCGATCCCGCCGGTCGTCGTCCGCAGCACCGTCAAGAACGAGGACGGCCCGGGCGAGCAGGCCCCGGCCGCCGCCGAGCCGGGCAGCCCGCGGCACCGCTCCGCGCCCGCCTCGCCCGTCCTCGGCGTGATGGAGGGCGGCGGCCGCGCGGCCACCCCGCCGCACCTGCCGCCGGAGTGGCAGATCCCGCCGATCCCGCCGGCGACCTCCGAGTCCGAGTCCACCGGCGCGTGGTTCCGGCCGCGGCAGAAGAAGGCCCCGGCCGCCGAGCCCACACCGGCCGCCGTGCCGGCCGGTGCCCCGAGCGCGCCGGAGGCCCCGACCGGGCCCGGCACCGCCGGGCCCGGTCCGCAGGGCGCCCCGAACGGCCGCCCGGTGCCCGCCCCGGGTAAGTCGCCGCGCCAGGCCCCCGCCCCCACCGCGCCGTTCGGCGCCGAGGCGCCGGCCGAGGAGCCCGGGGTGTACGAGGCCGCCGAGCCCTTCGCGCCGGTCGCCGACCCGTTCGCCCCGACCGGCCCCGAGGCCGGTCCGCGCGGCCCGCGCGGCGGCCGACCCCAGCAGCAGGCCCAGCAGCCGAACGGGGCCCAGCCGAACGGTGGCCGGCCGAACCGGCGGCAGCAGAACGGCCCGCAGGGCGCGCCGGGTCTGAACGGCCGCCCACAGGGCCCGGCCACTGCCGAGCCCGGCCCGGAGGACACCTCCGTGGACGGCTTCGCGCCGATCCGCGAGAACACCCCGCCGCCGGCCGCCATACCCGGCCGGCCCCAGAACGGCGCCCCGCGCGGCGCCGACGGCCGTCCGCAGCCGGGCCTGTTCGCCTCGGCCCCGACCGGCGCCGACCCGTTCGCCACCCAGCGTCCGGCCGCCCCCGGCCAGGACCCCTTCGGCCCCCCGGCGGCCCCCGGCGGGCTGTTCCCGAGCGCGCCGCAGCCCGCCCCCGGCGGCCCCCGGCAGGCCGGCCGCGACCCGGAGGCCACCGAGCTCACCCCGCTGCCGACCCCGGCCCCCGGCCCGGGCCCGGAGGCGGCCCGGCCCGCTCCGGGCGGTCCCGCCGCGCAGCCCGCCTCCGCACCCAACCCCGCGCCGAACCCCGCACCGGCTCCGGCCAAGGCCGAGCCTGCCGCCCCCGCCAAGGGCAAGGGCAAGGGCAAGGGCGGCGGCGCCAAGAAGCTGGTCAAGCTCGGCGTCTACGCCGTCGGCGGCGTGCTCTTCCTCGGCGCCGCCGCGTACGGCACCGGCCTGATGCTCAACCAGTCGGACGTCCCCAAGGGCACCGTGGTGCTCGGCACCGACATCGGCGGCAACAGTCGTGACCAGGCGATCCACGCCCTGGACGAGTCGGTCGGCAAGGCCGGGCAGCAGCCGCTCAAGCTGAAGATCGGCGACCAGAGCGTCGACCTCGACCCGACCGTCGCCGGGCTGAGCTTCGACACCACGGCCACCGTGGACGGCCTCGCCGCGCACAGCTACAACCCGGTCGACGTCATCAAGTCGCTCAAGGGCGGCACCAAGGCGGTCGCGCCGCAGGTCCGGGTCGACCGGGCCAAGCTCAAGGCGGCGCTGGACTCGCTGGCGGCCGGCTCGGGCCAGGGCCTGCAGGAGGGCTACGTCAAGTTCGGCGACACCGGCGACCCGGTCGTGGTGCCCGGCAAGGCCGGCCAGGCGGTGGACTCCAACGCCGCCCTGGACGTGGTCGAGCAGGCCTACCGCGACCGCGCCGACGGCAAGCCGGACCAGCCGATCGCGCTGGCCGTCACGGCCGCCCAGCCCAAGGTCTCCACCCAGGCCCTGCAGGCGGCGGCCGACGGCCTCGGCAAGCAGGTCGTCAATGGCAAGATCCACATCCTGGCCGGCAGCAAGCCCTGGGAATTCGGCGCCAAGACCGCCGCCAAGGCGCTCACGCTGGTCCCGGACGCCTCCGGCAAGATCGTGCCCAAGTGGGACCTCGACGCGCTGAACTCCCAGCTGAACGGCGTGTTCGACAAGGTGAAGGTCAAGAAGAACGGCCAGACCGGCACGATCACCCCGCAGGACGTCGCGGACGCCGTCACCTCGCTGTTCGACAAGACCGGCGACAAGGACCGCACCTTCAAGTTCACCGTCGCCTGACGGACCGGACACGAACGAGGGGCGGGCCCGCTGCCGCAGTGCCGGCAGGTGGTCCCGCCCCTCGACAACTCCCCTGCCGGTCAGCAAGATGTGACGCCACACCGTCCGTCACCGCAACCCCGGGAGCCACGCCGATGAGCAGCCGCCTTCAGCACCACCGGACGGCACTGCTCGCCGGCCTCACCGTCCTGACCCTCTCGCTCGCGCTCTGCTCCTGCTCCTCCGGGCAGGGCGACGCCGCCGCGGACGCGATGCCGAGCGTCGCCGGGGTGCCCAAGCTCACCTCGATCGACATCAACCAGCACGACCGCTCCGAGCTGCGCCAGGGCGGCACCCTGAACCTGGCGATCACCCAGTTCTCCCACCAGTGGTCGCCGATCCACACCGACGGCAGCGAGTCCTCGACCATCGCCGTCACCAAGCCGCTGCTGCCGACCTTCTTCCGCTCGGACGCGGCCGGCACCCAGACCGTCAACCCGGCCTACCTGCAGGAGGCGCACGCCGACTTCAAGGACGGCCGGCAGGTGGTCACCTGGACGCTCAACCCCAAGGCCCACTGGTCCGACGGCACCCCGATCACCTGGCGCGACATCGAGGCCAACTGGCGCGCCCTGAACGGCAGGAACCCGGCCTACCGGCCCTCCAGCAGCACCGGCTTCGAGCTGGTCTCCTCGGTCGAGCGCGGCAAGGACGACTTCCAGGCCGTGATGACCTTCGACCAGCCGTTCTCCGAGTGGCAGTCGATGTTCAACGGAGCCGCCAACGCCCCGCTGCTGCCGGCCGCCAAGGTCTCCACCCCGGAGCTGTTCAACTCGGCCTACCTGGACGCGATCCCGCTCACCGCCGGCCCGTTCAAGGTCGACCGCCTGGACCCGGCCGCGCAGACCGTCACCCTGGTCGCCGACCCCGCCTGGTGGGGCGACAAGCCGATGCTGGACAAGATCGTCTTCCGCGCCATGCCGCCCGACGCGATGGGCGCCGCGTTCGCCAAGGGCGAGATCGACCTCTTCAACAACGGCCCGGACCTGGCCGGCTACCAGATCATCAAGAACACCAAGGGCGCCGCCGTGCGCCGGGCCGGCGGGCCGGACTTCCGGCAGATCACCCTGAACGCCCGCACCCCGGCACTCGGCGACCCGTCCGTCCGCCAGGCCGTGTTCCAGGCGATCAATCGGGACGCCCTGATCCGCTCCGACCTCAACGGCCTGGACTGGCCCGGCACTCCGCTCAACAACCATCTGCTGGTCGCCAACCAGAACGGCTACCGCGACAACTCCCTCGGCCTGTCCCGCTTCGACCCCGCCGAGGCCGCCCGCAAGCTGGACGCGGCCGGCTGGAAGCTGGACGGCGACGTCCGGAAGAAGGACGGCCGCGAGCTGAACCTGCGGATGATCGTCCCGGCCGGGGTCGCGGTGGCCCAGAACGAGGCCGTCGGCGTCACCAGGATGCTCAAGGACGTCGGGATCAAGGTCACCATGGTGACCGCCGCCGCCAACGAGTTCTTCGACAAGTACGTCAACCGCAACGACTTCGACCTGGCCGCCTACGCCCTGCTCGGCACCCCGTTCCCGGCCAGCGGCAGCCGGGCCGGCTTCGCGCAGAACGGCGGCGCCAACCACGTCGGCGCCGGCAGCGCGGCCGCGGACGCCGCGCTCGACCGGGCCGCCGCCGCGACCGACGCCGGCACCGCCTCCGAGGCGATCAACCAGGCCGACGGCGAGCTCTGGAAGGTGGCCGGCGTGCTGCCGCTCTACCAGCGTCCGCAGCTGTACGGCGCCCGCGCCGACCTCGCCAACATCGGGGCGCAGGGGCTGTCCGACATCGTCTGGGAGAACGTCGGCTTCACCAAGTAGGGGCCGCCCGGCGCCCGGTCGGCCCGAAGGGGCTCAGCCGTGCAGCGTCTCCCGCCAGTAGTGGCAGGCGCTGCGCCGGCCCGGCAGCTCGGCGCCCTCCTCGTCCACCACCGGTACCAGCGGCGGGAGTTCGGCCAGGCAGCGGTCCTGCACCCGGTCGCAGCGCGGGTTGAACGCGCAGCCCTGCGGGATCCGCAGCAGGCTGGGCGGCAGGCCCTTGATGGCGTGCAGGTCCTGGCCCTTCTGGTCCAGCCGCGGGATGGAGTCCAGCAGGCCCCGGGTGTACGGGTGGGCCGGGCGCGCGTACAGCTCGTGCACCGGCGCGGTCTCGACGATCCGGCCCGCGTACATCACCGCGATCTTGTCGGCCACGTCGGCGACCACGCCCAGGTCGTGGGTGATCAGGATCAGGCCCATGTTGAACTCGGCCTGGAGGTCGGCCAGCAGGTCCATCACCTGGGCCTGGACGGTCACGTCCAGCGCGGTGGTCGGCTCGTCCGCGATGATCAGGTCCGGTTCCAGGGCCAGCGCCATGGCGATCATGATGCGCTGGCGCATACCGCCGGAGAACTGGTGCGGGAAGTCACCGACCCGCTGCCGGGCGGCGGGTATGCGCACCCGCTCCATCAGCTCGACGGCCTTCTCCCGGGCCTCCTTGCGGGAGAGCCCCTGGTGCACCCGGAACATCTCGCCCAGCTGGAAGCCCACGCTGAGCACCGGGTTGAGGGCGGACAGCGCGTCCTGGAAGATCATCGCGATCCGCTGGCCCCGGACGGCCAGCCGGGCCTTGGGGTTCATGGTCAGCAGGTCCTCACCCCGGAACAGGATCCGCCCCGAGGTGATCCTCCCCGGCGGCATGTCCAGGATGCCCATGACCGCCTGCGCGGTCACCGACTTGCCGGAGCCGGACTCCCCCAGCACCGCCAGCGTCTCCCCCGCCGACACCGAGTAGCTCACCCCGTTGACGGCCCTGGCTACGCCGTCCTGGGTGTGGAACTCGATGTGCAGGTCCTCGACCTCCAGCAACGGGGTCCCGGGCTCCAGGCTCGACCGGCCGCCGCCGATCACCTCCACCGCGTCCATGTGAGCAGCCCTCCTCAGCGCAGCAGCGACCACCGATAGGCGCCTAGCAACTATCAATGACCGACGCGCACTTGGGGAGAGCACGGCAGATCTCGGTTCCATCACGGCACGACACTGCACGACACGACCCCGTTCCGAGGACGCGCCCTGGGGACGGCGCAGTCAGTCGCCGCTCTGCCCGTTCTCGCGCTCCGCCGCGCTCTGCCCGATCTCGCGCTCCGCCGCGCCCTGCCCGATCTCGCGCTCCGCCGCGAAGTGACAAGCCGAGTCGTGGAAGGCCGCGTCCCGCAGCCAGCTCGGCGAGGCGAGCAGCGGGACCTCCACCGCGCAACGCTCCTGCGCCTTCCAGCAGCGGGTGCGGAAGCGGCAGCCGGACGGCGGGTTGGCCGGCGAGGGCACGTCCCCGGTGAGCACGATCCGGTCCCGCGACTCGCGCGCCGTCGGGTCCGGCACCGGTACGGCCGACAGCAGCGCCTGGGTGTACGGGTGGGTCGCGTGGTCGTAGATCTCCGCGTCGCTGCCGATCTCGACCATCTTTCCCAGGTACATCACGCCGACCCGGTCGGAGATGTGCCGGACGATGGAGAGGTCGTGCGCGATGAACATGTACGACAGGTTGAACTCGCCCTGCAGCTGCTCCAGCAGGTTGATCACCTGCGCCTGCACCGACACGTCCAGCGCCGAGACCGGCTCGTCGCAGATGATGATCTCCGGTTTGAGCGCCAGCCCCCGGGCGATGCCGATGCGCTGGCGCTGACCGCCGGAGAACTGGTGCGGGTACCGGTTGATGTACTCGGGGTTGAGCCCGACCACGTCCAGCAGGTCCTGGACGGCCTTGCGGCGGTCGCCCCTGGGCGCCACCTCCGGGTGGATCTCGAAGGGCTCCCCGATGATGTCGCCGACCGTCATGCGCGGGTTGAGCGAGGTGTACGGGTCCTGGAACACCATCTGGATGTTGCGCCGGACGGCCTTCAGCGCGGACCCGGACAGCCGGGAGATCTCCTCCCCCTTGTACCGGACCGAGCCGCCGGTGGCCGGCTCCAGGTTCATCAGCACCTTGGCCAGCGTGGACTTCCCGCAGCCGGACTCGCCGACGATACCGAGCGTCTCGCCCTGCATCAGGTCGAAGCTGACCCCGTCGACGGCCTTGACCGCGCCGACCTGCCGCTTGAACAGCACGCCCGTGGTGAGCGGGAAGTGCTTGACCAGGTCCCGGACTTCGAGGATCGGCTCGCCGCGCGAAATCTCCTGGTTGAACGCGACCTCCTCCGGCTCCACCGCGCCCAGCGCGCTGGACCCGCTGGCAGCGGCCCTGCCGGCGCCGGCTCCGTCAACGGTCATGGAGGGTCTCCTTCCAGAAGAAGCAGGCGCTGCCGCGCCCCTCCAGCGGCGTGCCGTCCTCCTCGGCAACCGGGAACAGCTCCGGCACCTCGGCCCGGCAGATGTCCTGCGCCCGGGGGCAGCGCGGGTTGAAGGCGCAGCCCCTGGGGATCCGCAGCAGGTTGGGCGGCAGGCCCTTGATCGCGTAGAGCTCCTGGCCCTTCTGGTCCAGCCGCGGGATGGAGTCCAGCAGGCCCCGGGTGTACGGGTGGGCCGGGCGCGCGTACAGCTCGTGCACCGGCGCGGTCTCGACGATCCGGCCCGCGTACATCACCGCGATCTTGTCCGCGACGTCGGCGACCACGCCCAGGTCGTGGGTGATCAGGATGAGCCCCATGTGGAACTCGGCCTGGAGTTCGGCCAGCAGGTCCATCACCTGGGCCTGGACGGTCACGTCCAGCGCGGTGGTCGGCTCGTCCGCGATGATCAGGTCCGGTTCCAGGGCCAGCGCCATGGCAATCATGATGCGCTGGCGCATCCCGCCGGAGAACTGGTGCGGGTAGTCGTTCACCCGCTGCTTGGCCGCCGGGATGCGCACCCGCTCCATCAGCTCGACGGCCTTCGCCCCGGCCTCCGCCCGGGAGGCCCCCTGGTGGGCCCGGAACATCTCGCCGAGCTGGAAGCCCACGCTGAGCACCGGGTTGAGGGCGGACAGCGCGTCCTGGAAGATCATCGCGATCTTCCGGCCGCGGATCCTCCGCCGCTCGTCCTTGCCCATCTTCAGCATGTCCTGGCCGCGGAAGCGGATCTCGCCGCGCGGGATCCGGGCCGGCGGCATGTCCAGGATGCCCATGATCGCCTGTGCGGTCACCGACTTGCCGGAGCCGGACTCGCCCAGCACCGCCAGCGTCTCTCCGGCCCGGACGCTGTAGTTGACCCCGTTGACGGCCCTGGCCACGCCGTCCCGGGTGACGAACTCGACGTGCAGGTCCCGTACGTCGAGCAGCGGCCCCTCGTACGGTGTCTCCCGCTCGCGTTCGGTGCTGTCCACAGCTGTGGTCACGATGCGCTCCCCTCGCTCAGCGAAGCTTCGGGTCGAGGGCGTCGCGCACCGCGTCGCCCAGCATGATGAAGGCCAGCACGGTGACGGAGAGCGCCGCGGCCGGGAAGAACAGCACGTACGGCGCCGTGCGGATCACCTTCTGGGCGGAGGAGATGTCGATGCCCCAGGAGATGGTCGGGTCCTGCAGACCGATGCCGAGGAAGCTCAGCGTCGCCTCGGTGGCGATGTAGCCGCCGAGCGCGATGGTGGCGACCACGATCACCGGGGCGATCGCGTTCGGCAGGATGTGCCGGAACATCAGCCGTCCGGTCCCGGCGCCGAGCGCCCGACCGGCCATCACGTAGTCGGCCTGCTTGACGGTCAGCACCGCGCCGCGCATGACGCGGGCGATCTGGGTCCAGCCGAGCACGCCCAGCGCGATGACCACGCTCCACACCGTGCGGGTGGAGAAGGCGTTCAGCAGCACCAGGGCGCCGAGCAGCAGCGGGATGCCGAAGAAGATGTCGATGATCCGGGAGATCACCGCGTCCACGCCGCCGCCGAAGTACCCGGCGACCATGCCGGTCAGCCCGCCGAGCACGGTGACCGTGGCGGTCACGAAGATGCCGACGGTGATCGAGGCGCGGGCACCGAAGATGACCCGGGCGTAGATGGAGCGGCCCTGCGCGTCGTAGCCGAACCAACCGGTCCCGAAGATGTCGCCCCAGTCCGGCCGCCGCAGGTAGTCGTGCACCAGGTCGGCCTTGCGCGGGTCGGCGTCGGTGAACGCCCCGGGGAAGATCGCCATGATGACGAGTAGCAGGATCAGCACCGCCGAGATCAGGAAGATCGGCCGCCGGCGCAGGTCCCGCCAGGCGTCGCCCCAGAGGCTGCGGGCCTCCTCCCGCTTCCCCACGTCCCGTTCGACCAGGGTCTCCTGCTCGACCGCCATGCCCTGCTCCCCGGCGTAGTCGAGGCGCGAGACGCCGGGCTTGGGGTGCGGCTCGTACGAGTCCTCGTCGTGGATGTCAGGCATAGCGGATCCTCGGGTCCAGGACCGCGTAGAGCAGGTCGACGAGCAGGCTGGCGACCAGGTAGACGATCACCAGGACGGTCACGATGCCGACCACGGTGGGGCCTTCCTTCGTGTTGATCGCCCGGTACAGGACGTTGCCGATGCCCTGCACGTTGAAGATGCCCTCGGTGACGATCGCGCCGCCCATCAGCGCGCCGAGGTCGGTGCCGAGGAAGGTGACCACCGGGATCAGCGAGTTGCGCAGCAGGTGGCGCAGGACGATGGTGCGCCGGGGAAGGCCCTTGGCGACGGCCGTGCGCATGTAGTCGGCCCGCAGGTTCTCGCCGATCGAGGTCCGGGTGAGCCGGGCCACGTAGGCGAGCGATAGTGAACCCAGCACCACGGCGGGCAGTACGAGTTGGGAGAGGTCGTAGCTGTTCTGCACGGTCGGGGTGACCCAGCCGAGGTTGGTGGCGAAGACCGTCTGCGCGATGTACGCCAGCACGAAGACCGGGATCGAGATCACCACCAGGGTCAGCACGAGCACCAGGGTGTCCCGGATGCTGCCGCGCTTCAGCCCGGAGAGCAGGCCTAGGGCGAGGCCCAGGATCATCTCGAAGACGAAGGCCAACAGCGCCAGCCGGATGGTGACCGGGAAGGCGTTGGCCATGATGTCGGAGACCGGGCGGCCGGTGAAGCTGGTGCCGAAGTCGCCCTGGAAGAGGTTCCCCATGTAGTGCAGGTACTGCTTCCAGACCGGCTGGTCCAGGAAGTACTTGTGCTTGATGCTGGCCACCACGGCCGGGTCGGCGGCCTTCTCGCCGAACAGCGCGACCACCGGGTCACCCGGCAGCGTGTAGACCATCACGAAGATCAGCAGCGTGGTGCCGAAGAACACCGGAATCATCTGCAGCACCCGCCGCAGCACGTAACTGCCCATCCGGGCCTCCTTCCTACGTTCCGGCCGAGAGACCGGCCGGCCGAGAGACCAGGCCCCGCCCTCCGTGCGGGGAGGGCGAGGCCGGCCCGGGGGTGCGGGCCCGCCGCTGGGCGGGCCGCAGGAGATCAGCCCTTGACCTCGACCTGGGTCCAGGCCGGGTTGCCGAAGGAGTCGAACTTCACGTTCTGCACCTTGTTCGAGTAGCCCGAGTTGGTGCGGTAGTACCAGAGCGGGATGGCCGGCATGCCGCTCGGCAGCACGGCCTCGGCCTGCTGGTAGCCGGTCACCGTGTCGGCGACGCTGGCGGCCTCGTCGGCCTTGGTGGCCGCGTCGTCGAACTGCGGGTTGCTGTAGCCGAAGTCGTTGGAGGCGGCGCCGGTGCGGTACACGTCGGACAGGAAGTTGGCGTTCAGCGGGTAGTCCTGCACCCAGCCGGTGCGGAAGGCGCCGTCGAGCTGGTGCGTGGTGATCGCCGCGCGCGCGGTCTTGAAGTCCGGCTTCGGGTCACCCAGGCAGTCGACGCCGGTGTTCTGCCGGATCGAGTTGCAGACCGCGTCCACCCACTCCTTGTGGCCGCCGTCCGCGTTGTAGGTGATCAGTAGCTTGTTGCCGGGGACGCCGCCGCCCTCCTGGATCAGCTGCTTGGCCTTGGCCGGGTCGAACTTGCAGAAATCACCGCAGGCGCCCTCCTTGTAGCCCTCGACGCCCTCTGCCACCCAGGCGCTGGCCGGCTTGCGGGAGCCCTGCAGCACGGTCTTGGTGATGGTGTCGCGGTCGATCGCCATCGACAGGCCCTGGCGCACCTTGGCCTTGTCCGGGGAGGACCAGTCGGCCTGGTAGAGCGTGAAGCCGATGTTCTGGATCGCGCCCTGCGGGGCGTCGACGGCCCGGTCGCCGAGGTCGTTCTTGTACGTCGCCAGCGCGGACGGCGGCACCTGGTCCATCACGTCCAGGTTGCTGGACTGCAGGTCCGCGTAGGCGGCCTCGGACGTGGTGTACATCTTGAAGACGATGCCGCCGTTCTTCGGCTTGTCCACGCCCTGGTAGTCCGGGAAGGACTTGGTGACCACCTCGGTGTTGTGGGACCAGCTGACGAACTGGTACGGGCCGTTGCCCACCGGCTTCTGCCCGTACCCGTTCGGGTCCTTGAAGAAGCCGTCCGGCAGCGGTGAGAAGGCGATGTAGCCGAGCTTGTACTCGAAGTACGAGACCTTGTGGCTCAGCTTGACGGTGAAGTGCAGGTCATCGGTGACGGTCAGTCCGGACATCTTGTCCGTGGTGGGCTGCCCGCCGGCCGGGTGGACGTCCTGGTAGCCCTCGATGTCGGAGAACCATGAGCTGTTGATCTGGGCGTTGGCCGGATTGGCGCCCCAGTTCCAGGCGTCCACGAAGTTCTTGGCGTGCACCGGGGTGCCGTCGTGGAACTTCCAGCCGTCCTTCAGGGTGACGTTGAAGGTCTGCGAGTCGCTGGTGTCGATCTTGTCCGCGACCTGCATCCGGATCTTCGCGGTGCTGGGGTCGTAGTCCACCAGCCCCTTGAAGAGGTTCTGGATGATGCGACCGCCGCCGACCTCGTTCGCGTTTGCGGGCTGCAGCGGGTTCTGCGGCTCACTGCTCTGGTAGCTGAAGGTCTTGCTGGCGTCAGACGAGCTGCTACCGCCTCCGCCGCCGCTGCCGCACCCGGTGGCCACCAGGACCACGGACGTCGCAGCGGCGAGGACCAGGCGAGCACGGGCGGCTACGGGCATGAAGGTCCCTCCTCATCGGGTGTGTGTCGCATCACACCCCATGAGAAGCGCGCCCCGGCGACGGCGCGAGTCGGGTGCACCCGGACGGGTGCCGTAACCCCCTGCGGGGTTGACGCGGCGCCGGATCGGCGCAGCGCCGGATTGACCGAATGCCGGATCGACCGAATGCCGGAAGGGCCCGCGGCCGAAGCCGCGGACCCTTCCTGGGACGCCGGGAGAGGTCAGGCCGCGGCCGACTCCCGGACCTCGGCGAAGTGGCAGGCCGACTCGTGCGCGGCCGGGCCCTCCAGCGTGGTCGGGATCGCCAGCAGCGGGATCTCCTCCGCGCAGCGGTCCTCCGCCTTCCAGCAGCGGGTGCGGAAGCGGCAGCCGGACGGCGGGTTGGCCGGCGAGGGGATGTCACCGGTGAGGATGATCCGCTCGCGGGACTCGCGCGCCGTCGGGTCCGGCACCGGCACCGCGGACAGCAGCGCCTGGGTGTACGGGTGGGTGGCGTTCTCGTAGATCTGCTCGTCGGAGCCGATCTCGACCATCTTGCCCAGGTACATCACGCCGACGCGGTCGGAGATGTGCCGGACGATGGAGAGGTCGTGCGCGATGAACATGTACGACAGGCCGAACTCGCCCTGCAGCTGCTCCAGCAGGTTGATGACCTGCGCCTGGACGGACACGTCCAGGGCGGAGACCGGCTCGTCGCAGATGATGATCTCGGGCTTGAGCGCGAGACCGCGGGCGATGCCGATGCGCTGGCGCTGACCGCCGGAAAACTGGTGCGGGTACCGGTTGATGTACTCCGGGTTCAGACCCACGACGTCCAGCAGGTCCTGGACGGCCTTGCGGCGGTCGCCCTTCGGCGCCACCTCCGGGTGGATCTCGAAGGGCTCCCCGATGATGTCGCCGACCGTCATGCGCGGGTTCAGCGAGGTGTACGGGTCCTGGAACACCATCTGGATGTTCCGGCGAACGGCCTTGAGGGCCGAGCCGTTCAGCTTGGAGATGTCCTCGCCCTTGAACAGCACCTGGCCGGAGGTGGCCCGCTCCAGGTTCATCAGCACCTTGGCCAGCGTGGACTTGCCACAGCCGGACTCGCCGACGATGCCGAGGGTCTCACCCTTCTTCAGGTCGAAGCTGATGCCGTCGACGGCCTTGACCGCGCCGATCTGCTTCTTGAACAGGATGCCCTGGCTCAGCGGGTAGTGCTTGACCAGGTCCTTGACCTCCAGGATGGTCTCAGCCATGGAGGGTCTCCTTCCAAAGGTGGCACGCGCTGCGGCGGCCGGTGAGCTCCTCGCCGTCCTTGCCGGTCACCTGGTGCAGCGCCGGGATCTCCGTGCGGCACAGGTCGGTGGCGACATCGCAGCGGGGGTTGAACGCGCAGCCGGCCGGGACCTTCAGCAGGTTCGGGGGCAGGCCCTTGATCGCGTACAGCTCCTGGCCCTTCTGGTCCAGGCGCGGGATCGAGCGGAGCAGGCCCTTGGTGTACGGGTGCGCGGGGTTCGCGTACAGGTCGTGCACCGGGGCGGTCTCGACGATCCGGCCCGCGTACATCACGGCGATCTTGTCCGCGACGTCGGCGACCACGCCGAGGTCGTGGGTGATCAGGATCAGACCCATGTTGTACTCGGCCTGCAGCTCCGCCAGCAGGTCCATCACCTGGGCCTGGACGGTGACGTCCAGGGCGGTGGTGGGCTCGTCGGCGATGATCAGGTCGGGCTGCAGCGACAGCGCCATGGCGATCATGATGCGCTGGCGCATGCCGCCGGAGAACTGGTGCGGGTAGTCGTTCACGCGCTGCTTGGCAGCGGGGATGCGCACCCGGTCCATCAGCTCGATGGCCTTGGCCTTCGCCTCGGCCTTCGAGGCGCCCTGGTGCACCCGGAACATCTCGCCGAGCTGGTAGCCGACGCTGAGCACGGGGTTGAGGGCGGACAACGCGTCCTGGAAGATCATCGCGATCTTCCGGCCGCGGATCTTGCGCCGCTCCTCGTTGCTCATCTTGAGCATGTCCTGGCCGCGGTACAGGATCTCGCCCTGGGTCACCTTGCCCGGGGGCATGTCCAGGATGCCCATGATGGTCTGGGCCGTCACGGACTTGCCGGAGCCGGACTCGCCGAGCACGGCGAGGGTCTCGCCGGCCGCGACGGAGTAGTTGACGCCGTTCACGGCCTTGGCGATCCCGTCCCGGGTGTGGAACTCCACGTGGAGGTCCTTGACCTCCAGGAGCGGGGTTCCGACTTCGAGACGGTCACTCTTCTGGCTGTTCTCGATCACGGTGGTCATCGGGTCGTCACCTCTTCTCTCAGCGGAGCTTCGGGTCGAGGGCGTCGCGCACCGCGTCGCCGAGCATGATGAAGGCCAGCACGGTGATGCTCAGCATGCCTGCCGGGAAGAACAGGGCGAACGGCGCCGTGCGGATCACCTTCTGGGCCGAGTTGATGTCGATGCCCCAGGAGATGGTCGGGTCCTGCAGACCGATGCCGAGGAAGCTCAGCGTCGCCTCGGTGGCGATGTAACCGCCGAGGGCGATGGTGGCGACGACGATCACCGGGGCGACCGCGTTCGGCAGGATGTGCTTGAACATGATCCGGCCGGTGCCGGCGCCGAGCGCCTTGGCCGCGGTCACGAAGTCGGACTGCTTGACCGTGATCACCGAGCCGCGCATGACACGGGTCATCTGGGTCCAGCCCAGGGCGACCAGGGCGAAGACCACGCTCCAGATGGTGCGCGAGGTGAAGGCGTTCAGGATCACCAGCGAGCCGAGCAGCAGCGGGATGCCGAAGAAGATGTCGGTGACGCGGGAGACGATCGTGTCGACCCAGCCGCCGAAGTAGCCGGCGACCATGCCGGTCAGGCCGCCGAGGATGGTCACGCCGAGGGTGACGCAGATGCCGACCACGACCGAGGCGCGGGCGCCGTAGATGGTGCGGGCGTAGATGCTGCGACCCTGGAGGTCGTAGCCGAACCAGTCCGGCTCGAAGAAGTGGCTGTAGTTCGGCTTCGACAGGTAGTGCAGGCGCAGGTCGCCGGCCCGCGGGTCCACCGAGGTGAACAGGCCCGGGGCGATCGCGATGACGATCAGCAGCAGGATGAGCAGCGCGGAGATCACGAAGATCGGCTTGCGGCGCAGGTCGTGCCAGGCGTCGGAGCCGAGGCTGCGGGCCTTCTCGGGCTTGGGCCCCGCGGACTGCGCGGTGCGCTGCGCCGGGATCTCCTCGGCGGTCTTCTTGTCGGTCAGGTCAGGCATAACGGATCCTCGGGTCCAGGACCGCGTAAAGCAGGTCGACGATCAGGCCGGCGGCCAGGTACACGATCACCAGGAAGGCCACGAAGCCGGAGACGGTCGCGCCATCCTTCGCGTTGATCGCTTGGTAGAGCGCGTGGCCGACACCCTGGACGTTGAAGATGCCCTCGGTGACGATCGCCCCGCCCATCAGGGCACCGAGGTCGGTGCCGAGGAAGGTGACCACCGGGATCAGCGAGTTGCGCAGCAGGTGGGTGCCGATCACCTTCCGGCGCGGCAGGCCCTTGGCCACCGCGGTGCGGACATAGTCGGCCTTGATGTTCTCGGCTATGGAGGTACGGGTGAGGCGCGCGACGTACGCCAGCGAGAGCGAGCCGAGCACAATGGCCGGCAGCACCAGCTGGGTGATGTCGTTGCTGTCCTGGACGGTCGGGGTGACCCACTTCAGGTTCTGCCCGAAGATTGTCTGGAAGATGAAGCCCAGCACCGGGACCGGGATCGAGATCAGCAGCAGGGTGAAGACCAGGGCGCCCTTGTCGAAGATCTTGCCGCGACGCAGACCGGCGAACAGGCCGATCGCGATACCCAGCACGATCTCGATGGCGAACGCGAACAGCGCCAGCCGGACCGTGACCGGCAGTGCCTCAGTGATCTTGTCGAGCACCGGACGTCCGTCCGTGACCCCGGTGCCGAAGTCGCCGGTGAGCAGGCCCCGCATGTAGTCGATGTACTGCTGGACCAGCGGCTCGTCGAAGTGCTGCTGGTGCCTCAGCGCGGCGAGCTGCACCGGGTCTGGCGCCTTGTCGCCCCACAGCGCTGCCAGCGGGTCACCGGGCAGCGCGTGCACCATGAAAAAGATGAGTGCGGTCGTTCCGAGGAACACCGGGATCATCTGGAGCAGTCGCCTCGCGACAAAGCGCCCCATCGTGCCTCCATGTATGACTCTGCCGGGCCCGTCAACCCGGCCAGAGATAAGTCGGCGTGCCAACGGCCGGTGCCAGTCCTCGCCCTCGTGGGGATGGGACGGGCACCGGCCGTTGTCACCGGGTCAGGCGGTGCCGACCGATTACTTCTTCTTGACCTCGACGTCGGTGTAGACCGGGTCGCCAAAGGAGTTGAACTTCACGTTCTGGACGTTGTTGGAGTAGCCGGAGTTGGTCTTGTAGTACCAGAGCGGGATGGCCGGCATGTCCTTGGCCAGAACGGCCTCGGCCTGCTGGTACAGGTCGGCGGTCTTCTCCACCGAGGTGGCCGCGTCGGCCTCGTGGGCCAGCTTGTCGAACTCCGGGCTGGAGTAGCCGGCGTCGTTCGCGGCGGCACCGGTGCCGTAGACGTCGCGCAGGAAGTTGGCGTTCAGCGGGTAGTCCTGCACCCAGCCGGTCCGCATCATGCTCGGGACCTGCTTCTTCGTGATGATGTCACGCGAGGTCTTGAAGTCCGGCTTCGGGTCGCCGAGGCACTCGACGCCGGTGGCCTGGCGGATCGAGTTGCAGACCGCGTCCACCCACTCCTTGTGACCGCCGTCGGAGTTGTAGATGATGCTGATCTTGTTGCCCGGGACGCCACCGCCGTCCTGGATCAGCTGCTTGGCCTTGGCCGGGTCGTACTTGCAGGCGTCGCCGCAGGTGCCGGCCTTGTAGCCCATGACGCCGGGCGCCACGAACGAGTCGGCGGGCTGACGGCTGTTGTTCAGCACGGTCTTGGTGATGGTGTCGCGGTCGATCGCCATCGACAGACCCTGGCGGACCTTGGCCTTGTCCTGGCCGTTCCACTCCGCGTTGTACAGCGCGAAGGAGATGTTCTGGATGGCACCCTGCGCCTGGTCGACGGCGCGCTTGCCCAGGTCGTCCTTGTACTTCGGCAGGTCGGTCGAGTCGACCTGGTCCAGGACGTCCAGGGTGTCGGACATCAGGTCCTTGTACGCGGCCTCGGGCGAGGTGTACGCGCGGAAGACGATGCCGCCGTTCTTCGCCTTGTTGGTGCCGGTGTACTTGTCGTAGGCGGCCAGGGTGACGGCCTTGTTGTGCTCCCACGAGACGAACTTGTAGGGGCCGTTGCCGACCGGCTTCTCGCCGTAGCCCTTGGGGTCGGAGAAGAACCCGGTGGGCAGCGGGAAGAAGGCCGAGTAGCCCAGCTTGTACGTGAAGTACGAGACGGGCTGCGTCAGTTCGATGGTGAAGTGGGTGTCGTCGACGACCTTGAGACCGGCCATCTCCTTGGCGGTCGGGTCACCCTTGTCCGGGTGAACGGCGTCGTAGCCGACGATGTCGGAGAACCAGTCCGAGTTGATCTGGTTGTTCGCCGGGTTGGCCGACCAGTTCCAGGAGTCCACGAAGGACTTGGCGGTGACCGGGGTGCCGTCGTGGAAGGTCCAGCCGGACTTCAGGGTGACGGTGTAGTTCTTGGCGTCGGTGGTCTCGATCTTGTCGGCCACCTGGTTGCGCAGGGCACCGGTCGCGGGGTCGTAGTCGACGAGGCCCGTGAAGAGCTGCTTGACGATACGGCCGCCCTGGTTCTCCATGGCGTTGGCCGGCTGCAGCGGGCGCTGGGGCTCGGCGCTCTGGTAGCTGAAGACGCCCGCGGGGTTGACCGCGGCGCCGTCCGAGCTCCCACCGGAGGAGTCGCTGCTGCCGCTGCTGCTACAAGCAGTCGCGGCGAGCGCGACAGCGACAGCTGCGACAACCCACTTGGCCTGGCTCACACCACGCATCGGTGTGCCTCCTGAATTCGACGTTGCGACGGGGAAGGCACCACGGAACGGTTGTCACCGGGCCCGCAATGCCGTCCGCGCTCGTGGTTTCGGCGCGCACCCCTGCGCGTTCACCCTTGACCCGAGCCTGACTGGCTCCACTATCCGTCACGCACGGACACGAAAGTGACCAGTGACGATCTCAATTAGGTCACATGAACAGTCGGTAAGTTTCGAAAACCGGACATTTGAGACATAGCCAGACAGGTACCAAACGGACAGTCGTCATGCATGACGAACCGTCGCGTCCGCTCAGCGGACACTCGGGTGTGATGAGCGTTATTCCGTTAATAGCGGCCCCGACAACTTGGAGTAGTTGAAAAAGTTCGCCCCCCTCTCCAATCGGAAAGGGGGGCGAAACAATCCGGCCAATGGCCGTTCAGAGCGTCCGGATCACGCCTTCTTGGCGCGCGAGGCGGTACGTCCGCGGTCCTTCTGGTCCAGGACGACCTTACGGATGCGAACCGTCTCCGGGGTCACCTCGATGCACTCGTCCTCGCGGCAGAACTCCAGCGACTGCTCCAGCGAGAGCTTGCGCGGCGGGACGATCGACTCGGCCACGTCGGCGGTCGAGGACCGCATGTTGGTGAGCTTCTTCTCCTTGGTGATGTTCACGTCCATGTCGTCGGAGCGCGAGTTCTCACCGACGATCATGCCCTCGTACACCTCGGTGCCCGGCTCGCAGAAGAGCACGCCGCGCTCCTGCAGGTTGGTCATCGCGAAGGCGGTGACCACACCGGCGCGGTCGGCCACCAGCGAACCGTTGTTGCGGGTGGTCAGGTTGCCGAACCACGGCTCGTGGCCCTCGTGGATCGAGTGCGCGATGCCGGTGCCGCGGGTGCTGGTGAGGAACTCGGTGCGGAAGCCGATCAGGCCGCGGGACGGGACGACGAACTCCATCCGGACCCAGCCCGAGCCGTGGTTGGACATGTTGTCCATCCGGCCCTTGCGGACGCCCATGAGCTGGGTGACGGCACCCATGTGCTCCTCGGGGACGTCCACGGTGAGGCGCTCGACCGGCTCGTGGGTCTTGCCGTTGACCTCCTTGGTGACCACCTGCGGCTTGCCGACGGTCAGCTCGAAGCCCTCGCGGCGCATGGTCTCGATCAGGATGGCCAGCGCCAGCTCACCGCGGCCCTGCACCTCCCAGGCGTCCGGGCGCTCGGTGTCCAGGACGCGCAGCGAGACGTTACCGATCAGCTCGCGGTCCAGGCGGTCCTTCACCTGGCGGGCGGTGACCTTGCGGTCCACCTTGGCGCCGGACTTGGCGTCCGCGCCCTTGCCGCTGCCGCCACGGCCGACCAGCGGCGAGGTGTTGGTGCCGATGGTCATCGAGATGGCCGGCTCGTCCACCGTGATCAGCGGCAGCGCGATCGGGTTCTCCGGGTCGGCCAGGGTCTCGCCGATCATGATGTCGGAGATGCCGGCGACGGCGCAGATGTCACCGGGGCCCGCCACCTCGGCCGGCTTGCGGGTGAGCGCCTCGGTCATCAGCAGCTCGGAGATGCGGACGTTCTGGATCGAGCCGTCGCGCTTGATCCAGGCCACGGTCTGGCCCTTGCGCAGCTCGCCCTGCTCGACGCGCAGCAGCGCGATGCGGCCGAGGAAGTTGTCGGCGTCCAGGTTGGTGACGTGCGCCTGCAGCGGGGCGTCCTCGTCGTAGCTGGGGGCCGGGACGTGCTCCAGCAGGGTAGAGAAGAACGGCTCCAGGTTGGTGCTGTCCGCGGGAACGGTGCCGTTCTCCGGCTTGGTCAGCGAGGCGACGCCGTCACGGGCGCAGGCGTAGACGATCGGGAACTCGATCTGGTCCTCGTCCGCGTCCAGGTCCAGGAACAGGTCGTAGGTCTCGTTGATGACCTCGTCGATCCGGGAGTCCGGACGGTCGGTCTTGTTGATGCACAGGATGACGGGCAGCCGGGCGCTGAGCGCCTTGCGCAGCACGAAGCGGGTCTGCGGCAGCGGGCCCTCGGAGGCGTCGACCAGCAGCACGACCGCGTCCACCATCGACAGACCGCGCTCGACCTCGCCACCGAAGTCGGCGTGGCCCGGGGTGTCGATGATGTTGATGGTGATCGGCGCGCCACCGTCCTTGGGGTGGTACTTGACCGCGGTGTTCTTCGCGAGAATGGTGATGCCCTTCTCGCGCTCCAGGTCGTTCGAGTCCATCATGCGGTCGTCGAGCTGCTGATGGGCGGCGAAGGCGCCGGCCTGCTTCAGCATGGCGTCGACCAGCGTGGTCTTGCCGTGGTCGACGTGGGCGACGATGGCGACGTTACGGATGTCGTTGCGCGTGGGCATGCCTAGCGGATTCTCCCGGAATCGTGGGTTACGGCGCCCGGCCGCGAGACGCGCACTTGCGGCCCCTGTCGGCCGCCGCCACCCGTTCGCCTGCTACTACCGGTCCACCCGCCGGGCATATGGACATGCCTCGGCTTCCTCCTATCGTACGGGGAAGCACCCAGGTGGGCGGAAACGAGCAGGTCGGGCGGGACCAAGATCACAGCTGGGTCACGCGCTCTTCACCCGGCGGCCGGGTTCCGACACTCTTCCGTTCGTGATCCCCGGGCCCGCGGCCCCGCAGGCCCTCACCGACGCGCCGCGCCGGTTCGCCCCCGCGGGCGCTCGACGCGCGCTAGCGGCTCCAGCCGACGTCCTGGAACCGGGGCCACCCGAAGCCCCAGGCGCCGACCCCGGCGACTCCGGTCCGCACACCCACCAGCTCCGGCCGCTGGTAGAGCGGCACCGAGTGCCCGAGCTGCCAGATCCGCACGTCCGCCTCCTGCAGCAGGTCCAGCCGGGCCGCCGGGTCGAGTTCGGCGGCCGCCCGGTCGAACAGCCGGTCGATCTCCTCGGTGCCGCTGCGGCCGTAGTTGGTGCCCGGGTCGGGCGTGCCGTTGGCGTCCGGCCGGGGCTTGGCGTAGGCGGCGCGCTGCTCGCCCGCCGGGCTGGGGCCGGCCGGCCAGGAGAACAGGGCGAGGTCGTAGTCCCCGGCCGCGAGGCGGTCCTTGACGAAGGTCTCGGCGGGCGCGGCCTGCGTCTTCACCGCGATGCCGGACTCGGCGAGGGAGGCGGTGAGCGCGTCGGCGGTGCGCTTGGCGGTCGCCGAGCCGGCCGGGACGAGCAGGGTGAGGGCGAGCTCCTTGCCGTCCTTGACCCGGGTGCCGCCGTTCGGCCGCTTCCAGCCCGCCTCGTCCAGCAGCTCACTGGCCTCCGCCGGGCCGACCGCGGCGCTGTTGTCGCGGTAGCCCTCCTGGTCCCCCGCGAGCAGGTGGCTGCCGAGCGGGGCGCCGGGCAGCCCGAGCGGGCCGAGCGCGGCCTCGGCGATCCGCCGCCGGTCGACCGCCCGGGCCAGCGCCCGCCGGACCGCCGAGTCGGTGAGCGGGCCGCGGGCGGCGTTGACGGTGAGCTCGGTGAGCGAGGCGGCGGCGGCCCGGTGCACGGTGATCCCGGGCAGCGACTCGGCCCGCCGCAGCGCCTGCGCCGCCGCCTCGGGCGCCGCGGCGTCCGCGGCGGCGGGCGGCGCGGCCGGACCGGTGCCCGCCGAGGGGCTTGCCGTGGGGGCGGCCGGCACCGCCCGGTCCACCGCCACGGTCAGCGGGGCGACGTCCAGCCGCTCCTGGTCCAGCGCGTCCAACCGCTGCTCGGGCGGCGTGGCCACGAAGTCGATCCGGTCGGTCTTCGGCAGGTCCCCCCACCAGAGCCGGTTGCTCACCACGGTGACCCGTCCGCCCTTCGCGTCGTACGAGGAGAGGGTGTACGGCCCGGCGCTCAGGTGGCCGCCACCGGTGAGCGCCCGGTTGAAGGCCGCCGCCGTGGAGGTCTCGGCGGCCGGGTAGAGCGGTCCGAACAGCGCGCGCCACTCGGCGTACGGCCGCCGGAAGGTCACCTTGACCTCGTACGGATCGGCGCCCTGGGTGATCGACTCGATGGCGTCGTACCCGGCCGGGTGTGCGCCCCGGTAGGCCGGGTCCAGCCCGGACAGGGCGGCCCGCTGGGCGGTGAGGTCGGCGGCCGACAGCGGGGTGCCGTCGCTCCAGACGGCGTGCGGGTTGAGCCGGTAGGTGACCACCTGCGGCTGCTGCCCGGGCGGGGTGGACTCGGCGCCGGCCAGGTAGTCCGGGTCGGGGACGAGCCGCCCGTGCTCGTCGGGCCGGAACAGCGAGGGGTACAGCGCGTGGGCGAGCAGCGCCGAGTCGGCGGTCGCGCCGCTCTGGTAGACGTTCAGCGTGGCCGGCACGCCGTCCACCGCCCAGCGCAGCGTGCCGCCGTTCTCGACGTCGGCGCGGTCGGCGGGGCGGACGTCCCCGGTGGTGGCGGTGGGGTCGGCCGAGGCCGGCGCGGGTTCGGCGGTATGGGCCGGGGCCGGGCCGTCGGAGCAGCCTCCGAGGCCGGCGGCGAGCAGCAGCGCGATGGCTGCGGCGGTGAGCTGGCGGACGCGCATGGCGGCCATGGAACGCCGCCCGGACGGCCCGGCCCGCGCCGACACGGCGGGCAGCCGGGCGACTGCACCCGTACGGCCCAGCCCTACGGCCTCACCACCGCTACAGCGCCAGCTCGAACCAGACGATCTTGCCCTTGGGCGTGCGCCGGCTGCCCCAGCGTTCGGCCAGCAGGCTGACCAGCTGCAGGCCGCGCCCGCCCTCGTCGGTCTCCTGGGCGCGCCGCTGCCGGGGCTGGGCGTAGCCGTCGTCCCAGACCTCGCAGACCATGGTGCGCTCGCGCAGCAGCCGCAGCCGGATCTCGCCCCGCCCGTGCTTGAGCGCGTTCGTGACCAGCTCGCTGACCAGCAGTTCGGTGGTGTCGACCAGTTCCTCCATGCCCCGGGAGAGCAGCCAGCTGCAGGCCAGCTCGCGGGCCTTGGCGACCGAGGTGGGCTCGGGGGGCAGGAACCAGTTGCCGACGGCGTCCTCGGGGAAGGCGTGCACCTTGGCCATCAGCAGCGCGATGTCGTCCTCGCCATGGTGCGGGTTGAGCTCGCCGAGGACGTGGTCGCAGAGGTCCTCCAGGGCCTTGCCCTCGGCGGAGAGCGCGGCCCGGAAGGCGCGCAGGCCCTCGTCCAGCTGGTGCTTGCGGCTCTCCACCAGGCCGTCGGTGTAGAGGCCGAGCACGGCGCCGTCCGGGAGGTCCACCTCGACCTCCTCGAAGGGCTCGCCGCCGACGCCGAGCGGCAGGCCGGGCGGCACGTCGAGCATCCGGGAGCCCTCGCCGGGGGTGAGCAGCACGGGCGGCAGGTGGCCGGCGTTGGCGATCCAGCAGCGCCGGGTGACGGCGTCGTAGACCGCGTAGACGCAGGTCGCCAGGTAGACCTCGCGGGCCTCCTCGTCGGCGGTCGAGGTGAGCCGGCCGTACGGGGTGGGCGGGCCGGCCGGGACGGAGTCGTCGCCGAGGCCGCGGGCGATCTCGTCCAGCGCGGTGAGCACCTCGCCGGGCTCCAGGTCGAGCATCGCCAGGGTCCGGACGGCGGTGCGCAGCTGCCCCATCGCGACTGCGGCGCGCAGGCCGCGGCCCATCACGTCGCCGATGACCAGGGCGGTGCGGTTGCCGGGCAGCGGGATGACGTCGAACCAGTCGCCGCCGACCTCGGTGTTGTTGTTGCTGGGCAGGTAGCGGCAGGCGATCTCCAGGCCGCTGGCGGCCGGGTTGCCCGGGGGCAGCAGGCTGCGCTGGAGGATCAGCGCGCGTTCGTGCTCGCGGCGGTAGAGCCGGGCGTTGTCGATGCAGACGGCGGCGCGGGCGACGAGCTCCTCGGCGATAGCCACGTCGCGGGCGTCGAAGGGCTCGCTGCCGATCGCCCGGGAGAGCTGGACCAGTCCGAGCACCTGGTCGCGGGCGACCAGCGGGACGATCAGGGTGGAGCGCAGCAGCGGGTCGCGGCCGGGCTCGGGGACGACGCTGCGGCCGGTGCGCAGTGCCCGGGCGTGCGGGGAGCGGCGCGGGTAACAAAGGGTGCCGCCGGCCTCGGCGATCGGCAGGCCGGTGACCGAGCCGAGCACCGAGGAGGCGCCGCCGATCACGCTGGAGACGGCGACCCGGCGCAGTTCGCCGCTGCCGTCGGTGAGCACGGTGTCGCCGGGCCGGCCGGCGCTGGGGACGGTCTCGCCGGAGAGCAGCGCGGTGTAGAGGTCGACGGTGGCGAGGTCGCAGAACGGCGGGACGACGACGTCGAGGAGTTCCTTGGCGGTGGTCTCCAGGTCGAGGGTGGAGCCGATGTGGGCGCTGGCCTCGTTGAGCAGGGCGAGGTTGCGGCGCACGCCGTCGGCCTCGCGCTCGGCGACGTGCCGGCTGGTGACGTCGGAGACCTGTCCGGCCACGCCCATCGGCTGCCCGGCCGAGCCGTTCAGCCGGTACAGCGAGACGGCCCAGAGCCGGTTGCCCTCGCGGGTCGGGACGGCGCTGTGGAAGCGCAGGTCGAAGACGGGTTCGCCGGTGGCGAGGACCTTGCGCAGGGCGGCGGTGAGCCGGTCGGCCTCGGAGGGCGGGAAGAGGTCGTGCGGGGTGAGGCCCTCCAGGTCGGTGGGGACCAGGCCCATGCCGGAGGCGAAGGCGTCGTTGACCCGCTGGAGGCGCAGCCGGTCGTCGAAGAGCACGAAGCCGGTGGGCGTCTGGCCGAAGACGGCCTCGGAGGCGGCGAGGTCGGTCTCGATCCGGCGCAGTCGGCCGAGGTCGACGGCCAGGCAGGTGGCGCCCGCGGTGGGCAGGGCGCTGTCCGGCATCAGGTAGAGCTCGGCGAGGCCCTCGCCGCCGGCGGCGTCCCGGTAGGGGGTCGTGCCGACCCACTCCTCGCCGGCCAGGGTGCGCTCCAGCCGGGCGCGGCCGCGCTGCCAGAGTTCGCGGGGCACGAAGGTGGAGACCGGGTCGGCGCCGACGGCCTCGGCGGCGGGGACGCCGAAGAACTCGGCGGCGCGCTCGCTCCACTGGCTGATCCGCCCGTCGGGGCCGATCGCGAAGGTGGCGACCCGGATGTAGTCGTAGATCGAGCCGGGGTCGCCGGCGCCCCAGGGGCGCTGCCCCGCGGCGGGGTGGGCGCCGCGGCCCGGGCCCCCGGTCCCGGGCGGCGCCGCCGGTCCGGGCAGGTGCGCGGAGGCGGCCTGCCCGGGTACAGCGGCATGACCGCTGCTGCTCGGCGCGTTCCGCGCCGGTGTGCTGTTCAACGGACCGACCCCTCCAACCCGCGACCGTCCGGATGTCGAGAAGACCGAGTATTCATCATCGAGGGGTACGTTCACACGCCCTCAACATCACAACATCAGATCGGGCGAAGGTTTTTGTCCTACCGCCCGCGCAACCACAATGCCACGCCCGCGCCCCCTTCCGGAGCGCGCGCTCCCCCCCGGGCCCCTACTGGCATATGCGGCACTGTTCTCCTGATGTTCTGCTCGCGCCCCGTTCGGATCATGACTCGCCCGGCACGCGCACCTCTCGATGATGAGCTCGCTACGCTCGCCCGTTACCCGGCAGCTCCAGCTCGAACCAGACCACCTTGCCGATCCCCTCGGCCCGGGCGCCCCAGTGCAGCGCCAGCCGGTGGACCAGCTCCAGGCCCCGGCCGCCCTCGTCGGCCTCGGCCGCGTGCCGCTCCCGGGGCGGGTCGGGCAGCGGGTCGGAGATCTCGACCAGCAGTGTCTCACCGAGCGTCAGCCGGACCCCGATCGGGGCGCTGGCGTACCGGACGGCGTTCGTGACCAACTCGCTGACCAACAGTTCGGCGGTGTCGGTGAGGTCCTCGACGCCCCACTCGGCAAGCGTGGCACGGACCAGCCGACGGGCCCGGGAGACGGCGGTGGGCTCCGCGGGCAGGGTCCAGCCGGCCGTCGGGGTGCCGGCCTGGCCGTGCCCGAGCCGGGCCAGCAGCAGCGCGACGTCGTCCGGTTCGCGGCCCTGCTCCATGGTGTCGAGCACCGCCTCGCAGGCGGCCTGGATGGAGGCGTGCGGCTCCTGGAGCACGGTGACCAGCCGGCCGAGGCCGACGTCCAGGTCCTTGTCCCGGGACTCGACCAGGCCGTCGGTGCACAGCGCGAGCAGGCTGCCCTCGGGGATCTTCAGTTCGACGGATTCGAACGGGACACCGCCCACGCCGAGCGGGGCGCCGGAGGGCAGGTCGAGGATCCGGCCGGCGCCGCCGGGCAGCGGGCCGCCGGTGCGGGTCGGCTCCTCGGTGGTCTCCTCGCCCGGCACCACCAGCACCGGCGGGATGTGCCCGGCCTTGGCGACGGTCAGCATCGCCGTGCCCGGGTCGAAGACCGCGTAGACGCAGGTGGCCAGCAGCGCCTCGTCCGGGCCCTGGGCCAGGTCGTCGGCCAGCTCGTGGACGTGCCGCAGCAGCACGTCGGGCGGCAGGTCGAGGGCGGCCAGCACCCGGACGGCGGTGCGCAGCCGACCCATGGTGGCGGCGGCCCGCAGGCCGTGGCCCATCACGTCCCCGACCACCAGCGCGGTGCGGTCGCCGGGCAGCGGGATGACGTCGAACCAGTCGCCGCCGACCTCGGTGCCGCTACTGCCGGGCACGTAGCGGTAGGCGACCTCGACGCCGGTGGGCTGCGGGACCTGCTGCGGGAGCAGGGTGCGCTGCAGGGTGAGCGCGGCGGTGCGCTCGCGGGCGTAGAGGCGCGCGTTGTCCAGCGAGCTGCCGGCCCGGTCGGCCAGTTCGACGGTGAAGGCCAGGTCGTCCCGGTCGAATCCCTCGCGGTAGCCGGCCCGGCTGACCAGCAGCAGGCCGATCACGATGCCGCGGGCGCGCAGCGGGACGACCAGCATCGAGTGCACGCCCAGGTCGTGGGCGGCCTGCGTCTTGGGATCGCCGGGGTAGGTCACCTCGTCCAGCTGGTCGGCGCCGGAGAGCAGCTCGGGCACGCCGGTGCGCAGCACCCGGCCGCAGGCGGAGTCCTCGGCGAAGGTGATCCGGGCGCCGCGCCGGAGCATCACCTCGACCTCGGGGCCGTCCTGGACGGAGGCGGTGCCGAGCTGGAGCAGTGAGGTGCGCCGGTCGTGGCCGTGCCGGGGAAGGTCGTCACCGTGCGCGACGGCCTGGAGCAGGATCACCGCCGAGTGGTCGGTCAGCCGGGGGACCACGGAGCTGGCGAGTTCCTGGGCGATCCGGGAGGCGTCGAGCAGGTCACCGACCCGGGAGCCGAACTCGTTGAGCAGCGAGAGCCGGCGCCGGGCGTGCTCGACCTTGGCGACCGCCCGGTAACGTTCGGTCACGTCCATCACGGTGCCGGAGATGCCGAGCACTCGGCCGGAGCGGTCGGTCATCCGGCTGTAGGAGATCGAGCGGTAGCCGGGCCGGGTGGTGACCGGGGAGGCGAGGGTGACGTCGATGACCGGCTCGCCGGTGGCCAGCACCTGGCGCTGGATCGTGGTGATCTCGTCGGCGGCCCGCTCGGGCAGGGTCTCGCCGGTGGTGCGGCCGACGTGGTCCTCCAGGGCGACGCCGTTCAGCTCGGCGAGGGTCCGGTTGACGGCGGTGTAGCGCAGGTCGGTGTCCAGGATGGCGATGCCCAGCGGGGACTGCTCGAACAGCGCGTCGCGCACCGCGAGGTCCCGTTCGACGGCCCGGACGGCGGCCGCCTCGGCCATGTTGGACTGCAGGAACGGGGTGCCGTCGCCGTCCACCAGGAGGGAGATCCGGGCGTCCACGGTGACCGGCAGGCCGTCCCGGTCGCGCAATTCGACGCTGCCCGCCCAGCGGCCGTGGTGCAGGGTGTCCTGGATCGCTGCCCGGATCCGGGCGACCTGCTCCTGGTCGGGGATCAGTTCATCGATCCGGCGGCCGACCAGCAGCTCGCCCGGCCAGCCGAGCAGTTCCTCGGCCGCCGGGCTCCACAGCACCACCCGGCCCGCGGTGTCCAGGATCGCGTTGGCGACCTTGAGCATGTCCAGCAGGCTGCCGTCGGGCGGCGTGCCCAGGCCCCGCGCGGCGTCGGCGGGCCCGCCGGGGAAGGGCCGCCCGGGGCGGCTGCGCGGGCCGGGCGGGGTGCCGGGCTCGGGGACGGCCAGGGTCGGCGCGGTCGGCGCGGGCTGGACGGGCCGAGCGGGCCGGGCCGCCTCGGGGGCCGTCAGGGCGCCGGCGCGACGGCGGCCGGCCGGCGGCTGCGGGGCGGCCGGACGGGCGACGCGGCGCAGTCGGGCGCGGGCGGAGGCGCCTCCCGCGGTGCCTGCCCGCCGCGCTCCCCCGCCGCCGTTCCCGGTAGTCGACACCGACGGGGCCTCCGGCTCTGGGTCGGGATCGGCGTCGCCGGCTGGGACGGCTCACCGATGGTGACGAATAGTGCCGAAAAGCGACATACCCAGCAGAACCCAGGCTATCCCGGCTGCCGGGTCGTCTTGTCCGATTGACCTATCCGGCGGCTTGCGCGTCACCCGCGGCCACCAGCAGCTCGGCGACGTACGGCAGCACCTCGCGGTCGTGCTCGATCCAGTCCACGCCGTCCAGCTCGGCCGGGCCGAGCCAGCGCAGCTCGTCGTGGTCCTCCAGCGGGCGCGGCTCGCCGTCCAGCAGCTCGGCCGCCCAGAACCGCAGCTCCAGGCCCGGCCGGACGGTCCACGCCCCGGGCAGCCTGCGCAGCGCCCGCGCCCGTACGCCCAGCTCCTCCAGCAGCTCCCGCTCCAGCGCCTGCGGCTCGGTCTCCCCGGGCTCGGCCTTGCCGCCGGGGAACTCCCACCGCCCGGCCACCGCCGCGGGCGCGTCGCGCCGGGCGGCGAGCACCCGACCGCCGTGGATCAGCGCGCCGCCGACGACGATCCGCGGCTCGCTGGGGGTCTCACCGGTCCGGTCCATGGCCCCGACCCTACGACGCGGCGTCCCCGTCCTCGGACTCGACCCAGTACAGCTGCTTGTGGCCGCGCGCCTCGAACTCCGCCGCCAACCGCTGCGCCTCGACCCGGTCCAGGCCCTTGGCGACCAGGAAGCGGTTGCCGTTGTCGTCCTGCCGCATCACCCGAAAGGTGCCCATGCGGGGAGCGTACCGGCGGCACGGGAGGCTGTCCCCGGCCGGCGTGGGGGTCGGGCCGGGGACATGGCAGCGAGCGTACGGGCGGCGCGCTACCGGGAGGTACGGGCGAAGTTAACGGCGGGTAACCCGTTGCCCGGGTGTTCGCCCCGGCGTTCGCTCGGGGTGCTCGCCCGGGTGTTTCAGACCCGGAGATCGGGCACCTGCTCGCCGGTGGACAGGCCCAGGGCGCGGCGGATCTCCACGCTGATCGGCACGGTCTTGGTCACCAGCGCCCGGGCCCGGCGCAGGTCGCCCGACAGGTCGGCGCCGGAGACCACGGCGTCCCAGGCGGTGGCCGCCTGGGTCTGCGCCTCGGCCAGCTTCTCGACCGGCGGCCGTACGTCGGCCGGCCAGTCCGTGGCCGGCTTGCGCAGGGCGGCGGCCTCGGCCCGGGAGGCGGCGGCCATCCGCCGCGCCCAGGACCGGTACTCGGCCTCGGCGACGCCGACGTCCTGCTTCGGCGCGTCCGCGTAGGTGTCGTTGAAGCCTCGGACGGCCTCCAGGTAGGCCAGCTGAGCGGCGGTCAGGCTGGCACGGTCGGTGCGGACCGTGCCCAGGTGCTGGTCGTCCCGGTCCTCGAAGACACAGGTGACGTACCGTTCGCCGGCCGCCCAGTTGCCCGAGGTCGGGTAGAGGTAGACGTCGTCCATGCCGTCCGGGACCGCCCACTGGTCGAGCGCGTAGTCCGCCAGCACCGTGCGGCACAGCGTGGCCGCCCGCTCGCGCATGGCGCTCTCTCCCGGGTACGAGCCCGTGCTCTCGGGCACCTTGGCGGTGCCGGCCACCTCGCCGTGGTGCGGGTCCGAGCAGGGCACCCGGCTCACCCAGTACACCGTCTCGTCACCGTGCCCGTCGGCCGTGCTGCTCCCGCTCGGGGAGTTGTAGCAGTCCCCGGCCTTCAGCGCGGACCAGCGGACCGAGCCGGGCGGGGGCTTCTGGGCGTACCGGCCGTCCCGCGCGGAGCTGAAGTCCCCCGCGCCCGCCAGGAGCGCGAGCAGCACCGTGCCGGCCACCCCGAGCACCAGACCGGTCACCGCCATGCCGCGGCCGCGCTCCTTGCGGCGGTTGATCTGGGTCAGCGCGATGATCCCGAACACCAGGGCCACCGGCGCGAGCAGACTCAGCCCGGTCGCCAGCGAGCCGACCGCGAAGCCGTTGGTGCGCCGCTCCGGCTTCGGGTGGTACGGGGACGCGGAGCCGTAGGGGTGCGGGTGCGGGTGCAGGTACGGGTGCGGGTACGGCTGACCGGGCTGGAGGCCGGACCGCGCCGACGACGCCGCCGTGGCCCCGCCTCCGGCGGGCAGCGGCGGGGGCGGCGACTGGGGCGGGGCCGGTGAGGCCGGCGGGGCGGCCTGCGCGGGGTGGTCGGCGGACGGGGCCCAGGGGTCGACGGGCGGGGCCCAGGGGTCGACGGGCTCGGGGGCCGGGGCCGGCTCGGCCGCAGGATCCGGTTCCGGGGCCGGGGGTTCCACCGGAGCGGGCTCGACCTCGGCGGGCCGCTCCGGAGCCTCGGCGTCCGCGCGGCCCGAGTCCTTGCGGAAGCCCACCCGCGGGTCCGGCCCCGAGGCGGCGGGCAGCTCGGACTCAGGCTTGGACACGTGGACTCCCCCAACCCGCCGGGGCGGGCGTCAGCTCGGCGTTGCGGCGTTCGACACCATGGCTCGGACCCGAGCGGGCCCGAGGTGAACGGTCGCGCGACTTTACCCGATCTTTCCGAACGCCCGCCCGACCGTCACCGCCCCGGGCCGTCCGACCGTCACCGCCCCGGGCCGTCCGCCCGGACCCGCCGCTCAGCCGCGGGCCAGGACCTCGCCGTGGATCATCGAGAACCACCCGTCCTCGGCGGCGCTCCACTCCCGCCAGCCGGCCGCGATCCGCTCCAGCTCGGCCCGGTCCGCGAAGCCCCGCTCCTCCGCCGTCCGGCCGAACGCCGTGCCGGTCACCCGGTCCGCCCACATCCCGCCCCACCAGTCGCACCGCTCGGGCGTCGCGTACGTCCAGGTGCTGGCGCTCGCGGTCACCTCGGTGAAGCCGGCCGCGCGGGCCCAGGAGAGCAGCCGCCGCCCGGCGTCCGGCTCGCCGCCGTTGACGCGGGCGGTGCGGCGGTACAGCTCCAGCCAGCGCTCCAGCGCGGGCGCCTCGGGAAACCAGGTCATCGAGGCGTAGTCGGCGTCCCGGGCCGCGACCACCCCGCCGGGCGCCGTCACCCGGCGCATCTCGCGCAGCGCGTCCACCGGATCGCCCAGGTGCTGCAGCACCTGGTGGGCGTGCACGATGTCGAACTCGCCGCCCCGGTACGGCAGTCGGTGCACGTCCGCGAGCTCGAACACCACGTTGGACAGGCCGCGCTCGGCGACGTACCCGGCGGCCTGCTCCAGCACCTCGGCGGAGGTGTCCACGGCCACCACCCGCCCGGTGGGGCCGACCAGTTCGGCCAGGTCGGCGGTGATCGTGCCGGGCCCGCAGCCGACGTCCAACAGGGCCTGGCCGGGCCGCAGTTCGGGCAGCAGGTAGGCAGCCGAGTCGGCGGCGGTCCGGGAGCGGTGCGAGCGCAGCACGGCCTCCTGGTGGCCGTGGGTGTAGACGGTGGCGGGCTGCGGTCCGGGCATGAGGGTCCCCCTGGGCGTGGTCGGTGTTCCGGCAGGTCTTCCGTTCGCGCGACGGTTCCGACGCTACGCTCCATCCCGTATGACGAGAAGAACCGTCTCACATTCCGACCCCTCCGGGGCTGCGCCACACCCCGCCGCCGTACCGTGGAGTCGCCCCCGACAGAACGGTCCCCGCCCATGCCCGGTCCCGGCCAGCGCCCCTTCGTCCTGCTCAGCGCCGCCGTGTCGCTCGACGGCCACCTCGACGACGCCTCCCCCGACCGGCTGCTGCTCTCCAACGCCGCCGACTTCGACCGGGTGGACGAGGAGCGCGCGGCCGCCGACGCGATCCTGGTCGGCGGTAACACCCTGCGCGCCGACAACCCCCGCCTGCTGGTCAACGACCCCGCGCGCCGGGCCGCCCGGGTGGCCGCCGGGCGCCCGGAGTACCCGCTGAAGGTGACGCTCAGCGCGAGCGGCGCGCTCGACGCCGACCTGCGGTTCTGGCACACCGGCGGCGCCAAGCTCGCCTACACCACCGACGCCGGGGCCGCGGCGCTGCGGCCCCGGCTCGACGGGCTCGCCGAGGTGGCCGCGCTCGGCGGCGCGGTGGACCTCGGCGCGGTGCTGGACGACCTGGGCGCGCGCGGGGTGCGCCGGCTGATGGTCGAGGGGGGCAGCGGGGTGCACACCCAGTTCCTGGCCCGGGGCCTGGCGGACGAACTCCAGCTGGCCGTCGCCCCAGTGCTGGTCGGCCAGACCGGGGCGCCGCGGTTCGTCGGCCCGGCCGCCTTCCCGGGCGGTCCGGCCCGGCGGATGCGGCTGCTGGAGGCACGTACCGTGGGCGACGTCGTCCTGCTGAGGTACGCCCCGAAGGAGCCCGCGCCGTGAACCAGCCCACCACCGCCGACCTCGACCACCTGCGCCGGGCCGTCGAGCTCTCCCGCCGGTGCCCGCCCTCCGAGAAGGCCTTCTCGGTCGGCGCGGTGATCGTCGGCGCCGACGGCGAGGTGCTGGCGGAGGGCTTCAGCCGGGAGGTGGACGCGCACGACCACGCCGAGGAGGCGGCCCTCGGCAAGCTCCCGGCGGGCGACGCCCGGCTGCGCGGGGCGACCGTCTACAGCAGCCTGGAGCCCTGCGGGCAGCGCGCCTCGCGGCCGGTGCCGTGCGCCCGGCTGCTCATCGCGGCGGGCGTGGCGCGGGTGGTGGTCGCCTGGAGCGAGCCGGACCTGTTCGTCACCGACTGCCAGGGCACGGCCCTGCTGGAGGCGGCCGGGGTCGAGGTGGTGGAGCTGCCGGAGCTGGCCGAGGAGGCCCGGGCGGTCAACGCCCATCTGCTCCGCTGAGTTTTTGTATCATTTGGAAACAAATAGCTCGCCTTCCTGGCCCGCGCGCCGCCATTCCCCCCGAGGAGCCGTCCCATGCCCGCCGCCCCACTCCGGCTGACCGCCCGCGCCCTCCTCCTCGACATGGACGGCACCCTGGTCAACTCCGACGCCGTGGTCGAGCGCTGCTGGGGCCGCTGGGCCGTGCGGCACGGCCTCGACCCCGTCGAGGTGATGCCCGTCGTCCACGGCCGCCAGGGCCACGCGACCATGGCCGTGCTGCTGCCGGACCGCCCGGTCGAGGTCAACCTCGCCGAGAACGAGCGGATGCTCGCCGAGGAGCGCGCCGACGTCGAGGGCGTCGTCCCGGTCCCCGGCGCCCCCGCCTTCCTCGCCGCCCTGGCCGACCTGCCGCACGCCCTGGTCACCTCCGCCGACGAGCCGCTCGCCCGGATCCGGATGGCCGCCGCCGACCTGCCTCTGCCGCCCGTCCTGGTCACCGCCGAGTCGGTCGGCGCCAGCAAGCCCGACCCCGAGGGCTTCCTCAAGGGCGCCGCCGCGCTCGGCCACGCCCCCGCCGACTGCCTCGCCTTCGAGGACTCCGGCGCTGGCATCGCCGCCGCCCGCGCGGCCGGCATGCGCGTCATCGGCATCGGCCCCCGCGCCGCCGCCCACCACCCGGACGCCCTCGCCACGACCCTCGACGCGGTCACCGTCACGGCGGACGCGGACGGGGTGGTGACGGTCACCGTCCGGGGCTAGCCGTACTGGATGCCGGTGGAGTCGAGCAGCAGCCGGCGGGTGCCGTCCGGGAGCTGGACCAGCAGGACACCTCCCTGCTGGTCCACCGCCAGGTACCAGGTGCCCGGCACCAGCTCTCCCGCCGACACCGGCGAACCGTCCGCGTCGAAGAGCTGGCGCACCGCCGGCACCGCGAACCAGAACGGCGCGAAGTCGTCCCGCTCCTCCGGCGGCGCGTACGGGTGGTCCGCGACGCCCTTCTGGATCCCGCTGACGTCCATCAGCAACCCCCTGGTGCCGTCCGGGAGTTGGACCAGAAGGGCGTTCTCGGCGGCCGCCAGCGCCAGGTACCAGGTGCCCGGCACCAGTTGCCCCACCGGCTCCAGCGAACCGTCCGCGTCGAAGACTTCGCGCACCACCGGCACCGCGAACCAGTACAGCTCGAACTCGACCTCCGCCAAACTGTTCTGGATCCCGACGCAGTCGAGCAGGATCCCCTGCGCCCCGTCCGCGTGCTGGACCAGCAGGGCGTCCCCGCGGGCCGCCAACGCCAGGTACCAGGTGCCGGGCACCAACTCCCCCACCGGCTCCAGCGAGCCGTCCGTACCGAAGATCTCGCGCACGGCCGGGACGGCGAGCCAGAACAGGCGGAAGTCCGGGTCCGGCTCGGCCGCCAGCGCCGCCGCCAGGCGGGTGGCCCGGTGCAGCAGTTCCCGCGCGCCCTCCTCGACGGCGGCCCGCAGCCGCTCGACCTCCCTCTCCCGCCACTCGAGTAGCTCCTCGGCGGCGGCCCGGGCCTCGATGTCCCGAGGGCTCTCGTCCTCCACCCCCGCCGCCCGGTTGCGGGCTATCGCGATCAGCCCGCCGGTGTTGCGGTTGCGCTGCTGCGGCAGCGGGCGGGACTTCTCGGCGAGCCGTGCGTACAGCCGCCGGTAGAGGGTGTCCATGTCCAGCAGTTCGGGACCGCCCGGGATGCCCCGCTCCAGCAGGTCGATGAGCTCCCCGGTGAAGGCGGTGTACGGCTCCCCGGGCGGCGAGAGGGCGGGCCGGGTGGCGGCCGAGGCGGTGAGCACCACCGTCCCGTTCACCGCCGTCCGGTCGGCGAGGGACTTGCCCGCGCCCATCGAGCCGACCAGCGCCCGGCCGCTGTAGCAGCAGTCCAGCACCACCACCGTGCGCTGCGCCCGGGACTGCGAGTCGAGCAGCGCGCGGCGCAGCGACTCGAACCGCAGGGCGGTGTACTCGCGCTCGCGGTCGGTGTCCGGCAGCGCGAGGTACAGCTCCTCCGAGTAGTCGTCGGTCACGCCGTGCCCGGCGTAGTAGACCAGCAGGGTGTCGGTGGCCTGGCGCGCCTTCTCCCGCACGGTGTCCAGCACTTCGCGCACGCTCGCGGGCTGGGCGATCACCGCGCAGGCCTCGGCGGGCAGCCCCCAGACGTCGGGGTCGGTGAGCACCCGGCGCAGCCCCTCCAGGTTCTGCTCGACGGCCGGCAGTCCGTCCAGGTGGACGTAGTCGTGCACCCCGACGAGCACGGCCGCCGACCGGCCCGGGTCCGCCAGCACGGTCACGACTGCTCAGCGGCTCCGGCCGGCGGCTCCAACTGCGCCACGATCCGGCGCACCTCGTCCGCCGACCCGTCCTCGATCACCACCGACGTGCCGCCGCGCTCGATCCGCACCCGCATCCCGCCGCGCCGCGAGTCCCGCCAGGTGGCGACGGCGGTCACCAGGCTCCCCAGCGCGATCCCGTTCGCCAGGACCACGTTGAGGATCTCCAGCACCTCCCCCATCCGCCCGGCCGCCGGATCCGCCACCCCGGGCCGCACCTCGATGCCCCGCAGCTCCGGCTCGGCCAGCAGCCACCGGGTCAACGACCGCGCCGCCTCGACCTCCGCCCCCTCCGAGGCACCCTCCGCCACCTCGAACCCGAGCTCGACCTCCACACCCAACCCCTCTCCCACAACCCCCAGTTGGCCGACCCCACCCTAGAGGAACCACCACCCCCACAAGGCAGAAGGGGCCGAACTCCGTTCACGGGAGTCGGCCCCTCCGGGGGGTGTCAGCTGTCGCCGGGTCAGACGTTGAAGCGGAATTGCCATCACAACGCTGTGGCCTGCGGAGACATTGGCTCGCGGGGCCCAAGTCAGCACGGAATTAGCACCGTGACGCAACCCCGGACTGGCAATCAGTAGCGGTAGCGGGCCGCCAGGATGATGATCTCCCGGTCCGTGACCAGGTAGACGAGGCGGTGCTCGTCATCGATCCGCCGCGACCACGCCCCGGGCAGGTGGTACTTCAGCGGCTCGGGCTTGCCGATCCCGGTGAACGGGTCGCGCAAGGCGTCCTCGATGAGCTTGTTGATCCGGGCGAGCATCTTGCGGTCGCTCTTGAGCCAAGACGTGTAGTCCTCCCAGCCGGCCTCTTCGAAGACGAGCCTCACGCAGCACCCTTCTCGACACCCGCAGCATCAGGGTCGATGAGTTCCCGCTCGGAGAGCCCCATGCCGCCAAGGGCGTTCTCGTACGCCTTGAGCAGACGGCGCGCGTTCGCCGGCGAGCGCAACAGGTAGGAGCCTTCGCGCAGGGCGGCGTAGTCCGCGGCCGAGACGAGTACGGCGTTCCCGTGCTTGGAGACGATCTCGATGGCCTCGTGATCGTCGTTGACCTTCTTGATCAACGGAAAGAGAGCCTTGCGCGCCTCGCTCGCAGTGATCGACATCGACTGAACTCCCTCCATGACTGGTACCACATAACGTACCACTGAAAGGAGGGCCCATCAGACTGAAGAGTCAGCACCAAGTCAGCACGGAAAAGAGAACAGGGTCCCCCAGCATCGTCGAGGTTCATCCAGCACAGCCGGCACGCGCCAGGCGAGGCATCCTGCCCACCACCGCGAGGCACCTTGTGTACACATGGGACACTTGGTACCCTTGGGCGCATGACGCAGCCACTGCCCATAGAGTCCGTCCGTGACGTGCGCGCACACCTGGCGGAGGTGGTGGAGCGCGCAGACCGCGACGACGTGCCCACGGTGATCACACGCCGAGGCAAGGAGGTCGCCGCCGTGGTCTCCATCGGGATCCTGCGCAAATACCAGGAATGGGAAGAGCGCGAGATCAACCGGATCATCGACGAGCGCATGGCCAACCCGGCTCCCGGCATCCCGATCGAGGACATCATGAGGGAGACGCTGGCGCGCAGTGAGTGACTACCGAACCGTCTTCCGCCCTGAGGCGCAGGCCGAGCTTCGGAAAATCCCTCGCGACATGGCGCTGCGCATCCTAGCCAAGCTGACCGAGCTGGAGACCGACCCGCTCGGCTTCAACACCACCGCACTCGTCTCCCAGCCCGAGCGACGCCGTCTGCGCGTCGGCGACTACCGAGTCGTCTACACGATCGACAACGGGGAACTGGTGGTCTGGGTTGTTCATGCGGGACACCGGTCCACCGTCTACGAGACCTGATTGCCGCTGACGCGCCGCCAGAGAATCCAGCGCCCATCCAGCACGGTGACGACGAAGGGGGCGGACTCGACAGAGTCCGCCCCCTTCTGACCTGCATGTTTGCCACGTCAGCGACGTGATGTTACTTCACCCGCTCACACGTTGAAGCGGAACTCCACGACGTCGCCGTCGTGCATGACGTATTCCTTGCCCTCGATGCGGGCCTTGCCCTTGGCGCGGGCCTCGGCGATGGAACCGGTCTCGACCAGGTCGTCGAAGGAGATCACCTCGGCCTTGATGAAGCCCTTCTGGAAGTCGGTGTGGATGACTCCGGCGGCCTCGGGGGCGGTGGCACCCTTCTTGATGGTCCAGGCGCGGGTTTCCTTGGGGCCGGCCGTGAGGTAGGTCTGCAGGCCGAGGGTGTTGAAGCCGACGCGGGCGAGGGTGGCGAGGCCGGGCTCGTCCTGGCCCATGGACTGGAGGAGTTCGAGGGCCTCGGCGTCGTCCAGCTCGATCAGCTCGGACTCGATCTTGGCATTGAGGAAGATCGCCTCGGCGGGGGCGACCAGCTCGCGCTGGGCGTTCTTGAAGTCCTCGTCGGCCAGCTCGGCCTCGTCCACGTTGAAGACGTAGAGGAAGGGCTTGGCGGTCAGCAGGTGCAGGTCGCGGATCGGGGCGGTGTCGAAGCCGGCCTCGAAGAGGGTCTTGCCGGTCTCCAGGATCGCCTGCGCGGCCTCGGCGGCGGCCAGCACGGGGGCGGTGTCCTTCTTGAGGCGCGCCTCCTTCTGCAGGCGCGGCAGGACCTTCTCGATGGTCTGGAGGTCGGCCAGGATCAGCTCGGTGTGGATGGTCTCGATGTCGTCCTTGGGCGACACCTTGCCGTCCACGTGCACCACGTCCGGGTCGGTGAAGGCGCGCACGACCTGGCAGATCGCGTCCGACTCGCGGATGTTGGCGAGGAACTTGTTGCCCAGGCCCTCGCCCTCGCTGGCGCCGCGCACGATGCCCGCGATGTCCACGAAGTCGACGGTGGCCGGGAGGATGCGCTGGGAGCCGAAGATCTCGGCGAGCTTGGCCAGCCGCTGGTCGGGGACGCCGACGACGCCGACGTTCGGCTCGATGGTGGCGAACGGGTAGTTGGCCGCCAGCACGTCGTTCTTGGTCAGGGCGTTGAACAGGGTCGACTTGCCGACGTTCGGCAGGCCGACGATTCCGATCGTGAGCGACATGAAGCGCAGTCCCGTGGGCTTGGAGGAGTTGGGTCGGCACCGTACGGGCCGACCCCCAAGTCTACGGGCAGCGCCTGCGCTGCCCTACGCCTCGGTCGCCGCCGGTCGCGGCTCCAGGAACTCCAGCCGGTTGCCCAGCTTGTCGGCCGCGTAGAAGCGCCGGTGGCCGGGCAGGTTGTCGTCCCAGAGCACCTCGTGGCCGTGCGCGGTGAGCCGCTCGGCCAGGGCGTCCAGCGAGCGCACCAGGATGCCCGGGTGCCCCTTCACGGACGGCCGGAAGTCCGGGGTCACGCCGAGGTGCACCTCGACCCCGCCGCCGCGGAACCAGCAGCCGCCGCGGGCCGCCAGCACCGGCGGCTTCTCCAGCTCCGTCATGCCGAGCACGCCGGACCAGAAGGCCCGGCACTCGTCCTCGGCGCCGGCCGGGATGTCGAGCTGGAAGTGGTCGAGGCGTTCGAAGGTGAAGTCCGCGGCCATGAGGTCCCCCGTGCGGTGATCCGATGATCTTGGTTCGTCGGCCCGTCCGAGCTGGTCGGACCGCTGAGCGACGATCACAGAACTACTCCATCCTGAGACACGGGACAAGACCTGAACGGTCCATTACACAGTGTGGCGATGATCGGACCGTACGTTGGGCGGGTGGAGCAGAGCACCCGTACCCAGCCGCCAGGGCCCAGACGCCGTCCGCCGAACGGCGCGGCCGCGGCCGCCGTCCCCGGTCCCGGCCGGGCTCCCGAGAGCACCCGAGCCCCTTCCGCCCCCGAGCCTCCCCCTGCCCGGCCGCGCCCGGTGGTCGGCCGGCCCGCCGCGGCGCGCCAGTCCCCCGGGCGCCGGCTGCGGGTGTACGGGCGCCGCCGCACCGGCCGGCCGACCCGGCTGACCGCCATCGGCACCGGCGTGGTCGCCGTGCTGGCGACGCTCGTGGTGGCGGGCGTGGACCGGCTGCTGTTCGACGGCCTCGGCTTGCTGTTCGGCCTCGGCTACCTGGTGGTCTGCTTCCAGCTGGCCGTCCGGGTCCGCTACGCCGACCTGCTGGCCGCGCCGATCAGCGGGCCGATCGCCTTCGCCCTGGCGCTGCTGGTGCTCGCGCCGGTCAGCTCCTCGGGCGTGACCGCCCAGGTGGTGGCGCTGGCGACCGGGCTGGCGCTGCGGGCCGGCTGGCTGTTCTCCGGCACCGGCCTGGCCGCGCTGATCGTGCTCGCCCGCTTCGTCGCCCAGCGGCGGATCCACCGCTCCCGCTGAGCTCCACCAACCCCGTCGGAGCCCGGCACCGGCAGACCCTCAGCCGGCCGCCCGGGCCGCCGCCATGGCGGCCCCGACGATGCCCGCGTCGTTGCGCAGTTCCGCCGGCACCACCCTCGCCTCGCGGTCCTTCAGCAGCGGCAGGAACTTGTCGTGCTTGCGGCTCACCCCGCCGCCGATCACGATCAGCTGCGGCGAGAACAGCATCTCCACCAGGTCCAGGTACTCGTTGACCCGCCCAGCCCACTGCTCCCAGGTCAGCCCGTGACGCTCCTTGGCGGCCGAGGAGGCCCGGCGCTCGGCGTCCTTGCCGCGCAGCTCCAGGTGGCCCAGCTCGGTGTTGGGCACCAGCGTGCCGTCCACGAAGAGCGCGCTGCCGATGCCGGTGCCGAAGGTGAGCACCAGCACCACGCCCGACTCGCCACGCCCGGCACCGTGGGTGAACTCCGCCAGGCCGGCCGCGTCCGCGTCGTTGAGGACGGTCGCCGGCAGGTCCAGTGCCTCGCGGAACAGTCCCGCGGCGTCCAGGCCGATCCAGCCCTTGTCCACATTGGCGGCGGTCCTGGTGCGGCCGCCGACCACCACGCCGGGGAAGGTCAGCCCGACCGGCCCTTGGTGGTCGAAGTGCCGGACCACCTCGCACACGGCGGCGACCACGGCCTCGGGCTCGGACGGCTGCGGGGTGAGCACCTTGTGGCGCTCCTGGGCGAGCGCTCCCCGGGCTAGGTCGACCGGGGCCCCCTTGATGCCCGAGCCGCCGATGTCCACGCCGAATACCGCCGTCATCACTCCGCCCTCCACCGTTCGACCGTGGACCGGCTCGTCCACAGCCTGTGCACAAAACTACGAGAGCCCCGGCGGCGACGCACAGCGGAAAACCCGGCACCCCACCGGGGCGCCGGGTTCTCCACAGCGGTCTACAGCTTGCCCGCCGCCTCGGCGCGCAGGTCGCGGCGCAGTTCCTTGGGCAGCGAGAAGGTCAGGTGCTCCTCGGCGGTCTTGACCGTCTCGACCGTGTCGTAACCGCGCGCGGCCAGGAACTCCAGCACGCCGTCGACCAGGATCTCCGGCACCGAGGCTCCGCTGGTCAGGCCGACCGTGGTGACGCCCTCCAGCCAGGACTCCTGGATCTCCTCGGCGAAGTCCACCAGGTGGGCGGCCTTGGCGCCGTACTCCAGGCCGACCTCGACCAGGCGGACCGAGTTGGAGGAGTTCTTGGAGCCGACCACGATCAGCAGGTCGGTCTCCGGGGCCAGCTGCTTGACCGCGACCTGGCGGTTCTGGGTCGCGTAGCAGATGTCGTCGCTGGGCGGGCTGACCAGCGCCGGGAAGCGCTTCTTCAGCTCACCGACGGTGGCCATGGTCTCGTCCACCGACAGGGTGGTCTGGGACAGCCAGACGATCTTGGACTCGTCCCGCACCCGCACGTTGGCGACGTCCTCGGCACCGTCCACCAGGTGGATCCGGTCCGGGGCCTCGCCCATGGTGCCGATGACCTCCTCGTGGCCCTCGTGGCCCACCAGCAGGATGTCGAAGCCCTCGTCGGCGAAGCGGACGGCCTCCTTGTGCACCTTGGTGACCAGGGGGCAGGTGGCGTCGATGGTGGCCAGCTTGCCTTCCCGCGCCTCGTCGTGGACGGACGGGGCGACGCCGTGCGCCGAGAAGACGACGATCGAGCCCTCGGGCACCTCCTCCGTCTCGTCGACGAAGATCGCGCCCTTCTTCTCCAGGGTCTGCACCACGTACTTGTTGTGGACGATCTGCTTGCGGACGTAGATGGGCGCCCCGTACTGCTCCAGGGCCTTCTCCACGGCGATCACGGCGCGGTCGACGCCCGCGCAGTAGCCCCGGGGGGCGGCGAGCAGGACACGGCGCTGCGCGGTGTTGGACATGGCTCCATCGTACGGGCGGCCGCGAGTCGCCCCGTTCCCGGCGGGCAGCCGCGCCGACGGCGGTCGATTTCCGGCCGGATCCGATCAGAAGTGCTCAAATCTGGTGTCTATGAGCGCTGTGAGCGAGCAGGCGACGCCCAGCGGCCTGCGCCGCAGTCTGGGTGTCCGCGATCTGATGGTCTACGGACTGCTGTTCATCGCCCCGATGGCCCCGGTCGGCGTGTTCGGCGTGCTGGACGCCACGAGCCACGGCGCCGTCGCCTCGGTCTACCTGGCCGCCACGGTGGCGATGGGCTTCACCGCCTTCTCCTACGCCCAGATGGTGCGCGCCGTGCCGCAGGCCGGCTCGGTGTTCGCCTACGCCCGGGCCGGGCTGGGCGAGGGGCCGGGGTTCATCGCCGGGTGGATGGCGATGCTGGACTACCTGCTGATCCCGGCGGTGGCCTACCTGTTCTCCGGGATCGCGCTGCACTCCCTGGTGCCGGGCGTCTCCCGCTGGCTGTGGACGGCGCTCGCGGTGATGGTCACCACCGCGCTCAACCTGATCGGGGTGCGCACGGCGGCCGTGGTCGGCTTCGCGGTGCTGGCGCTGGAGATCGCGGTGCTGGCGGTGTTCACGGCCGCGGCCGTGGTGGCACTGGCCCAGGACGGCGCCCGGCGCGGCTGGGACACCCCGTTCACCGCCGTCGGGGACTTCTCGCTCACCGCGGTGATCTCCGCGGTGTCCGTCGCGGTGCTCTCCTACCTGGGCTTCGACGCGATCGCCACCTTCGTCGAGGAGGCGGTCGGCGCCTCGGCGGCGGTGGCCAAGGCGGTGCTGTGGTGCCTGGCGCTGGCCGGGGTGCTGTTCGTCGCCCAGACCTACCTGGCGGCGCTGCTGGAGCCGATGACCCCGCGGCAGCTGGCCGCCGACCCGGCCGCGCGGGGCTCGGCCTTCTACGACACCGTGGAGAGCGGCATCGGGCACTGGCTGCACGTGCTGGTGGCGGCCAGCAAGGCGATCGGCGCGGCCTTCGCGGCACTGGCCGGTCAGGCCGCGGCCGGGCGGCTGGTCTTCGCGATGGGCCGGGACGGGCGGCTGCCGCGGGTGCTCGGCTCGGTCGACCCGGGCAGCGCGGTGCCGCGGCGGGCGCTGCTGGCGGCCGCGGTCATCACCATGGCGGCGGCGGTCTGGGCGGCCAACCGGGACGACGGGCTGGACCAGCTGACCTCGGTGGTGAACGTGGGCGCGCTGACCGCCTTCGCGCTGCTGCACGCCTCGGTGGTCGGCTGGTACACCGTCCGGCACGGCTCTCGGGACCGGCTGCGGCACCTGGTCGTCCCGGTGCTGGGGATCGCGGTGATCGGGGCGGTGGTCCACGAGGCCTCGACGACGGCGCAGATCGTCGGGCTGGCCTGGCTGGCGGTCGGGCTGGTGGTGCTCGGGGTGCAGGGCAGTACCGCTTCGGGCGCTGGCGGGCACCGTTAGCGCCCGAGCCGTCGGCGCACGCCGCTAGCCTCGTACGCATGGCCAACACCAGCTCCCCCGAAGCCCCGCTCCCGGTCGGCAAGGTCTCCGCGCTGATCGGCGGCTGGATCGACCGGCTCGGCGCGGTGTGGGTCGAGGGGCAGATCACCCAGCTCAGCCGTCGGCCGGGGGCGGGCGTGGTGTTCCTCACCCTGCGCGACCCGCAGGCCGACGTCTCCCTCACGGTGACCTGCTTCCGCTCGGTCTTCGACCAGGTCGCGGACGTGGTGCAGGAGGGCGCGCGGGTCGTCGTGCACGCCAAGCCGGAGTGGTACGCGGCGCGCGGGCAGCTGTCGATGCGGGCCTCGGAGATCCGGCCGGTGGGCCTGGGCGAGCTGCTGGCCCGGCTGGAGCAGCTGAAGCGGCGGCTGGCCGGGGAGGGCCTGTTCGCACCCGAGCGCAAGCGCCCGCTGCCGTTCCTGCCGCAGTGCGTCGGACTGGTCACCGGGCGCGACTCAGCGGCCGAGCGGGACGTGCTGGAGAACGCCCGGCGGCGGTGGCCGGCCGTGCGCTTCGAGGTGCGCAACGTCCCGGTGCAGGGGGTCAGCGCGGTGGAGCGGGTGAGCGCGGCCGTCCGGGAGCTGGACGAGCACCCCGAGGTGGACGTGATCATCGTGGCCCGGGGCGGCGGCAGCGTGGAGGACCTGCTGCCGTTCTCGGACGAGGGGCTGGTGCGGCTGGTGGCGGCCGCCCGTACACCAGTGGTCAGCGCGATCGGGCACGAGCCGGACCAGCCGCTGCTGGACTTCGTCGCGGACCTGCGCGCCTCCACCCCGACCGATGCCGCCAAACGGGTGGTCCCGGACGTCGGCGAGGAGCTGGCCAAAGTCCGTCAGCTGCGCGACCGGGCCCGCCGGCACGTGCTGGCCCGGGTCGAGCGCGAGCAGCACGGGCTGGACGGGCTGCGCAGCCGCCCGTCGCTGGCCGCCCCGCACCGGATGCTGGACGGGCGCGGCCAGGAGGTGGACGGCCTGCTGGAGCGGGCCCGGCGCACCCTGCGGCACCGGCTGGACCACGCGCAGAGCGACCTCGGGCACACCCTGGCCCGGGTGGTCGCGCTGTCCCCGGCGGCCACCCTGGAGCGCGGCTACGCGGTGCTGCAGCGGGCGGACGGCACGGTGGTGACGGACCCGGCGCAGGTCGCGGCCGGGGAGGGGCTGCACGCCCGGGTGGCGCGCGGCGGCTTCGACGTCACGGTGGCCGCGGCCGAGACCGAGACTCGCGACTAGCCGGTACGAGCGCTGCCGGGACGGCGCGGGCGCGGGCGGGTTTCCGCCTGCCGGAGCCGTCCCTGTCGGCGCCAGCCCCTACGCTGGCACGCATGGCAGAGCAGCAGGAGCAGCAGGACGCGGCGGCGCCGACCCCGGACGACGCGCTGGGCTACGAGCACGCCCGGGACGCGCTGCTGGACGTGGTCCGGCAGCTGGAGAACGGCGGCACCTCCCTTGAGGAGTCGCTGGCCCTGTGGGAGCGTGGCGAGCAGCTGGCGAAGGTCTGCCAGCGCTGGCTGGACGGCGCCCGGGCCCGACTGGACGCCGCACTGGCAGCCGAGGAGGGCGGGGCCCCGACCGGGGAGTGACGCGGGTCACAGCCCCTTGGGGAATCGTTGAAACTTCACCTATGTTGGAGCAGGTGATCGGCCGCGCCGGTCACACCGACGAACCCCCTCCCGCATGAGGTGCAGAAGCATGACCACCGACGCCCTGGTACTCGACGCCGCCGCTCAGGACCTGCTGTTCCGCGAGGCCCGCACCGCGAACACCTTCACCGACGAGCCGGTCACCGAGGAGCAGGTCCAGGCCATCTACGACCTGGTCAAGTACGGCCCGACCGCCTTCAACCAGCAGCCGCTGCGCGTCGTCCTGGTCCGCTCCGCCGAGGCCCGCGAGCGCCTCGTCCAGCACATGGCGGACGGCAACAAGGCCAAGACCTCCACCGCGCCGCTGGTCGCCATCCTGGCCGCGGACAACGAGTTCCACGAGGAGCTGCCGACCCAGCTCCCGCACTTCCCGCAGGCCAAGGACATGTTCTTCTCGGAGCGCTCCGTCCGCGAGCAGTCCGCCGCGCTGAACGGCGCCCTGCAGGCCGCGTACTTCATCATCGGCGTGCGCGCCGCCGGCCTGGCCGCCGGCCCGATGACCGGCTACGACGCCGCGGGCCTCAACAAGGAGTTCTTCGGCGACGGCGAGCACTCGGTGCTGGCCGTGGTCAACATCGGCAAGCCGGGCGAGGACGCCTGGTTCCCGCGCTCCCCGCGCCTGGCCTACGACGAGGTCGTCACCACCGTCTGATCCGCGACGGAACGGCGAAGGGCCCGCACCGGTTCACCCGGTGCGGGCCCTTCCGCGCACCCACGGAGCCCTGGCGCTACTTGAGCGCCTGGGCCAGCTCGGCCAGCTCCTCGTAGGAGGCGGTGCCGGTGATCAGGGTGGTCGCCGAGCCGGTCTGCGCGGCCAGCGCGCGGCCCTTGTCGCCCTGCACCCGGTCCCAGGCGTGCCCGGCGGCGTCCGAGGTGCCGTCCGGCCGGCCGCCCGCGACCTTGTCGGCCAGCAGCTTGTCGCGCGGCACGTCGGCCTGCTCGACGGCCGCGTACTGGCCGGAGGGCGTCACGAAGCCCAGGTGCCAGGCGTTGCCCTTGCCGGAGTTCAGGTCGGCCGGGGTGTAGCTGACCGAGGTGGCCCGCCACTTGTCGGACAGCCCCTCCGGGGAGAGCAGCGGATAGGGCGCGGCGCGCTTGGCGCCGGCCGCCGCCACCTTGTACTCGACCACGTGCACCGGGTCACTGTTGGCGTCGTGCGGGAGGAACAGATACCCGATCCAGACGACGAAACCGACCGCCAGCATCGACAGGACCATGTCCCGTACGGTCTGCCGACCTCTCATGCCCTTGCTCTCTGCAGCCACCCCCACATGGTGACTCATCCACATCCGGGCGGGGCCACCCGGGGTGTCCACGTACGGGTGAAGCCTGGCGAACCGGTGCATTTCGCCACAGGGTGGCGACCCGCGCCACAGACAGTCATCTCGTGGGCAGATACGATCGCAGAACCCTCACCACGGCGTTCGACCAGGCAGTAGTCGGGCGCTCACTGGCCGTCGCGTACAGAGAGGTAACGACGATGACCACGCAGTACCCGCACCACCTCCCCCGCGCCCTGGAGGTCGCGCCCGAGGCTCCCGACCGGAACCTCGCGCTCGAGCTCGTCCGGGTCACCGAGGCGGCCGCCATGGCCGCCGGCCGATGGGTCGGCCGCGGCGACAAGAACGGCGCGGACGGTGCCGCCGTGAAGGCGATGCGCACCCTCGTCTCGACCGTCTCGATGAACGGCGTGGTCGTCATCGGCGAGGGCGAGAAGGACGAAGCCCCGATGCTCTACAACGGCGAGCGGGTCGGCGACGGCACCGGCGCCGAGTGCGACGTCGCGGTCGACCCGGTGGACGGCACCACGCTGACCGCCAAGGGTATGAACAACGCGGTGGCCGTGCTGGCCGTCGCCGACCGCGGCACCATGTTCGACCCCAGCGCCGTGTTCTACATGGACAAGCTGGTGGCCGGCCCCGAGGCCGCCGAGTTCGTCGACATCACCGCCCCGGCGGCCGTCAACATCCGCCGGGTCGCCAAGGCCAAGGGCAGCGCCGTCGAGGACGTCACCGTGGTCGTGCTCGACCGCCCGCGCCACGACGGCCTGGTCCGGGAGATCCGCGAGGCGGGCGCCCGGATCAAGTTCATCTCCGACGGCGACGTGGCCGGCGCCATCATGGCCGCCCGTGAGGGCACCGGCGTCGACCTGCTGATGGGCGTCGGCGGCACCCCGGAGGGCATCATCGCGGCCTGCGCGATGAAGTGCATGGGCGGCGTGATCCAGGGCCGGCTGTGGCCCAAGGACGAGGCCGAGCGGCAGAAGGCCCTGGACGCCGGGCACGACCTGGACCGGGTGCTCACCACCAACGACCTGGTCAGCGGCGAGAACGTGTTCTTCGTCGCCACCGGCATCACCGACGGCGAGCTGCTGCGCGGCGTGCACTACCGCTCGGAGACCGCCACCACCAGCTCGCTGGTGATGCGTTCCAAGAGCGGCACGATCCGCGAGATCAACTCCGTCCACAAGCTGGCGAAGCTGCGGGCCTACAGCGCGATCGACTTCGACCGCGCCAACTGACCCACGCGAAACGGCCTCGAAGACAGGACGTTCGGGCGCGGCCTCGGCGGAATCCCCCTCCGCCGAGGCCGCGCCGCGTTTGCGACCGCCTTTCGGGGGATCCGCCTCCCGGCTCCCGTCTCCGGCCCGCCGTCAACCGGCTATCCGGCTCCGGGTCGTGGTCACCCGGGCGGCCTCGCGCAGCTCCGCGTCCCGGCGTCGGCGCCGGGCCAGCACCACCCGCCGCTCGGCGGCCGTCAGCCCGCCCCAGACCCCGTACGGCTCCGGCTGCGCCAGCGCGTGCTCGCGGCACTCCAGCAGCACCGGGCAGCGGGCGCACACCTGCTTGGCCTGCTCCTCGCGCGACAGCCGGGCCGCCGTCGGCTCCTTCGAGGGCGCGAAGAACAGCCCCACCTCGTCCCGCCGACAGGCCGCACCGGTGTGCCAGGGGTTGTCCTCGCCCGCGGCGGTGCCCGCAGCGGTGCCCGCCGGGCCGCCCGGGGGCTGCGGCTGCGGGCGGACGGCCGGACGACGCTCCAGCATGTGGGCGGCGGCGACTGGCGAGGTGGGGCGGGACTCGATCGGATGCAGCACGGCCGGTACTCCTGACGAGGCTCTCGGACACGGGGAACCTCGCTCCGCTGCCCGGCTGCGAGCCCCCGCTGGTCCAACCCTCCGGACCGGCCGCTTGGCCGCCTCCGGTGCGCAGCCGTACAAGAAGCGATGTGCGGAATGACCTACCCCGCCCCGCCGGGATTCATGCACACTGCACGCAATCGACTACGGAGTGCACCCGCCACAACGCCGAGTGCCCGGCCGGGAGTTGATCCCCAGCCGGGCACTCAACAGGCCAATTCGAGTCAGTCGGTGCCGAGTTGCTTGCGCACCCACTCCTTGAGCTTCTTGCCCCGGCGCGGCTTGGCGTTGCAACCGCCGAACAGGGCAACGCCCTTGACCCGCACGACCGGAGCGTACGGGTCCGCGGCGGTCTGCTCGCGAACGTCGAACCCGCCGAAGATGCCCACCCCGGAGCCGTGCAGGCTGACGTTCTCCGGCACCCGGACCTCGACCCCGCCGAAGATCGCCGTGACGGTGATCTCCACCTCAGGGGACTCGAACACGGCGTCGCTCAGGTCGATCTCCACCCCGCCGAACATGGTGAAGGCGGTCAGGTGCGAGCCGACCCGCCAGCGGCCCTTGCGGGCGGCGCCGCCGAAGATCGCCACCACCGACGGCGACTCCTGGCGCGCGGGCGGCAGTTGCGTCGGGGCGGGGGCCGGCGCCGGGACGTCCAGCGGCGGCTTCTCGAAGGAGAGCGGCCGGTGGGCGGGCAGGTCCCGGGTCAGCGGCACCAGGTCGCCGAAGGTCTTGGCGGCGTACGCGGCCTCGATCCGCTCGGCGTGCTCGTCCGCGTCCAGGCGGCCCTCGGCGTAGGCGTCCCGCAGCAGCTCCGCGACCCGCTCGCGGTCCGCGTCCGAGACGCGCAGCTCCGCCTCCGCCACCGGGGCGTGCGAGGGCCGCGGCTCGGCCGCGGGCTGAGGCTTGAGTTCGGGCTTGGTCATCGGTACGGGAGCCGGCACCGGCGGCTGCCCCGGGTCGTCCTGCGACGGCGAGTTGTCCACGGCGCAAGCGTAGTCGCTCGCACTGCTGCCCGAGTGAGCCCCGTCACGCAAGGCTGACCTGTCCGCATGCGTGTGATCAGCGGGTCCTACCCTGGATGGTGCTTCGCCGACGCAGCCGGATCACTGGACACCTAAGGACCGCCCCCATGGCTCCCACGCCAGACTTCGAGTACAGCGACCTGCTCCCCCTGGGGGCTGACCCGACCCCGTACCGCAAGCTGACCTCCGAGGGTGTCTCCACCTTCGAGGCCGGCGGTCGCAGCTTCCTCCAGGTCGAGCCCGAGGCCCTGCGGCTGCTCACCGCCGAGGCGATGCACGACATCTCGCACTACCTGCGCCCCGCGCACCTCGCCCAGCTGCGCCGCATCCTGGACGACCCGGAGGCCAGCCCGAACGACCGCTTCGTGGCGCTCGACCTGCTGAAGAACGTCAACATCTCGGCCGGCGGCATCCTCCCGATGTGCCAGGACACCGGCACCGCGATCGTCATGGGCAAGCGCGGCCAGAACGTGCTGACCCAGGGCGGCGACGAGTCCGCCATCGCGCGCGGCGTGTTCGACGCGTACACCAAGCTCAACCTGCGCTACTCCCAGATGGCCCCGGTGACCATGTGGGACGAGAAGAACACCGGCAACAACCTGCCGGCCCAGATCGAGCTGTACGCCACCGACGGCGACGCGTACAAGTTCCTGTTCATGGCCAAGGGCGGCGGCTCCGCCAACAAGTCGTACCTGTACCAGGAGACCAAGGCCATCCTGAACGAGGCGAGCATGCTCTCGTTCCTGGAGCAGAAGATCCGCTCGCTCGGCACCGCCGCCTGCCCGCCGTACCACCTGGCCATCGTGATCGGCGGCACCAGCGCCGAGTTCGCGCTCAAGACCGCCAAGTACGCCTCGGCGCACTACCTGGACAACCTGCCGACCTCGGGCAACGCCAGGACCGGCCACGGCTTCCGGGACCTGGAGCTGGAGGCCAAGGTCACCGAGCTGACCCAGAAGATCGGCATCGGCGCCCAGTTCGGCGGCAAGTACTTCTGCCACGACGTGCGCGTGGTCCGACTGCCGCGCCACGGCGCCTCGCTGCCGGTCGCGATGGCCGTCTCCTGCTCCGCCGACCGCCAGGCACTCGGCAAGATCACCGCCGAGGGCGTGTTCCTGGAGCAGCTGGAGACCGACCCGGCCAAGTACCTGCCGGACACCACCGACGAGCACCTGGACGACGACGTGGTGCGCGTCGACCTCAACCAGCCGATGTCCGCGATCCGCGCCGAGCTGTCCAAGTACCCGGTCAAGACCCGGCTCTCACTCACCGGCACCCTGGTGGTCGCCCGTGACATCGCCCACGCCAAGATCAAGGAGCGCCTGGACGCGGGCGAGGGCATGCCCAAGTACCTCCAGGACCACCCGGTCTACTACGCCGGCCCGGCCAAGACCCCCGAGGGCTACGCCTCCGGCTCCTTCGGCCCGACCACGGCCGGCCGGATGGACTCCTACGTCGACCAGTTCCAGGCCGCCGGCGGCTCGATGGTCATGCTCGCCAAGGGCAACCGCAGCAAGCAGGTCACCGACGCCTGCGCCGCGCACGGCGGCTTCTACCTCGGCTCGATCGGCGGCCCGGCCGCCCGCCTCGCCCAGGACTGCATCAAGAAGGTCGAGGTGCTGGAGTACGCCGAGCTCGGCATGGAGGCCGTCTGGCGCATCGAGGTCGAGGACTTCCCGGCCTTCATCGTCGTCGACGACAAGGGCAACGACTTCTTCCGCGAGACGACGGAAGGCCCGCTGATCACCAGCCTGCGGATCCGCTCCAAGGAGTAGCCGCACCTGCGCCCTCCCCCGCCCCGGTCGCACCCCGCGACCGGGGCGGGGGCGTCCTCGCGGCGCTCAGGCGTCGAAGTCGTACTCCAGGACGTAGGAGGCGGCGTCGAGGATCATCTCGTTGAGTTCGACGACCTGCCCCTCGTCGGCGAAGGCGGTGCGGCAGATCAGGATGACCGGGGTGCCGGCGGAGAGTTCGAGGCGGGTGGACTCCTCGGCGCTGGGCATCCGGGAGCGGACCTCCTCGCGGAAGTGCACGGGCTTGGCGCCGATCTCGGCCAGCCGGGCGTAGGTGCCGCCGGGGCCGGTGTCCTCGCGGGTGATGGCGGTGCCGGCGACCAGGACGGCGGGCAGGTAGGAGGTGGAGAGCAGCACCGGCTTGCCGTCCAGGACGAAGCGGCGGTGCCGTACGCACATCGACGCGCCCGGGTCCACCCCGAGCACCCGGGCCACGTGCTCGGGCGCGCCCTGCTCGGCGACGGAGACCTGGTCGACCACCAGGCTGCGGTTGTCGATGTCCGCGGACCATATCGACCGGCCGGAGCCCCACTGCCCCTGCGCCAGCCGCTGGATGCCGCGCCGGCGCAGCGGCCGGAAGTCCCGGACGAACACCCCGGCGCCCCGGCGGGCCTCCGCGATGCCCTCGCTCTGCAGCACGCCGAGCGCCTGGCGGGCGGTCATCCGGGCCACGCCGTACTCGTCCATGAGGTCGTTCTCGCCGGGCAGCCGGTCGCCCGCGCGGTAGCGGCCGTCGTCGATGGCCGCCTTCAGGGAGTCCGCGATCCGCTGGTACTTGGGCTGTTTGTCGCCACTGCTGCCGGTCATCGCCGCTCCCTCTCCCTCGGACAAATCCTAGGCGCGCCCGCGGCCGCCGGTAAGGAGATACGACCGTTGACATCTCTAGAGATATTAGCTTCTCTAGAGATGCTGGCCAGTCGCGCACGAGAGCGAGGAGCAGCACGGTGAGCACCCGACAGCACGACGCCCGGGCCTACCGGCCCCAGGTGGGCGAACTCGTCCTCGACCGGAGGACCGGACGCACCGGCATCTACATGGGCACCCTCGGCGGCGAGCACTACCTGCGCCCCGAGGGCGGCGGCCGCGAATGGACCGCCGAACCGCGCCACGTCTCGCCCGCCCCGGAGCCCCGCGATTCAGCTGATTGAGATCGGCGCCGGTAATTGCGGCAAAACCCACGCAAACCACGGCATTCGGGGCCCGGTAATCCCCCCGGTGAATCCGGAATTCCGGAACGCCGCGGGCCCGCCGCCGGGCACGTTACGGATGACTCCGGTCACCATGCGTGCACCACGGGCGGGAATCGGCCACCGCGATGCGCCCGCACACGAATTGGCGCGCACATAACCGACAGTGCCCCCGCGCCCGATCAGGGGCGCGGGGGCACTGGGTCGGAACGACTTACGGGCGGCCGCCGATGACACTCGCGAAGGCCCCCGCGGCAGTCGCCACGTATCCGGCAGTCACAACGGCGGTCGACACGGCAACCACCGCAACACGACGAAACCTGCTCACATAACCGCCAGGCCCACCCACAAGCGGGCGAACAGCAGTTCGATCTTACATTGCGTCAGACTTGAAACTCCAGAGCTGACATGCAAGCACCCCCGCGCCCGGACGGGGGCACGGGGACGCTTGGCCCGCATGACTTACGGGTGGCCGCCAACGAGGCTCTCCGGCTCGTACGGGCCGCCCGACTGGCCGGCGGCCGGCGAGGCGGGCTCCGCTATGTACTGACCCTCGTCACCAAAGGGGCCGTTCTCGAACGCGGTCTTGTCCGCGTCGGTGGGCGCGGTGTACTCGGTGGGGTTCGAGGACGCGGCCACCGCGCCCTCGACAGCCTTGCCCGCCTCCACAGCGGCGGCCGGGGCACCGGTCTGCGCCGCGTTCTCGGGCGTCGACGGCACCGGGGTCTCGCTCTGGTCGTTGGCCATTGGGCGGCCGCCTTTCGGTCATCAATTGTGTCCCGCCCGACCTCCGTGGCGCGGGCGCGGGGACAGTATCGTAAGGTTGATTAAATGTCCGATAAACATCGTGCGGCTTGCGGCGCCGTCCGGCAGAGTCAGGCGCCCGCCTAAGCTGAAGCACCACGGCGGACCGCCGAGCGCCCTTTCACGGAATCGACACCACAGGCCATCGGGGGACTTCATGGAGTTTCGGGAGACGCCGCAGACACCTGCGCTGCGCTTCCAAGTCCTCGGTCCGGTCCAGGCATGGCTCGACGGCAAGCCCCTCTCCCTCGGCTCCCCCCAGCAGCAGGCCGTTCTGACCACCCTTCTGCTGCACTCCGGCCGCCTGGTCACCACCCAGGACCTGGTCGACGCGCTCTGGGGCGACCGGCCGCCGACCCAGGCCGTGGCCGCGCTGCGCACCTACATCTCCCGTCTGCGCTCCGTCATCGAGCCGCGGCGCGAGGTCCGCCGGCCTGCCGAGCTGCTGATCTCGGTCGCCGACGGCTACGCCCTGCGCATCCCGGGCGAGGCCCTCGACCTGACGGTCTTCGAGCGGCTCTCCGCCGAGGCCGCGGCCGCCCGCGCCTCCGGCGACCAGCATGAGGCGCATCGACTGCTGGTACAGGCGCTGGACCTGTTCAGCGGCCGTCCTCTCACAGGCATCCCCGGCCCCTACGCCGATGCCCAGCGGCTGCGGCTCGCCGAACGCAAGGTGGCCGCCGCCGAGGAGCTGTGCGCCGCCGCCCTCGACATCGGCCTGCACGCCGAGATCGTCGGCGAGCTCAACAACCTGACGGCCGAGCATCCGCTGCGCGAGCGGCTGCGCGAACTGCTGATGCTGGCGCTGTACCGCTGCGGACGCCAGGCCGAGGCACTCGGCGTCTACACCGATACCCGCAAGCTGCTGATCGAGGAGCTCGGGGTCGAACCGGGCGTGGGCCTGTCCGCGATGCACACCCGCATCCTCGCCGCCGACCCGGAGCTCGTCCTCCCCGCCGTACCCGCCCGCGCCGCCCGCGAGGAAGGCCCGACGGCAGCTCCCGCGCCAGCCCAACTCCCCGCTGATGTCTCGGACTTCAGCGGTCGCGCCGAGCTGGTGAGCGACCTCTCGACGGTCCTGATGAACGCCACCGGCCAGGCCGTGGTGGTGACCTCGTTGGCCGGCATCGGCGGGGTCGGCAAGACCACCCTCGCGGTACATGTCGCCCACCGCGTCCGCGCCGAGTTCCCGGACGGGCAGCTCTACGTCGACCTGCGCGGAGCCGGTACCTCGCCCGCCGACCCGGTGATCGTCCTGGGCGACTTCCTCCACGCGCTCGGCGTCACCGAGAACCCCGACTCGCTGGAGCAGCGGGCCGCCCTCTACCGCTCGCTGCTGGCCAACCGCCGGATGCTGATCCTGCTCGACAACGCGCGCGACGCGGACCAGATCCAGCCGCTCATCCCCGGGGTCTCCGGCTGCGCGGTGCTCGCCACCAGCCGCTCCCGGCTGGCCGGCATCCCCGGCGCCCAGCTGTTCGACGTCGAGGAACTGACCCCTACCGAGGCGCTGGCGCTGTTCTCGGCCATCGTCGGCGAGCAGCGGGTCGCCGCCGAGCCGGAGGCGGCCATGAAGGTGGTCACCGCCTGCGGCTTCCTCCCGCTGGCCGTCCGCATCGCCGCCGCCCGGCTGGCCAGCCGCCCGCGCTGGAGCGTCTCCGACCTGGCCAGTCGGTTAGCCGACCAGCGCCGACGGCTGGACGAACTCCAGCTCGGCAACCTCGCCGTGGAGACCACCATCGGGCTCGGCTACGGACAGCTGTCCGCGGCCGAGGCCCGCGCCTTTCGACTGCTCGCCCTGATCGACTCGCCCGACATCCCGCTGGCGGCCGCCGCGGCGCTGCTCGGCGTGGACGAGTACACCGCCGAGGACCTCGCCGAGGCGTTGGTCGAGGCGAATATGCTGGAGTGCTTCACCCCCGGCCGCTACCGCTACCACGACCTGCTCCGGCTCTACGCCCAGCGGCAGAACGAGCGGATCGGGGATATCGAGGAACAGGAACGGGCGGTGCTGCGGCTGCTCGACCTGCTGATCCCAACTGTCCGCAACGCGGCCCGAGCCATCGAACCGGACGATGCGGAACCGGAGCTGCTGACCACGCCATCCTCGGCCGGGATCAGCCTGCCGACCAGCAGTTCCGCTCAGGACTGGCTGCGGACCGAGGGAGCCCTGCTGCTCAGCGCCGCAGCCGCGGCGGCAAACGGTCCCTTCGCCTCGCAGCACGCGGCGATCGACCTGCTGATCCTGCTCTACGGCCTCGGCCCGGACCCCACCCACGGCCCCCAAGGACGGCAGATCCTGGATACCGTCGGCCGCGATGCGGAGCACCGCGGCGACCGTGCCGCGCTCGCCCGGGTACACCTCGCCCTCGGCACCCTGCAGTCCGCCACCAGTGACTTCCAGGGGTCCGAGCAGTCCTTCCGCCGGAGTCTGGACCACCAGGCTCCGGACGAACCGACCTTCCTGCTGCTGGCCACGGCCAACATGCTGGGCGTGATCCTGAACGTCGGCAACCGGCCGGCCGATGCCCTGCTGTTCCTCGAACAGGCCCGGGCCACCAGCCAGGCCGTCGGCGCACCCATCCTTGAGGCGCGGGTCGTCAGCAACATGGCCCGGGTGCAGCACCGGCTCGGCATGACTGAGACAGCGGTCAAGTCCGCCAGCGACGGTGTCGCCGCCGCCCGGGCGTCCAAACACGGACCGCTGCTCGCCCAGACGCTCTATCAGCTCGGCGTGGTGCTCTCCGGCAACGAAGCCGTCCCGCACCTGCGAGAGGCCCACCAGCTCTACCAGTCTCAGCAGAACCCCCTGTGGGAGGGCTACACCCTCGCCCGCCTCGCCTCCGCCCTGCTCGCCGCCGAGCAGCACACCGAGGCCGCCGAAGCGGCCGGCGAGTCACTCGCGATCGGCCAGGAACTGGACTCCGCCTACTGCCAGGGCCTGGCCAACGCCGCCCTCGGCGAGGCACTGCTCGCCCTGGCCCAGCCGGCCCGCGGGCTCGCCTGTCTCCAGGAGGCGCACGCGATCTTCACGCGGCTCGGTGTGCCGGAGGCCTCCCCCGTGGCGGACCTCATTTCCCGTCAGCACACCGAGCCCTTCTCTTCTCCCCCCGCGCCGTAAGGCCTCCGCCCTCCAGCGGAGCGCCTCCCCCGATCCGCGCGTCGGCGCTCCCGCAGCCCCCCGGCTGCGGGAGCGCCCTCAACGCTTCCCCGGCGCTGGACTCAACTGTGCACCGCGCCGATTGACGTTCGATAAACGTCCGATTGTCAGCCTGCGGGCTGGCGAAACCGCAGGTCAGCGCCGCCACCCCGGCGTGCCGTCCGGCGTGCGGGGCCCGGCGCACCACCCCCGCCCGCACCGTAGTGCTTCCGTGAACCCGGGCCACATCGGCCCAAGCATGACGAGTTGGCTGGAAAGGGACCCCATGGCGCAGTGATCACGCATATTCTCAGATGCCAGTACGCACACGAGTGTCTGCCGGGAACGTGTCGGGGCGCAGTCCGCCTGTGTGATGCGAAGTGATGCGGGGAGCGTGACGTACCGCCACCGGCAGCGGCCCGCGAGGCTGCGGAGGAGCCGACCGGAGGCCACGGGTGGAAGGGTGCCTCTCAACGTGACGACCGGACAGATATCCGATTCGTTCCCGGTCGGCGAGGAAGCCGACGACGAACCCGACGTACGGCGGCGCCGTGCGGCGCGGGCCCTCCAGGCGGTCGCCTTCGACACCATCGGCGCCGGGTACGGCGAGGCCTTCCCCGCCAAGGACGGGCAGCTGGAGTGCGGGAAGCAGCTGCTCACCGCGCTCGAACCCGGGGCCCGGGTGCTGGACGTGGGCTGCGGCACCGGCGAGCCGACCGTCCGCCAGCTGACCGCCGGCGGGCTGCGGGTGACCGGGATGGACCTCTCGGACGTGATGCTCGCGCTGGCCCGTCAGGCGAACCACCCCGGCCCGTACCCGCCCGATTTCCATCGGATCGACCTGTACGATCTGGCCACCGAGCGCGCCGACCGGGTCTGGGGCGTCCCCGGGCTCGGCCCGGAGGGCCACGGCACCTTCGCCGCCGTCACCGCGTTCTTCTCCCTGATCCTGCTGCCGCAGGACGAGGTCCCGACCGTGCTCGGGCGGTTGCGCGAACTCCTGCGGCCGGGCGGACTGCTGGCGCTCGGTATGGTCGAGGCGGACCTGGATCACGTTCCGCTTCCGTTCCTTGGCAGAGAGCTGCGGATCAGTGGGTATCTGCGGGAGGATCTGGAACGGGTTCTGGTCGCGGCCGGTTTCGCCGTCGAGGAGTGCTCGGGGCATCCGTACGCGCCGGCCAGTACCACGCTGCCGCCGGAGGAACAGCTGTTCCTGTGCTGTCGACGCGTCGGCTGATCGACCGCCCGACCGTCCGACCGTCCGACCAGCACACCCACCGCCCAGCCCACCCACCGACCACACCGAATCCAGGACAGGCAGCCGTGCGCGACCAGCTCAAGACCGAGGCGGAGCAGCCGCCCGCCGTCCCGGGCCAGGGCCGCCGGGTCCCGGCCCGGCCAGAGGCGAAAGTCGGGGCCGCGGCCCCGGCGAAGCCGCCGACGGCACGGCCGGACCGCGCCGGGGCGGCGGAAGGGGTGGCCGACCGCCTCGCCTACCTCGACGCGGCGACCCGACGGATCAACAGCGCCCTCGACCTGTCCGCGACCCTGCGCAACATCGGCCGGGTGCTGGTCACGACCCTCGCCGACGCGGCCGTCGTCCACCTGCGCGACCCGCTGCCCAACGTCGAGCGCGAGCCCGGCTTCCCGGACGAGCTGCGGATCCACCACAGCACCGGCACCCGGATCGGCCGGCGCGGCCGCAAGGGCGGCGTGGACGACCGGCACCGCTCCCGGTTCGGCTCCCGCTCCACCGCCGACCCGGGCCCGGCCGTCCCGGTCACCCGCGGCGGCGCGCTCGCGCACGTCCTGCTGAGCCGCCGTCCGGCCGAGTCGGCCGTCCTGGGCACGCCCGCGGCCGAGCGCACCGAGACGCTGCTGCGCGAGCTGTACGGCCCCCGCGGGCTGGCGCGGCTGGCCGCCGGCACCTCCGTCCTCGCTCTGCCGCTGCGCGGCCGCAAGGCCGTCCTCGGGCTGCTGGTGCTGATCCGGCGGCCCCCTGAACGCACCGGCCGCCCGGCCTTCGACCCGGCCGACACCGCGACCGCCGCGCACCTGGCCACCCAGGCCGGGCTGGCGGTGGACACCGCGCTGCGGTACGCCCGCGAGTGGGAGATAGCCAACGAACTCCAGCGCAGCATGCTGCCGTTGCGGCTGCCGCAGTCGCACGGCGTCCGGCTCGCCCAGCGCTACCTCCCCGGCGAGCGCGGCGCGCAGGTCGGCGGCGACTGGTACGACGCGGTGCCGCTGCCCGGCAACCGGGTCGCCCTGATCGTCGGCGACGTGATGGGCCACTCGCTCACCTCGGCCGCCATCATGGGCCAACTGCGCACCAGCGCCCAGACCTTGGCCGCCCTCGACCTGCCACCGCACGAGGTGCTCTACCACCTGGACGAGCAGGCCCAGCGGCTCGGCCGCGAACAGCACCTGGCCACCTGCGTGTACGCGGTGTACGACCCGATCGCCAACCGGGTGGTGCTGGCCAACGCCGGGCACGTCCCGCCGGTGCTGGTCCGCCCGGACGGCACGGCCGAGTTGGTGGAGCTGGACTCCGGGGCACCGATCGGGGTCGGCGGGGTGGACTTCAACTCCGTCGAACTGCCCGCGCCGCCCGGCTCGGCGCTGCTGCTGTTCACCGACGGCCTGGTGGAGACCCGCAGCCGTCCGATCAGCGACGGCCTGGAGGTGCTCCGCGCCAGGATCTCCGCCGCCCGCTGGCAGTCCCCCGAGCAGCTGTGCCAGGAGGCGCTGCGAATCCTGCCGCCCGGGGACCGCGGTGACGACATCGCCCTGCTCGGCGCCTGCTTCGACGGCATCCCGGCCGGGGACGTCGCGCACTGGTACCTGCAGCCGCGCAACGAGACGCCGGGCCGGGCGCGCCGGCTGGCCGCGCACACCCTGCGCCGCTGGGGGCTGGACGGGCTGAGCGAGGCGACCGAGCTGATGGTCAGCGAGCTGGTGACCAACGCCGTCCAGCACGCGACCCGACCGGTCACCCTGAGCCTGGTGCGCACCACCCGGCTGCGCTGCGAGGTCGGCGACGACAGCCCGCTGCTGCCGCGGCCGCGCCGTACCGGCCCGGAGGACGAACGCGGGCGCGGGCTGCAGATAGTGGCCCGGTGCGCGGACCGCTGGGGCGCCACCCGGCTGGGCACCGGCAAGGTGGTCTGGTTCGAGCAGCGGCTGCCGCAGTAGCCGGCGGCTGCCGCAGTGAGCGGTGTGCCCGGCGGGGTTCCGCCGGGCACACCGGACGTCACACCTTCACGGGCTCCTCGACCCGTTCCTCCTCCAGCCGGGCGATCAGCTGCTCGCCCTCCATGTCGACCTTCGGCACGGCCTTCTCCAGCCGCTTCGGGAACCACCAGGCCGCCCTGCCGAACAGCGCCATCGCGGCCGGCACCAGCGCCATCCGCACCACGAAGGCGTCCACCAGCACGCCCACCGCGAGGGCGAAGCCGATCGGCTGGACGATCGGGTCGTGGCCGAAGACGAAGGCCCCGAACACCGAGATCATGATCAGCGCGGCCGCGGTCACCACCCGGGCGCCGCCCTTCACCCCGCCGACGACCGCCTCGCGCGGCTCCTCGCCGTGGACGTACCGCTCCTTCATCCCGGAGACCAGGAACAGCTCGTAGTCCATCGCCAGCCCGAACAGCACGCCGATCAGCAGGATCGGCACGAAGCTGACCACCGGGCCGACCTTGGGTACGTCGATCAGGCCGTCCAGCCAGCCCCACTGGTAGACCGCGACCACCGCGCCGAGCGAGGCCACGATGCTGAGCAGGAAGCCGAGCACCGCCTTGAGCGGCACCAGCACCGAGCGGAAGGCCAGCGCCAGCAGCAGCAGGGCGATGCCGACGATCACCGCGACGAACGGCGGCAGGGCCTGGCCGAGCTTGGTGGAGACGTCGATGTTGGCGGCCGTGGTGCCGGTGACGGCGATGCTCGCGCCGGTCGCGGACTTGAGCTCGGCGCGCTGGTCGCGGATCTCGGTGACCAGCGACTCGGTGTCCGCGTGGTCCGGGCCGGTCTGCGGGATGACGGGCACCAGAGCGGTCCGGCCGGCCTGGTCGACGGTCGGCGGCAGCAGCGTCCTGACGCCCTTCAGGGTCTGCAGCTTGCCCGCCACGGCCTGCACCGCCTGCTCGGGCCGCGGCGCGTCATGGGCGTCCACGACGACCACCAGCGGCGCGTTGAAGCCGGGCCCGAAGCTCTCGCTGACCAGGTCGTACGCCTTGCGGGCGTCCGTCCCGGCGGCCTGCGATCCGCCGCCCGGCAGGCCGAGCTCAAGGCTCGCGGCGGGCAGCGCGAGGGCCCCCAGCCCGGCCAGGCCGACCAGCAGCACCGGCAGCGGGCGGCGGACCACGAAGCGGGCCCAGCGCTCGCCCACGGTGGTCCGGCCGTGCGTGGTCAGCGCCCGCTTCCAGACCGGCAGCCGGTCGATCGCGCGGCCGGCGAAGCCGAGCACCGCGGGCAGCAGGGTGATCGCGACCAGGACGGCGACCACGACGGCGCCGGAGGCGGCCAGCCCCATCACGGTGAGGAACGGGACGCCGGCCACGGCCAGCCCGGCGAGCGCGACCACGACGGTCAGGCCGGCGAAGACCACCGCGCTGCCGGCGGTCGCGGTGGCGCGGGCGGCGGCCTCCTCCGGCGCCAGGCCCTCGTCCAGGTTGCGCCGGTGCCGGAAGAGGATGAACAGCGCGTAGTCGATGCCGACGGCGAGGCCGACCATCAGCGCCAGCACCGGCGCGGTGGTGATGATCTCGAACGAGCCGGTGAGCGCCAGCAGGGCGCCCAAGGCCACACCGACGCCGATCAGGGCGGTCAGCAGCGGCAGTCCGGCGGCGGCCAGGGTGCCCAGGGTGACCACCAGCACCACCCCGGCCACCACCAGGCCGATCGACTCGGTGCCGCCCTCGATCTGGGCGAACCGGTTGTACGCGTCACCGCCGAAGGCGACGTCCAGCCCGGCCGCGCGGGCCGGTTCGGCGGCGGCCTTCACGGCCTCGCGCTGCTGGTCGGTGACCTCGGCGAGCTTGTGGTCGAAGGAGACCAGCGCGATCGCGACCTTCCCGTCCGGGGAGACGGCACCGGTGGCGTACGGGTCGGGCACCGCGGCCACACCGGGGACGTGGGCGATCCGGTCGACGGCCTCGCCGACCGCCTTGCCCGCCCCGGGCGCCTTGATGCCGCCGGAGTCCGTGGCGGCGAAGACGACCTGGGCGGAGCCGTGGCCCTGTGCCGGGAAGGTGCCCTTGATCTTGTCCAGGGTGCTCTGGGCCTCGGTGCCGGGGACCTTGAACTCGTCGCTGGTCTTGCCGGCGAAGGCCCCCGCGGCGCCGCCGATCGCGATCAGCAGGGCGATCCAGACGGCCAGCACGGCCCGCCTTCTCCGGAAGCAGTAGCGGCCCAGCCGATACAGGTACGTGGCCATGGGTTCCCTCGGTCGGATCGTCGGACAGGCGGCTGCCCGGGCGGACCCGTCCCACGGTAGACCCAAGTTTGTCGGGTGACAAAGTTGTACGACAAAATCATCCGACACGGTTGCCCGACCATGGCGCTACTCTGGCTGAATGGCTCATGTCCCCGCCTCCGAACGCCGACCACAGCTGGTCCGGGCCGCGATCGACCTGATGACCCGGGAAGGGGTCGCCGCCGGCAGCACCCGCGCGATCGCGGCCGAGCTGGGCGTGGCACAGGCGACGGTGCACTACACCTTCGGCACCAAGAAGGACCTCTACCGGTCCGTCGTCGAGGAGGTGGCCGCCCAGTTCATCGGCCAGGTGCGCGCCGCGTCCCCGGGCGACGGCCCGTTCGGCGAGCAGGTCCGCACCCTGGTGCACGCGCTCTGGGCGGCCGCCACCGGCGAGGAGGGGCGCTGCGTGCTGCTGAGCGAGTTCTCGGCGCTGGCGATGCGCGATCCCGACGTGCGGGAGATCATGCTCGGACTGGACCGCGCGATCGAGGGCACCGCCACCGAGATGCTCACCGCCCTCGCGGCCGCGCACCGGCTGACCCTGGCCGTGCCCGCCCGCGAGGTCGCCGTCCACTTCCTCAGCGGCTTCGACGGCCTGACGGCCCGCCACCTCACCGGACACTCCCCCGGCGAGCCCGCCGACCCGGACACCCTGCGGGCACTGGACCTGCTGGTGGCCACGACGGTCGGACTCTGCCTGGGCACCCCCGCCGTGGTCGGCCGGGGCGCCTGAAGCCGCCCGCCGGAGACGGGCCCTCAGGGCCCGTCTCCGGCGGATCTTTGCCGGGTCCGCCGGACAGGCCCTAGGAGACGATCCGGACCGGCAGTTCGGCCAGCACCTCGCGCAGCGCGGCCGCGAAACGCTCGTACTCCGCGCTGCGGGCCGAGCCCGGGCGGGTGGCCAGCCCGATCCGGCGGCCGGGCGCCGGATCGGCGAAGCGGACCGCGGCCAGGCGGTCGGTGCGGCCGGCCTCGACGTCCAGCGCGGTGGCGGGCAGCAGGGTCACCCCGAGACCCCCGGCCACCAGCTGGACCAGGGTGGACAGCCCGGCCGCGCGGGTGGTGGAGCCGGCCGGGTCGGCGCCGACCTCGCGGCAGATGTCCAGCGCCTGGTCGCGCAGGCAGTGCCCCTCCTCCAGCAGCAGCACGTCCAGGTCGAGCAGCACGTCGCGCGGGACGTCGATCCGCCCGGCGAGCGGGTGCCCGGGCGGGGTGACCAGGACGAAGTCCTCGTCGAACAGCGGGATGTCCCGGGTCGGCGAGGCCCCGCCGGCCGGCAGCGCGAGCAGCAGCACGTCCAGGCGCCCGGCGGCCAGACCCTCCAGCAGCGAGGGGGTGCGCTCCTCGTGGACGTGCAGCTCCAACTCCGGGAACCGGTCGCGGACCAGCTTCAGCACCAGGGGCAGGAGATACGGCGCGACGGTCGGGATCACGCCCAGGTGCAGCGGCCCGGTGAACGGCCGGCGGGCGGCCTCGACCTCCTCGGTCAGCGCCTGTAGCGAGGCCAGCACCCGACGGGCGTGCCGGTGCACCCGCTCCCCCAGCGGCGTGACGATCACCTTGCGCGTCGTACGCTCGACCAGCTGGGCGCCCAGCGACTCCTCCAGCGCCGCGACCGCCCCGGACAGCGCCGGCTGGCTGGTCCCGGTCGCGGCGGCGGCCTCCCGGAAGTGCCGATGCTCGGCCACCGCGACGAAGGCCCTGAGCTGGGCGACCGTCGGCGTCCGGGGGCTGCGGACCGTGCCGCTCGCCACAGCCGTATCGGCCTTGGCGGAGGCGGACCTGCGGGCGGCGGGCCGGGGTGCGGGCGGTTCAGTACTGATAGCAATCTCCGATCAGACACATCCAGTGTAGCTATTTCCCTGATCAGTCCACGATGTGGAATGGTGGGTCGCGTCCGGAATCCGGACAAGCTCCCCACAGTCTCACTTCAGGAGAAGCGAACGTGCTCACGATCGGTGACAAGTTCCCCGAGTTCGACCTCAAGGCCTGTGTCGACCTCGACGCCGCGAACGCCTTCGCCGACATCAACCACAAGTCCTACGAGGGCAAGTGGAAGATCGTCTTCTTCTGGCCGATGGACTTCACCTTCGTCTGCCCCACCGAGATCGCCGCGTTCGGCAAGCTGAACGACGAGTTCGCCGACCGCGACGCCCAGATCCTCGGCGTCTCCGGCGACTCCGAGTTCGTGCACCACGCCTGGCGCAAGGACCACAAGGACCTGCGCGACCTGCCCTTCCCGATGCTGGCCGACATCAAGCACGACCTGATGCGCGCCTGCGGCGTCGAGGGCGAGGACGGCACCGCCCAGCGCGCCGTGTTCATCGTCGACCCGAACAACGAGATCCAGTTCGTCATGGTGACCGCCGGCTCCGTCGGCCGTAACCCCAAGGAGGTCCTGCGGGTGCTGGACGCCCTGCAGACCGACGAGCTGTGCCCGTGCAACTGGAACAAGGGCGAGGACACCCTCGACGCCCAGGCCCTCCTGGCGGGCTGACCCATGGCCCTCGACGACCTGAAGGCCGCCCTCCCGGACTACGCCAAGGACCTCAAGCTCAACCTGGGCTCGGTCATCGGCAACTCCGACCTCCCGGCCCAGCAGCTCTGGGGCACCGTGCTCTCCTGCGCGATGGCCACCCGCAGCCCCGGCCTGCTGCGCGAGCTGGAGCCCGAGGCCAAGGCCAACCTCTCCCCGGAGGCGTACACCGCCGCCAAGGGCGCGGCCGCGATCATGGGGATGAACAACGTCTACTACCGGACGCTGCATCTGCTCTCCGACAAGGAGTACAGCACGATGCGCGCCGGCCTGCGGATGAACATCATCGGCACCCCCGGCGTCGAGAAGATCGACTTCGAGCTCTGGTGCTTCGCGGTCTCCGCCATCAACGGCTGCGGCCAGTGCCTCGACTCGCACGAGGCCGTCCTGCGCAAGGCCGGCGTCGAGCGCGAGGTCATCCAGGCCTCGATGAAGATCGCCGCCGTCCTGCAGGCCGTGGCCGGCGTCCTCGACTCCGAGGCCGCCCTCGCCGCCGTCAGCTCCTGACGCACCCGGCACAACACCGACGGGTCCCTCCGCCCCAGGAGGGGCCCGTCGGCGTTTGCGCGCCCTGGGCCCCCAACTCCGCTACAGCGCAGGGCGATCCGTGAACGACGTTCGGTCCGAGGGGGCCCGAGGTGTCCGACCGCCCTTCGAATGGCGGCGGCTTCCAGACCGACGCCGACGCGCGGCGTTCCTCCCGGACCTGTCCTAGTCCACCGCCGGGGCCGGCTCCGCGGCCTGGGTCGGTTGCGCGGGCTGGGCCGGTTGCGCGGGCTGGGCCGGTTGCGCCGGCTGGGCCGCCGCCTTGTGTTCGGCGGCTTCGCGGGCGGCTTCGAGGGCGGTGAAGACGGCCTGGCCGGCCTCGTTGCGGCGGCGCAGGTGGGTGATCACGGTGTTGGTGACGGCGATCAGCGGGACGGCGACCACCGCGCCGCCGATGCCGCCGATGATGCCGCCGGCCGCGACGCCGAGGACCACGCCGAGCGGGTGGACCCGGACGGCGCGGCCGAGGATCAGCGGCTGGAGGATGTGGCTCTCGACCTGCATCACCACGATCAGGATCACCAGCACCATCAGCGCCGTCCACGGTCCCTGGGTGACCAGGGCGATCAGGACCGCGACGGTGCCGGTGACCAGGGCGCCGACCAGCGGGACGAAGGCGCCCAGGAAGATGATCACGGCGAGCGGCACGGCGAGCGGCACGCCCAGCAGCTCGATGCCGGTGCCGATGCAGACCGCGTCGATGAAGGCCACGCCGACCGTGCCGCGCACGTACGCGGTGAGGGTGATCCAGGCCTTGGGGCCCGCGCCGGCCATCGCGAAGCGGGAGTGCCGGGGCAGGCCGCGCAGGGCCCAGTTCCAGATCTTCGCCCCGTCGTACAGGAAGAAGAAGGTGGTGAAGAAGGTCATCAGCAGCGCGGTCAGGGTCTCGACGGCGATCTGCGCACCGGTGATCGAGGCCGAGGTGAGCTGGTCCGTGTTGGTGGTGATGGCCTTGGTGATCTGGTTGGCGAAGTCGGTGATCTGCTGCTGGGTCAGGTGCAGCGGTCCGGTGACCAGCCAGTCCCGCAGCTGGTTGACGCCGGTCTTCACCTGGGTGGTGACGTCGGACAGATTGGTGGTCACCTGCCACACCACGAACCAGCCGACCAGCCCGATCCCGGCCAGGCCGCTCAGGAACACCCCGCCCGCCGCGAGCGAGCGCGGCACCCCGTGCCGGCGCAGCCAGGAGACGGAGGGTTCCAGCAGCGCGGAGATCAGCAGCGAGGCCAGCACCGAGAAGGCCACCAGCCGCAGCATGTCGACGACGTAGAAGACGACGTACAGCGCGGCGCCGAGCAGCAGCAGCCGCCAGGTCGATTCGGCGGCCACCCGCAGTCCCCAGGGCACCGCCTCGGCGGGGGTGGCGGGCCGGCCCGGGTGGTACTCCCGTCCGAGCCCGGTGTTCGCGGCCGGTACGGACGGGGCGGCCGGGGCCGCCGCGCGCACCGGGGCCGTAGCCATAGCCGTCGTCGCGGCCGTCGCTGCCGCGGCGGGCTCGACGGCTACGGCTGCCGAGTCGACGCGCGGCACCGGGACGGGCCCGGGCGCCTCGGTGAGGGCCGGGACGGCGGGAAGCTCGGGCAGGTCGGCCGCCATCGCGGCGCGTCGGCGCCGTTCGATCACGGCGGCCGCGCTCGCCACCACGGCCATGCCCTTGGCCACGGCCTTGAAGGCCTTTCCGCCCCGCGCCATCCTCGCTACCGCCGCTTCCCCGCTGTACCCGCCGAGCCGGCGGTACGCCGTGGGTCCTGCCACGGCCGTCAGGGATGACGCTACCCGGCGGGGGCCGGACGAGTCCGCCCACCGGTGGGTTCGACTCGATCACCTCAGTCCACAAACTCGAACAAATAGCTGGATTACGGATGGTTTCGTCCACACGTCGCTGGGGAGGAGTTCGAACGAGACCTCAGGGTCATCCCACTCAGGCCAACCGCCGGCGGACCGGCCGGTGCGGGAAGCAACCAGGACCCCTTCCCGCGCCCCACGTCCGCATCCAGGACCGCACCGCCCGCGGGCGCACTGGTCAGCGCAGCCCGGGCGGCGCGGCCCGCCCCTTCCCAGCCGATGGAGGCCGATGGAGGGGCCCACCCGGCCGGAAAGCGCCACCCGGTGGGAGAACGCGACGGCCCCCGGCCGCTCGTCGAACGGGACGAGCGGCCGGGGGCCGTACGGAGTGCGCCGTCCGGGAGCGGCGGCCACCTTCGGAGCGAGGGGCGGCCTAGTACCAGTTGTGCGCCTGCCAGAACGACCAGGCACCGCAGGGGCTGCCGTAGCGGCTGTTCATGTAGCTCAGGCCCCACTTGATCTGGGTGGCCGGGTTGGTGCGCCAGTCGGCGCCGGCCGAGGCCATCTTGGAGCCGGGCAGCGCCTGGACCAGACCGTACGCGCCGGAGCCGCTGTTGGTCGCGGTGTAGTCCCAGCCGCTCTCGCGCTTCACGATCTGGCTGAAGCACTGGAACTGGCTGTCGTCGCCGACGATCTGCCGGGCCATGTCCTGGACGGAGCCGGGAGTGACCGAGACGGGCGGCGTGCTGCTGTCCACCGCGGTCATCGCCGAACGCGCCTTGGAGCGGTTGGCGGCGGCGTCGGCGGCGGCGCGCTGGTCGGCGGCGGCCTTGGCGGCCTTGTCCGCGTCGGCCTTGGCCTGGGCGTCGGCCTTCGCCTGGGCGTCCGCGGCGGCCTTCTGGCGCGCGGCCTCCTCGGCGGCCTTCTGCTCGGCGGCGGCCTTGGCGGCGGCGTCGGCGGAGGCCTGCTGGGCGGATGCCTGCTGGCCGATGTTGTCACTGATGGCCTGCGCCTGGGCGCCGGAGGGGACTTCGGCAAGCAGGGTCGCGCCGGCGACGTCGGCCGTCTGCATCGTCTTGCCCTCGCTGCCCGAGGCCATACCCACGACGGCACCGACAGCGGTGACGGCGGTGGCGGAGGCCACAGCAACTCCCCGGACCGAGATCCGAGTCACATGGTTTCCTTCCAGCATCGCCCATGCGTGACCGTACGGGCGCAACATGCCCCTTGACACGGACCTCCGTTGGGTGCTCTGGTCACGGGAGGTGCTGGCCCGGCGTCCGGCCGAGGTAAGGCGACCGGGCGTTGGAATCGGGCGGCGTACGGCTCGTCGGTCTTCAATTGTGCGCCCACCGACCGGAGTTGGCGGGCTTTCCGGGGCCTGACTTCCGGGGTCCGGAAGCCCTGCCGCGCCGTACGCGGGACCTGACAGAACCCTCACCATGCCGCACCGGGCACTGTCGACGCAATTCCCGCCCGCGTGGCGCATGTCACATTCACCACAGGGGAGTTCCCCGGATAGAAAGCACTCGATGTGATGAAACGGGCGGGGCCCGCTCCGTCAGGAACGGGCCCCGCGCCGCGAGTTGACCCTATTGTCCGACTATGCCCCGATCAGGGACTGTTCACGGGTGGATGTCCTCCAGCATCTCCGTGACCAGCGCCGCGATCGGCGAACGCTCCGAGCGCGTGAGCGTGATGTGGGCGAAGAGTGGATGACCCTTCAGCTTCTCCACCACCGCCACCACACCGTCGTACCGGCCGACCCGGAGGTTGTCCCGCTGGGCCACGTCGTGGGTGAGCACCACCCGCGAGCCCTGGCCGATCCGGGACAGCACCGTCAGCAGGACGTTCCGCTCCAGCGACTGGGCCTCGTCCACGATCACGAAGGCGTCGTGCAGCGAGCGCCCCCGGATGTGGGTCAGCGGCAGGACCTCCAGCATCCCCCGGGCGATGACCTCCTCGATCACGTCCGGGGTGGTGACGGCGGAGAGGGTGTCGAAGACCGCCTGCGCCCAGGGGCCCATCTTCTCCGCCTCGGTACCCGGCAGGTAGCCGAGCTCCTGGCCGCCGACCGCGTACAGCGGCCGGAAGACCATCACCTTGCGGTGCTGCCTCCGCTCCAGCACCGCCTCCAGCCCCGCGCACAGCGCCAGCGCCGACTTGCCGGTGCCGGCCCGGCCGCCCATCGAGACGATGCCGATGTCCGGGTCGAGCAGCAGGTCCAGCGCCACCCGCTGCTCGGCGCTGCGACCGCGCAGCCCGAACGCCTCGCGCTCGCCGCGCACCAGCCGGACCCGCCCGTCGCCGGTGACCCGGCCGAGCGCCCGCCCGCGCTCCGAGGTGAGCACCAGTCCGGTGTGGACCGGCAGCTCGGCGGCGCCCTCGACGTCCACCGCGGCGTCGTGGCCGGCCGCGAACAGCGTGTCCACCTGGTCGGCCGCGACGTGCAGCTCGGACATCCCGGTCCAGCCGGAGGTGATCGCGAGCTCGGCCCGGTACTCCTCGGCGAGCAGGCCCACCGAGCTGGCCTTGATCCGCAGCGGGAGGTCCTTGGAGACGACGGTGACGTCGTAGCCCTCGGCCTGCAGGTTGCGGGCGACCGCCAGGATCCGGGTGTCGGCCTCGCCGCCGCCGGCCCGGTAGCCGACCGGCAGTATCGAGACGTCCGAGTGGTTGAGCTCGACCCGGATCGTCCCGCCGAGATCGCCGACCGGGATCGGCTCGTCGAGCCGCCCGTAGCGGATGCGGTAGTCGTCGAGCAGTCGCAGCGCCTGGCGGGCGAAGTAGCCCAGCTCCGGGTGGTGCCGCTTGGCCTCCAGCTCGGTGACGACCACCACCGGCAGGACGACCTCGTGCTCCTCGAAGCGGGTCATGGCGAGCGGGTCCGCCAGGAGCACGCTGGTGTCGAGAACGTACGTGCGCCGGTCTGGTGTCCGGCGGCTCTTGGAACTGACCACTAGGCCTCCAGAGCGGATGACCCTGCGTCATCCGCGGCATGCCGGCCCCCGCTGCCCCGGTGGCCTCGGGGCCGGACTGACTGGAGTATTCCCAGGCGAGGAGCGGTGCATTCGCGTCCCCGGCGAACTGACGGATCATTGCCGGTGAACGTTTGGCCTCGTGCGGAGCCCGGGTAGGCAAGCCCTACGGCGGTCACTTCACCTCGTCACAGACCCAGCCGCCGGTGCCGCTGCTCGAACGCGCGCAGGGCGCGCAGGAAGTCGACCTTGCGGAAGGCCGGCCAGTAGGCCTCGCAGAAGTAGAACTCGCTGTGGGCGCTCTGCCAGAGCAGGAAGCCGGACAGGCGCTGCTCGCCCGAGGTGCGGATGATCAGGTCCGGGTCGGGCTGGTTGCGGGTGTACAGGTGCTCGGCGATGTGCTCGACGGTCAGGATCTCGGCCAGTTCCTCGATCGAGGTGCCGCGTCCGGCGTGCTCCTGGAGCAGCGAGCGGACGGCGTCGGCGATCTCGTGCCGGCCGCCGTAGCCGACCGCGACGTTGACGGTGATGCCGTCGATCGCGGCGGTCTGCTCGGCGGCGCGCTTGAGCACGTCGGCGGTGTGCTGCGGGAGCAGGTCCAGCGCGCCGACCGGGTTGACCCGCCAGCGGCGGGCGGCGGCCAGGCCGGTGACGGCGTCCTCGATGATGCCGAGCAGCGGGACCAGTTCGTCGGCCGGGCGGTCCAGGTTGTCGGTGGAGAGCATCCACAGGGTGACGACCTTGACGTGGGTCTCGTCGCACCAGCCGAGGAACTCGCTGATCTTGTCGGCGCCGCGCTGGTGGCCGTACGCGGTGGAGCCGCCGGCGGCCTTGGCCCAGCGGCGGTTGCCGTCCAGGATCACGCCGATGTGGTGCGGGGTGCGGCCGAGGTGGACCTCGACCCGGCGGCCGTAGAGCCGGTACATCCCGCCCAGCAGAGTGCGCAGCCCCGGCGTCCGTTCGGCGACATCGCGCAGACCCATGTTTCCCGGCCCCTCCGTACTCGTTCAGCTGGTGCGTCACCGCACCGGCGCAGCCTACTCCCGCGCGCTGGCGTGCGGGAAAGCCCCAGGTAGCGGTCTGGTCACGGTCCTGTACGAAGTCTGTCGCGGCGGGCGTGTCCCGGGCTCCGCCGGGCCCGACCCGGCGCGGACACGGAACGGTCTCCGAATCCTTAAAGAATCCGTAAGCCGACGGTCCGATGCTTGACGGCCGGCAATGGTCTAGTCCAGCTTTTGACCCGGGACGACAGCGAACTCCCGCGTCCCGCAAGGCTCACACCGGACCTCCCCTCCCCCACACGCGGCCGCCGCGCCCCCACCGCGGCGGCCGCTCCTCCCCCAGGAGCGTCACCCCATGGCCCGTACGCTGAACCAGCCTGCCCACAAGCGCCGGCGCAGCCCCCTCCCGGCCGTCGCGGCCGGTGCCACCGCCCTCGCCCTGGCCGGCGGGGGGCTCGCCCTCTTCGCCGGGGGCGCCAGCGCGGCGGTCGGCAACCTGATCACCAACGGCGGCTTCGAGACCGGGCTGGGCGGCTGGTCCTGCGCCGGCGCCGCGGCCGCCGTGTCCTCGCCGGTCCACTCCGGCACCGGCGCGCTGCAGGCCACCCCGGGCGCGGGCGACACGGCCGAGTGCACCCAGACCATCAGTGTGCTGCCCAACACCAGTTACACGCTGAGCGCCTGGGTGCAGGGCCCGTACGTCTACCTCGGCGCGCGCGGCACCGGCGGCACCGACCCGTCCACCTGGTCGAACCAGAACAGCTGGAACCAGCTGTCCACCACCTTCACCACCGGGGCGAACGCCACCAGCGTCACGGTCTACCTGCACGGCTGGTACGGACAGGGCGCCTACCTCGCGGACGACGTCGCGCTGGTGGGACCGGGCGGCACCTCCACCCCGTCGCCGACGGCCACCTCCACCCAGACACCGACCCCGACGCCGACCCCGACCGCCACCCCCACCCCGACCGCCACGGCGACCCCCACGGCCACCCCGACCGCCACCGCCACGCCGACCACCCCGCCGGCCACCGGCCTGCCCGCCCACGTGGTCACCGGCTACTGGCAGAACTTCGACAACGGCTCGACCCCGCAGCGGCTGAGCGACGTGCAGAACGCGTACGACATCATCGCGGTCTCCTTCGCCGACGCCGTGCCGACCCAGACCGGCGCGATCAGCTTCACCCTGGACCCGGCCCTGTCCAAGGCGCTCGGCGGTTACACCGACGCCCAGTTCCGCGCCGACATCAAGGCCAAGCAGGCGGCGGGCAAGAAGGTCATCCTCTCCATCGGCGGCCAGAACGGCGCGATCACCGTCGGCGACGCCACCGCCGGGGCCGACTTCGCCAACAGCGCCTACGCGATCATCAAGGACTACGGCTTCGACGGCATCGACGTCGACCTGGAGAACGGCGTCCAGGCCGGCCCGCTCGGCGACGCGCTGCACGCCCTGCAGGCCAAGGTCGGCCCCGGTTTCGTGCTGACCATGGCCCCCGAGACCATCGGGATGTACAGCACCTCCGGCGCCTACTTCCAATTGGCGCTGAACACCAAGGACATCCTGACCGTCGTCAACACCCAGTTCTACAACTCGGGCGGCATGAACGGCTGTGACGGCAAGGTCTACAACCAGGGCACGATCGACTTCATCACCTCACAGGTCTGCACCCACATCCAGGGCGGCCTGCGGCCCGACCAGGTCGGCATCGGCGTCCCCGCCTCCGGCAAGGCGGCCGGCGGCGGCTACGTCGACCCGTCGGTGGTGAACAACGCGCTCAACTGCCTGGCCACCGGCAACAACTGCGGCAGCTTCGTGCCGCCGGCCAAGTGGCCCACCATCCGGGGCGCGATGACCTGGTCCACCAACTGGGACGCCAACAACGGGAACGCCTTCTCCAACACGGTCGGCCCGTTCGTCCACAGGATGCCGTGAGGCACTCGGCGACGAGGCCCTCGGGAACGTAACTCCCCTCGGCGCGCCGCTCCTTGAGGGTGGGGCTCGCGCGCCGACGGCGGGGCCCGCCGTACCGGCCCCGGTACGGCGGGCCCCGTCCGCCATCAGGCCCGGTACCGCCATCAGACCGGTACCGCCATCAGGTCGGTACCGCCATTCCGCCAGGACCGCTATCTCGCCAGGACCGCGGTGAGGGCGCCGAGCAGCAGGAACGGGCCCACCGGGACGTCGAGCCCGCGCACCTTGCGGCGGCGGGCCAGCGCGGCGGCGGCCCGCAGGGTGGCCCAGAGCCCGGCGAGCACCACCCCGGCGACCAGCCCGCCGAGCGCGACCGGCCAGCCGTACCAGCCGAGCAGCCCGCCCAGGGCGAACCCGAGCGGGGAGTCGCCTGGGCCCAACGCGCCCGCCCAGACGGCGAGTTCGAGCAGCACCCCGACGGTCAGCGCGACCAGCAGGCAGCGCAGCAGCACCCCGGGGCGCCCCTCGACCAGGGCCGCCGCCGCCAACAGCACGGCCACCCCGGCGAGCAGCGCCAGGTTCAGCCGGTGCGGCAGCCGGTGCACCCGCCCGTCCACGAAGCCGAGCGCCACGCCGAGCGCGCCCGCCCAGCCCAGGGCCATCGCCGGCGGCCCGTCCGCCGCGTACGCCACCGCGACCGCGACCGCCGCCGCGACCGCCTCCACCACCCCGGCGCCGGCGCCCAGCCGGCCCCGGCAGCCCGGGCAGCGCCCGGTCGGCGGCAGCAGCCGCACCGCCCGCCCGCACAACGGGCAGGCCCCGCACCAGGGTTCGCCCTCCGGCACGGCGAAGTAGGCGATCAGCCCGCGCAGCGGCGGGGCCGCCAGGAGACCGACCAGCACCGCCGCGACCACGACCGGTACCACCGGCGCACCCCCTCCTCGATCCGACGCACCGGCCACATCCTCCCCCGTCCGGGGTGTGCCGTCCGTCTCGTTCCGAACAGGATCGAGCCCATGTTCCTCGCGTACGGGAGCATTCCGGACATCCGGCCGCCGGTTTGGAAGGCGACCGGACACCCCCGCCTGTCGATCCAAGGGGGCCGCTCCGGACGTTCTCACCCGTCCCAGGGACCCCCGGCGCGGGGCCCCGGCATGCCCCTAAAGTAAGCAGGCATGCAGGTCATCCAGTCCACGAAGCTCGCCAACGTCTGCTACGACATCCGCGGCCCGGTGCTCGACGAGGCGATGCGGCTGGAGGAACAGGGCCACCGCATCCTCAAGCTCAACACCGGCAACCCGGCCACCTTCGGCTTCGAGGCGCCCCCGGAGATCCTCCAGGACATCCTGCGCAACCTCTCCAACGCGCACGGGTACGGCGACTCCAAGGGGCTGCTCTCGGCCCGCCGCGCGGTGGTCATGCACTACGAGGACTGCGGCCTGCACGGGCTCTCGGTGGACGACGTCTTCCTCGGCAACGGCGTCTCCGAGCTGATCCAGCTGGCCATGACCGCACTGCTGGACGACGGCGACGAGGTGCTCGTCCCGGCGCCGGACTACCCGCTGTGGACCGCCTCGGTCTCGCTGGCCGGCGGCACCGCCGTGCACTACCTCTGCGACGAGCAGGCCGAGTGGTACCCGGACCTCGCCGACATCGAGGCCAAGGTCACCGACCGGACCCGGGCCATCGTGGTGATCAACCCGAACAACCCGACCGGCGCGGTCTACCCGCGCGAGGTACTGGAGGGCATCGTCGAGATCGCCCGCCGGCACCAGCTGGTGGTCTACGCGGACGAGATCTACGACAAGATCCTCTACGACGACGCCGAGCACGTCCCGCTGGCCACCCTGGCCCCGGACCTCTTCTGCGTCACCTTCAACGGACTGTCCAAGGCCTACCGGGTGGCGGGCTTCCGCTCCGGCTGGATGGTGCTCTCCGGCGACCGCAACCGCGCCCACAGCTACGTCGAGGGCCTGACCATACTGGCCTCGATGCGGCTGTGCGCCAACATGCCCGCCCAGCACGCGGTGGCCGCCGCGCTCGGCGGCCGGCAGTCGATCCGCGACCTGGTGCTGCCCGGCGGCCGGCTACTGGCCTCCCGCGACGCCGCGTACGAGCTGCTGAACCAGATCCCGGGCGTCAGCTGCGTCAAGCCCAAGGGCGCGCTGTACGCCTTCCCGAGGCTGGACCCAAAGGTCTACAAGATCAAGGACGACGCCCGGATGGTGCTGGACCTGCTGCGCTCCCAGCGGATCCTGCTGGTCCAGGGCACCGGCTTCAACTGGCCCGAGCCGGACCACTTCCGGCTGGTCACGCTGCCCCGGGCGGAGGAGATCACCGACGCGGTGACCAGGATCGGGGACTTCCTCAGCGGCTACACCCAGCCGTAGGCCCCACGGCCGGGGAAAACACTACGGCCGGAGTCCCGGCCCGGGCGGTCTCCTTGGTCGGGGAAAGACCGCCCGGCGGAACTCCGGCCGTCCTGTCACTCGGCGGGCGCGCGGTTCGTGCCGCGCGCCCACCTCTCGCTCGGTTGAGGCTCAGGCTCAGCCGAGGCGCGCGACCAGGCTCCGGTACTCGTCCCACAGCTCCTTCGGGGTGTGGTCGCCGAACAGCTCCAGGTGGGCCGGCACCAGCGCGGCCTCCTGGCGCCAGATGTCGGCGTCCACGGTGAAGAGCAGGTCGAGGTCCTCCTCGGACAGCTTCAGGTCGCCGAGGTCGAAGCCGTCGATGGTCGGCAGCACGCCGATCGGGGTCTCGACGCCCTCGGCCTTGCCCTCCAGCCGCTCGACGATCCACTTGAGCACGCGGCTGTTCTCGCCGTAGCCGGGCCAGACGAACTCGCCCTCGGCGTTCTTGCGGAACCAGTTGACGTAGTAGATCTTCGGCAGCTTGGCGGCGTCCGCCTGGGCGCCGACCTTCAGCCAGTGGGCGAAGTAGTCGCCCATGTTGTAGCCGCAGAACGGCAGCATCGCGAACGGGTCGCGGCGCAGCTCGCCGACGGTGCCCTCGGCGGCGGCGGTCTTCTCGGAGGCGATGTTGGCGCCGAGGAAGACGCCGTGCTGCCAGTCGAAGGACTCGGTCACCAGCGGGACGGCGGTGGCGCGGCGGCCGCCGAACAGGATCGCCGAGATCGGCACGCCCGCCGGGTCCTCCCACTCCGGGGCGATGGTCGGGCACTGCGCGGCCGGGACGGCGAACCGGGCGTTCGGGTGGGCGGCGGGGGTGCCGGACTCGGGGGTCCAGTCGTTGCCGCGCCAGTCGATCAGGTGCGCCGGGGGCTCCTCGGTCAGGCCCTCCCACCACACGTCACCGTCGTCGGTGAGGGCGACGTTGGTGAAGACGGTGTTGCCCCAGAGGGTGTCGATGGCGTTGGCGTTGGTGTCCACGCCGGTGCCGGGGGCGACGCCGAAGAAGCCGGCCTCGGGGTTGATGGCGTACAGGCGGCCGTCCTCGCCGAAGCGCATCCAGGCGATGTCGTCGCCGATCGTCTCGACCTTCCAGCCCGGGATGGTCGGCTGGAGCATGGCCAGGTTGGTCTTGCCGCAGGCCGACGGGAAGGCGGCCGCGACGTACTTCGGCTCCGCCTCGCCCGCGGAGTCGGCCGGCGGGGTGAGCTTCAGGATCAGCATGTGCTCGGCCAGCCAGCCCTCGTCGCGGGCCATGGTCGAGGCGATGCGCAGCGCGTAGCACTTCTTGCCGAGCAGGGCGTTGCCGCCGTAGCCGGAGCCGAAGGACCAGATCTCCTTGGTCTCCGGGAAGTGCGAGATGTACTTGGTGCTGTTGCACGGCCACGGCACGTCCGCCTGGCCCTCGGCCAGCGGGGCGCCGACGGTGTGCACGGCCTTGACGAAGTCCCCATCCTCGCCGAGCTGGTCGAGCACGGCCTGGCCCATGCGGGTCATCACGCGCATCGACACCGCGACGTAGGCGGAGTCGGTGATCTCGACGCCGTACGCGGCCAGCGGGGAGCCGACCGGGCCCATCGAGAAGGGCACCACGTACATCGTGCGGCCCTTCATCGCGCCGCGGAACAGGCCCTGCTCGCCCTGGAAGACCTCCCGCATCTCGGCGGGGGCCTTCCAGTGGTTGGTCGGGCCGGCGTCCTTCTCCTGCTCGGAGCAGATGAAGGTGCGGTCCTCCACGCGCGCCACGTCGGACGGGTCCGAGGCGGCGTAGTAGGAGTTGGGGCGCTTCTCCTCGTTGAGCTTCTTGAAGGTGCCCTGAGCCACCAGCAGGTCCGCGAGGCGCTGGTACTCCTCGTCGGAGCCGTCGCACCACTCGATGCGGGCCGGCTGGGTGAGCTCGGCGATCTCGCTCACCCAAGCGAGCAGCTGCTTGTGGCGGGTGGGCGCGGATGCGCTGAGAGCAGAGATCTCGTACGACACGATCGCTCCGTTTCACGCCGACTCGGCGAGGAGGCGGCGTTGCGGGGGTCTGAGGGTGCTTGCAGCGTAGCCCCGGCCTTCGGGCCCGAATGCGGCGCAGCGGCGGAATTGACGCATCTTTTACTACAGTAAGTACGATTACCGGCCAGTAACAGGTCGTTCACGCCCCGGCCGGAGTGCGCGGCGCCACACTCCAAATACTCCAAAACGTCCAAGAGTGATGATCGCCACTTCATTACGCGCCAGTAACCTACGGCTGCGTAGGTAGCGGGTAGCATGCTGCGCATGACTGCTGCCGCGCTCGCCGAGCGCCTCCCGGAGAGCCCTGACGAGAACAGGGAGGGCAAGCCGAAGTGGCGCGGCTGGCTGCACGCCGGGATGTTCCCCGCCACGGTCGCCGCCGGGATCGTGCTGATCTGCCTGGCCGGCTCCACGCCTGCCAAGATCGCCTGCGCGATCTACTCGGTCAGCGCCTGGATGCTGTTCGGGGTCAGCGCGGTCTACCACCGCTTCAACTGGGGCCCGCGCGGGGACGCCGTCCTCCGCCGGCTGGACCACGCGAACATCTTCCTGATCATCGCGGGCACCTACACGCCGTTCACGATCCTGCTGCTCAAGGGCAACAGCCAGCAGGTGCTGCTCTGGGCGGTCTGGGGCGGGGCGCTCGCCGGGATCGCCTTCCGGGTGTTCTGGGTCGGCGCGCCGCGCTGGCTGTACACGCCGGTGTACATAGCGCTGGGCTGGGCCGCCGCGTTCTTCCTGCCGGACTTCCTGCGCACCGGCGGGGTCGCCGTCCTGGTGCTGATGATCGTCGGCGGGGTGCTCTACAGCATCGGCGGCGTGGTGTACGGGCTCAAGCGGCCCGACCCCTCACCGCGCTGGTTCGGCTTCCACGAGGTGTTCCACGCCTTCACCCTCGGAGCCTTCATCGTGCAGTACGTCGGCGTCTCACTGGTGGCGTACAGCACGGTCGGCTGAACCCGGCGCGTTCCGACGGGCGGTCGCACGGTCCACGGACCGGGCGGCCGCCCGTTCCGCCGTCCAGGGCCGCTCGTACGGGGCCCGGCCCTGCGGGCGGTGCGGGTACGGCGGGTGGTCGGCGGCGCCGGCCTCCGGCTGCCGGGCCCGCGCGGGCTCGACCGACTGCGGCGTGAACTCCGACGTGAACTCCGGCCCGGACTCCCGGCGCGCGGCGCGGGCGGCCTTCGCGCCCCGCCGACGCGCCTCCCGCGCGTCCAGCGCCTCGCGCGCCCGGCGGCAGCGCTCGCAGTGTGCCGCGTCCGGGGTGCCGCGCCGCGGACGGTGCCCGGCCGGGGAGACCTGCTGGTGCAGGGCGCGCCAGCGGCGCGCGACGTACACCATGAGCAGCAGCACCTCGGCCCCGGCGACCCCGAGGACCAGCGCAGCGCCGTTGATCAGATAGGCCGCGACCACGGCCAGCGCGGAACCCACCACCACGGCCGCGCCCCACACCTGGGCACTCGCCCGCCTGTCGTCACTGTCGGCCACTTCGGCTTCCCCTTTCCCGGCGCCGGGCTCGTGGTCGGCTCCTGCCGCCCCACCCCTTCTCCGCTCTCGGCACGCGTCGGTCAGCACTGACCGATTGCCACATGGTATCTACCGACAGTCACCCGGGGCTGCCTCCAGGTGGCGAACGACAGATCAACGTTGCGTCAATTCCGCGTGTGAAAGCAGCACTTCCAGGACACGTCACGGACCGTGACCATCCCGCTACGCGCCTACCGTGGGGAGTCATGTTGACGGCTGGCTTCTTTTGATAGTTACTGTCATTTGACAGCTACTATCCTTCGGATGACCCTGGAGGTCACCGTGCCCGCCGCTCCGCCCGCTTCCGCCACCACCGCCGGGGTCGCCGACCCCCGCCGCTGGCTCGCCCTGGTCGCCGTCGCCCTCAGCGTCCTGGTGATCAGCTTCGACATGACGATCCTCAACGTCGCTCTGCCCACCCTGGCCTCGCAGTTACAGGCCGGCACCGGGCAGCAGCAGTGGATCGTCGACGCCTACACCGTGGTGTTCGCCGCCGCGATGCTCCCGGCCGGACTGCTCGGCGACAGGTACGGCCGCCGCAGCACCCTCACCACCGGCCTCGCCCTGTTCGGACTCGCCTCCGTCGTCGGCATGCTCGCCGACTCGCCCGGCGCCCTGATCGCCGCCCGCGCCGGAATGGGACTGGCCGGCGCACTCGTCATGCCGATGTCGATGGCGGTCATCCCCGGGCTGTTCCCCACCGCCGAACAGCGCCGGGCCACCGCCGTCCTGGCCACCTCGCTCGCCGCCGGCGCCCCGCTCGGGCCGCTCATCGGCGGCTTCCTGCTGCAGCACTTCTGGTGGGGCTCGGTCTTCGCGATCAACGTCCCGCTGACCGCGATCGGCATCGTCGCCTGTGTCCTGCTGCTGCCCGAGAGCCACAACCCCGCCGCACCCCGGATGGACCTGCCCGGCACCGCGCTCGCCGCCGCCGGACTGAGCGCGCTCACCTACGGCATCATCGAGGGCGCCGACGCCGGCTGGGGAGACCCGGTGGTGGTCACCACCCTGGTCGGCTCGGTGCTCCTGCTCACCGCGCTGGTGCTGCGCAGCCGCCGCCGGCGCGACCCGATGCTCGACCTCGCCCTGCTCGCCGACCGGACCTTCCGCTGGTCCGCCGTCGCGGCCACGCTGATCTCGCTCGTCCTGTTCGGCGCCTTCTTCGTGCTGCCCCTCTACTTCCAGAGCGTGCTCGGCACGGACGCCCTCGGCTCCGGACTGCGGCTGATGCCGATGATGCTCGGCCTGCTGGTCGCCGCCAAGCTCACCGACCGGCTGGTCAGCCGGATCGGCGCCCGTACCGTGATCACCCTCGGCCTGGCCCTGCTCGGCGGCGCGCTGCTGTTCGGCAGCCGGACCGGCCCCACCGACGGGTACGGACGGGCCGCGGTCTGGCTCAGCGTCCTGGGCCTCGGCATGGGCCTGTCGCTGATCACCGCCCAGGCCTCCGCCCTGGTCACCCTGCCGCCCGCCAAGGCCGGGGTCGGCTCCGGACTGCTCCAGACCCTGCGGCAGGTCGGCGGCGCGATCGGCATCGCCGCCTTCGGCAGCCTGCTCACCGGGGCCTACCGGGCCGCGCTGGACACCGATGGACTGCCGGCCGAGGCCGCGTACCGGGCCGGGAAGTCGGTGGTCGCCGCCGACGCCGTCGCCCGGGCCTCCGGACATCCTTCGCTCAGCGCCTCCGCGCACGCGGCGTACGTGCACGGGATGACGGTGGTGCTGCTGGTCTCCGGGCTGGTCGCGGTGATCTCAGCGGTACTGGTCGCGGCCCGGATGCCGGCCGGCGGGGATGCCGACGCGGCCGCGGACGCGCCCGAACACGTCGCCGCCGGAGATCGCCGATAATCGTCACCATGACTCCCAAGCAGCCGACCGTGGCCCTCCCGGACGCCCCGACCAACCCGGTCCAGGCGCTGTTGGAGGCGCCGCTGTCGCTGCGCGAGCGCAAGAAGTTGAAGACCCGGCAGACCATCCGCCGCGAGGCCTACCGGCTGATCTCCGAGCAGGGCTACGAGAACACCACGGTGGAGCAGATCGCCGCCGCCGCCGAGATCTCGCCGTCCACCTTCTTCCGCTACTTCGCCACCAAGGAGGATCTCGTCCTCTCCGACGAGTACGACCCGGCGATGGTCTCCGCGCTGCTGGCCCGCCCCGCCGACGAGCCCTTCCTCACCTCCTGCCGGGAGGCGATCATCGACCTGATCCGGGCCCTGCTCCAGCACGAACGCCAGGAGCTGCTGACCCGGATGCGGCTGGTCACCGAGGTCCCCGCGCTGCGCGCCGGACTCGACCGCTCCGGCAACAGCCCGCGGGAGCTCTACCTCTCCGTCCTCACCCGGCGGGCCGGTGTCGAGGAACCCACCTACGACATGCGGGTCACGGCAGCCGCCATCGGCGCCGCCACCACCGAGGCCGTGCTGCAGTGGGCCGCGGCCGACGGCCGGGAGGACATCGCGGACCTGGTCGACCACACCTTCGCCCTGCTGGGGAGCGGCTTCGCCGGGGTGTGAACACGGAGGAAAGGGGCCCGGCTCGGCGAGCCGGGCCCCTTCGGGTGTCAGCGGGTGCTCCGCCTGTCGGGTGTCAGCGGGTGCCGCGCCTGCGCCGCAGCACCGCGCCCGCGCCCACCAGCGCGGTGGCGCCCAGGGCCGCGGCCGCCGTCACGGCCGGCAGCGCCGTCGACGCCGAGCCGTGGTCCGCCGCGGGCTCCCCGGCGGCGTCCACCCGGTAGCCGCCGCCCTCGCCCGCCCGGTCGTACGCCGAGCCGGGCAGCTTGTCCCCGTACCGCTGGTGCACCAGCTGCTGGTACGCGGCCAACGACACCCCGCCCGCGCCCACCGAGCGCTTCGCCTCCTCATCCAGCGGCAGCACCCGGCCGTCGCGCAGCACGTACCAGGCGTTGACCTGCGGCTCACGGAAGGCGGTGCCACCGCCGCTGCCCGCCGCCTTCGCCGCGTAGTCGCTCTCGTCGCCGCCGGAGGCGATGTTGACCACCCGCCAGTCCTCGCCCTGGCGAACCGTCCAGACCGAGGCGCTCTGCCCGTCCGCCGCGACCACCTTGCTCGCCGTGAACTCGGCCTTCGCCACCGGCGCGCCCGGGGTGCCGGCCACGAAACCGGCGTCCAGGACGTACACCGGCACGGTGTCCCCGGTCAGCCGGGGCGCGGAATCGCTCGCCGCCTTCGCCTCCTCGGCGGCGCCGATGGTCAGCTGCTGGGTCGGCGGAACGCCCTTGCGGGCGAAGAAGTGGCCCACCTTGTCCAGCACCGCGGGGTCCTGGACCGCGCCGCGCGCCTGGGCCAGGTCGGCGGCGGGCACCGGTTCAGGGGCGGCGCCCCTCGGGGTGTCGGCCTGCGCGGCCGGGGCCAGCGCCAGCGCGAGGCCGGCGGCGAACAGGGCGGTCACGGCGGCCCGACGGGCCTTGCTGAGCTCGGTCATGGTCGCCCCTCACGCGCCGATCCGGTACAGGGAGTGGGTCCACGAGAACGTGTCGTTGTTCACGTAGTACCAGTAATCCGCCCAGTTGTAGCGGTAGTTGGACGGCCACGGGTCGCCCCAGTAGACCCAGTTGTTGCCGGTGTCGTAGCCGTACAGGACGTGCATGTGCCCGCCGCCCGAACTCCACTGGATCCGGGTCTCGATCGGCCGGTTGGCGTCCACCTCCGACTGCACCGTGCTGTAGCGCAGGTAGCCGGTGACGTACGAGCCAGGGGTGATGCCCACCCAGTCCAGCCCGTTCTGCACATCGGCCAGCGTGGCCTGGCTGTTGGGGCAGCTGGAGTCGATCGAGCGGCCGAACGCGGCGTTGCAGAACTGGTTCTGGCTGTAGTTGTAGCCGAACCAGGTGGCGATGGTGTTCCCGCTCGCCGCCCAGCACCAGTTGGTCTGCTGTTGCTGCTGCATGGAGATGTTGAGCTTCTTGAACGTGCCGGCCAGATCGGCCGTGCTGCCGGGCTCGATCGCCCGGCGGACCTGCGCCGGAGCCCGGTCCTGCGTGGGGGCAGCGGCCGCGGGAGTGCTCACCGCGGCGGTCAGCGCCGGGCCCAGCACGCCGAGGGCGAGCAGGGAGACCGCGCGGCGCAGTCGTATCCGTGGAACTGGCATGGGGGAATGCCTCCTTGCACGAGCGTTGCGAAGTGCTGCGTGGGGGCGCGGTCCGGATCGCGCCCCGAGCATCGCGCCGTTGCCAGAGGCTGGTCAACGGGCTTCGCTCCGGCCCGAGTTCAGGTGTGAACGGGCCGGCTCAGCTGTGAACACCGCCCGGGAAACCGCAGCGCCACCTGCCCGGACCGGTGACAAACGGGCGAACGGATGTGAATATTCACGGTCAAAACCCGGTTCCGTGACCGCCCCTCAGGAGGCCGAAATCCATCGGAGCGACCCCGCCGACCTCGCCGCCGCCCTGCGCACCGGCCCCTTCCACCTCGCCCTGCGCACCGCCATCGCCGCCCGCGGCCTCGCCCTCCACCGCATCCGCCGCCACCTCGCACTACGCGGCGTCCACGTCGGAGTTACCAGCCTCAGCTACTGGCAGCAAGGCCGCCGCCGCCCGGAACGCCCCGAATCACTGCGCGCCGTCGCCGCCCTGGAAGAAGTCCTCGACCTGCCCGACCACTCCCTCACCCGACTGCTCGGCCCCCGCCGCGCGACCGTCCCCGCCCCGACCGGGCCGCCCGTACGCCCGTACCGCGACCTGATCTCCCCACCCACCGCCGTCGACGACCTGCTCGCCACCCTGACCAGCCCGCGCGACACCGGCCTGCACACCATCACCCACATCGAACGCATCCGCATCGGCCCCGACCGCCAACTCGCCCGCCGCGACTCCCAACACGCCCTACGCGCCCACCGCGACGGCATCGACCGCTACCTCGCCCTCTACCAAGGCGACCCCGGCAGCGACATCACCCGCGTCGGCGTCCGCGCCGAGGAGAACTGCCGCCCCGGCCGCATCCGCCGCGACCGAGCCCACCACCTGCTCGCCGCCGAACTCCTCCTCGACCGCCGCCTCCGCGCCGGCGACACCCACCTCCTCGGCTACGGCTTCGACGACGCGCCCTCCCCGGAACCCAGCTGCGAATACGTCCGCGGCTTCAACTCCGGCGCCGGCCAGTACGTCCTCCAGGTCACCTTCCACCCCGCCGCGTTACCCGTGCGCTGCCACCGCTTCGCGCTGCACTCCCCAGGCGAAGCACCCTACGAGACGGAGGAGCTGACGCTCGACGGGCACCGCTGCGTACACCTGGTGGCGACGGCGGTGCGGCCGTGCATCCTGGGGATCAGGTGGGACTGGGAGTAGTGGAGGGCAGTGCGACCAGTACGGGTCGTCGAGGTCGGGCGCGGGCTCGTGTCCGGCCGGTCGCTCGCCGATCGGAGGGGCACCGTAGTTCTTCTCTGGCTGGTAGCGCACCGTGAAGGCCTCTGCGATCAGGCGCACCACCACCGTCGAGTCGGCCGGGGAACTGGCCACCGATAGCGTGAACAGGGCGTCGCCGTGTCCGGGGCAGTTCGATTCGGTGTAGTTCGTCGCCAGGTTGCCCGTGCCGTCGGACCGCCGGCAGTCGCCGCCTCGAAACCGCGTCATCCGGTCCAGCAGCACCGGCACCTTCGCGGGGGTCACCTTAGTCCGAACCGAGACCACTTCCCTGATGCTGGACAACAGGCTCGGCTCACCGTCGGCGTGCTCCGGCCCGCGGTCCACAGCGTAGAATCCGCCGGAGTAAGCGAACTGCGCCTTCGCCTCACCCGGGCTCAGCTGGGTGGTGTCCCGGTCCTTCAGAGCCATCGGACCGTAGCTGTTGTGGAACAGCCCCACCCCGATGGCCAGCACGGCCATCGCGGCCACGGAGCAACCCACCCCCCCCCCCGCGGTCGCTTCATCCCTGTCCCTTGAGCTTGACGTCCCCGCTGCCACTGACGATGGCCGCGATGTTGTCCAGCGAGGGGCCGCCTCGGCTCGTCAGGTACTTGGTGTGCGCGTCGATGGGGTTGCCCCTGCTCCAGTCGTCAACGGTGAAGCGGTTCGCACCGAAGTGCTTGCTGGACGGGTCCCGTCCGTACCAGAGTTCGTCCGGGTCGAGGCTGAGCTTCGATGGAGCCCACGTCACGAGGTCGTTCTCGGCCGCACCGGCCCAGACGTGGCCGGGCGGCAGCTTGAGGTCAGAGGCTTTGTCCACGCCGACGCCCGGGCTGCCGATGAAGACCACGTCGTCCGGGGGCGCGTAGTGCGACCCGGGCTGGGTGGAGAGCTTGACGGCCTGGCCCACCAGGTAGGAGCCGTAGCTGTGCCCCACCGCAGTGACGTGCGGCGGGCTTCCCTCGTGGCTCGCCCGCACACCGCTGAGGAACTTCGCGTACGCCGGGGCGCCCGCCTTGCCCGCGCTCGTCGACGCGGCGCCGAAATCCATCCCCGGCGGGTCGTAACCGAGCCACACGATCGAGGCGACCGAGTGGCCGGCCGGGGCCTTCCTGCTCGCGGCGCGGTACACGCTCAGGGCGTTCTCGGCCTCGTTGGTGCCGTCGTGGACGTTGCCCGACGTCCCCAGACTGTTGGTGTCAGTCGTGATACCGGGCACGTAGGCGGAGACGTCGGTGGCGGTGTCCGGGTTCCCGTAGGAGAGGATCGCCCGCCCCTTGCCCACGTCCTTTACGACCGGTACCCACTTGGGCACTCGCAGCTACCATAGCGTCCGCAGCGGACACGGTTATCAGGGGGAATCGGTGGGGCAGGATCCAGGATTCACAGTCAAGCCCGGCGAGTTGACCGCCGCCGGGAACAACGCGGTGGCGGTGGCCGGGAAGGTCCCCGAGGGGACGGCGAAGCTGGTGGAGCCCAGCAGCAAGGCGGCCGGGAGCCTGGCCGGCTGGCGGAGCGGGGCGGCGCTGACGGGGTGCGGCACCGCTTGGAAGGCCCTGCTGGACGGGCTCTCCAACGACATGAAGTCGGCCGGGGGCAACCTCATCACCTGCGCGCAGACGTACCTGAACGCCGACCACCTGCCGCCGCCCACCGCCGCGCCGGTCTCCGACCCCTTCGGCACGAAGGTGGTCGGCGCGACCGGCGGCCACCTGACCAAGGACGCGTAACTGGGCTACCGCGCCTCGAAGTCCAGCACCACGGCGTCCTCCACCGCCCGGTACCCGATCTGCTGGTAGATGGAGTTGCTTGTCGGGTTGGACAGGTCCGTGTACAGCAGCACCTCCTCCGCCCCCAGCCCGAGCGCGTGTGCCGACGCGGCCGCCGTGAGGGCGCTGGCATAGCCGTGGCCGCGGCGGTCCGCGGGGGTGTAGACCGGGCCGATGCGGGACATGCCGGCGAGGACCGGGCTGGTGCCGGCGACGGAGACGGGGTGGCCGTCGTCCTCCCAGAGGTGGAGGTCGCCGTTCGCGATCTTCTCGTCGACCGCCTTGGGCACGTCGGGGAGGCGGACCTTGGCCTCGGACAGGAACTCGTAGTACCAGCGGATCACCAGCTCGCGGTCGGCCGGTTCGGCGAGCCGGTGGCGGCCGGCCGGCGGGCGTGGCGGGTCGGTCAACTCGCCGAGGCGGTAGAGGCGTTCGCTGGCCCTGACGGACTGCCCGGCACCGGTGGCCGCCGTCCAGGCCTCGGCGAAGGCGCGGACGGCGTCGGCTCCGCCGCCGACCCCGGTCACCTCGGTGAACCCGCTTCCGGCGGCGGCCAGCCGCACCGCCAGCTCGGCGGCCGCGACCGACGGCATGAAGGAGAGCCGGGGCGGGAAGGGCGGCGTCTGCAGGAAGGCGCCCTCGACGGGGCCGCCCTCCTCGCCGCGCCACCATCCGAAGACCGGCGGGCGTTCCCCGAACACGTCGAGTCCGGCCTCGGCCAGTCGGTGGGCGATGGTGAGCAGGACGGTGTTCTCGGCCGGGCGGGCGGCCAGGAACTCACCGGCCTGCTCACGGAAGCCGTCGAGCGAGGTGCTGAGGGTCCAGGTCATGGCCCATGCTCGCCCCGGCCGGCCTTTCCCCGCCAACGATTATCCGCCCGCCAACCACGCCGATCGGGTCTACTCGACGGCCGTCCCGAGCCGTTCACCGAGCACCGCCGGATCCGTGGTCGGCGCCTCGCAGGCGAAGTGCCGGCACACGTACGCGGCGGGCGCCCCGCCGACCAGCGGCCGGTCCGCGAGCAGGGGGACGTCGGCGTCCCCGGGCTCCCCCACCGCGACGACGGCGCCCGGCGCCGTCCCGAGCAGCGCGGCCCGCCGCAGCGCCGCGGTGGCCGGATCCCCGGCGGGGCCGACGACGGCGATCTCGCGCGGCCCGTCCAGCAGGGCTTCGGCGACGGCCAGGCCCCAGCCGATGAACCGGGGGGCCCGCCCGGCCAGCGCGCCGACGATGCCGAGGGCGCGTTCGGCGGCGGTGCGGTGCCGGTCGGAGCCGGTGTACGCGGCGTAGGTCAGCAGCGCGCCGGCGGCGGCGGTCCAGCCGGAGGGGGTGGCGTTGTCGGTCGGGTCCTGCGGGCGGCGGATGAGTTCCTCGGCGTCGTCGGCGGTGTCGTACAGCGCGCCGGAGGTCTCGTCGGTGAAGTGCTTGAGCACGGTGTCGAGCAGCCCGCCGGCCAGCTGCAGCCAGGAGGTCTCGCCGGTGACGGCGTACAACGCGAGGAAGCCCTCGGCGGTGTCGGCGTAGTCCTCCAGGACGCCCGCGTTGGCGCCGGCCCGGCCGTCCCGGGAGGTGCGCAGCAGTCGCCCGTCGGGGGTGAGGTGGACGGCGAGCAGCAGGTCGGCGGCGCGTTCGGCGGCGTCGACGAGGTCGGGGCGCTCCAGCAGGGCGCCGGTCTCGGCGAGCGCGGCGATGGCGAGGCCGTTCCAGGCGGCGACCACCTTGTCGTCGCGGGCCGGGACGGGACGGGCGGCCCGGGCCTCGGACATCCGGGCGCGGATCGTCTCGTACTCGGTGAAGTCCTCGGGGTCGGCCAGGAGTTGGAGTACGGAGGTGCCGTGTTCGAAGGTGCCGTCGGCGGTGACGGTGAACAGCCGGGCGGCGGTGGCGGCGTCGGCGGGGCCGAGCAGGTCGACCAACTGGCCGGGCTCCCACACGTAGTAGGCGCCCTCGGCGGTGGCGCCGGTCTCCTCGTCCAGGCTGTCGGCGTCCAGCGCGGAGGCGAACGCGCCTTCGGGGGTGCGGAGTTCGCGCAGCAGGAAGTCGGCGGTGGAGAGCGCGACCCGGCGGGCGAGTCCGGAGCCGGTGGCCCGCCACAGGTGCAGGTAGACGCGCAGCAGCAGGGCGTTGTCGTACAGCATCTTCTCGAAGTGCGGCACCACCCAGCCGGCGTCCACCGCGTACCGGGCGAAGCCGCCGCCGAGCTGGTCGTGGATGCCGCCGCGGGCCATCGCCTCCGCGGTGCGGACGGCCATCTCCAGTGCCGCCGTCGAGCCGGTCCGTGCGTGGTGGCGCAGCAGGAACTCGATCACCATGGCCGGCGGGAACTTGGGCGCCCCGCCGAAGCCGCCGCGGTTCTGGTCGAACTCCCGGCTGAGGGCGACCAGCGCCTGGTGCAGGTCGGCTTCGCCCGGCGGGTGGTGGGCGCCGGCCGAGTAGACGGCGGCCCGATCGGCCAGGTCGGCGCGGATCCGCCCGGCGACCTCGCCGACCTCCTGCCGCCGGTCCCGCCAGGCGGCGTCCACGCCTTCCAGCACCTGCCGGAAGGACGGCATCCCGTGCCGGGGCTCGGGCGGGAAGTACGTGCCGAAGTAGAACGGCTCCTTCGCAGGAGTGAGGAACACCGTCATGGGCCAGCCGCCCTGCCCGGTCGCCGCCTGGACGGCCTCCATGTACACGGCGTCGACGTCGGGCCGCTCCTCCCGGTCCACCTTGACCGCGACGAACCGCTCGTTCAGGTATCCGGCGAGCTCGGCGTCCTCGAAGCTCTCGTGGGCCATCACATGGCACCAGTGGCAGGCGGCGTAGCCGACGGACAGCAGCACGGGCACGCCGCGCCGCTCCGCTTCCGCGAAGGCCTCGGGGCCCCAAGGCCACCAGTCGACCGGGTTCTCGGCGTGCTGCAGCAGGTAGGGCGAGGTCGCGTCCGCGAGACGGTTCGGCATGCCCCCATCCTCCCGCATCGGGGCCCTGGCGCGTGTCAGCCGGGACACGCGCCAGCCCGGGCCCCGCTCGCGCCGATCCCGCTACCCGCTACCCGCCGACGGGCGCCGGACACCCGACACCCGCTACCGGATGCCCGCCGGACCGGCCTCACCGAAGCCGGTCCGCAGCGGGGGTCACTCCTTGGGAGCCTCCGGCTCCTCCGCGAAGTCGACCTTCTTGAACTGCCGGTTCATCGACTTGGCCAGGAACCACGTCGCCACGCCGAGCGCGGCGAAGACGACGAAGCCGAGGAGACCGGGGGTGACCTTGGCGTCGTCGACGGCGAGGTCAGCGGCGAAGTGGACGAGGTTCACGGGGGCACTCATATCTCTATGGTGGCCCGGCTCACGGCGAGCCGGGCCGTCGGGGGTGGGTCAGTCGCGTGCGTCGGCGGCCTCGGCCACCAGGGTGGGGGTGCGCAGGCCGGCGAACAGGTCGTCCTCCGGCAGGTCCACATCCATCAGGGTACGGGCGAGCTCGTAGTCCTCGGTGGGCCAGACCTCGCGCTGGACCTCCAGCGGGACGCGGAACCACGGCCCGTCCGGGTCGATCTGGGTGGCGTGGGCGATCAGCGCGCGGTCGCGGGTCTCGAACCAGTCGTCGCAGCGCACCCGGGTGGTGATCTCGCGCTCCTTGCGGCCGCTCTTCTCCCAGCCCGCGATCCACTCGCCGTACGGGGAGTCGAGGCCGTGCTCGGTGAGGTACTGGTGCAGCGCACGGATGCGGCCCATCGGGAAGCCGTGGTTGTAGTACAGCTTCAGCGGCTGCCAGGGCTCGCCGGCCTCGGGGTACGCGTCCGGGTCCCCGGCCGCGTCGAAGGCCACCATGGTGATCTTGTGGGTCATGATGTGGTCCGGGTGCGGGTATCCGCCGTTCTCGTCGTAGGTCGTGATGACCTGCGGCTTGAACTCGCGGATCAGCCGGACCAGCGGCTCGGCCGCCTCCTTGACGTCCTCCAGCGCGAAGCAGCCCTCGGGCAGCGGGGGCAGCGGGTCCCCCTCCGGCAGGCCGGAGTCGATGAAGCCCAGCCAGGCCTGCTTGACGCCGAGGATCGCCCGCGCCTCGTCCATCTCCTTGCGCCGGACCTCGTGGATGTTCTCCTCGATGTACGGGTCCCCCTGGAGCTTGGGGTTGAGAACCGACCCGCGCTCGCCCCCCGTGCAGGTGGCCACGAGCACGTCCACGCCCTGCTCGACGTACATGGCCATGGTGGCCGCGCCCTTGCTGGACTCGTCGTCCGGGTGGGCGTGCACCGCCATCAGTCGCAACTGCTCAGTCAACGCCTTGCGTTCCTTCCACATGTTCGGGCGTTCCGCGAAGTCCGGTCTGCCCACCGTACGAACCGCTCACTTCGGGACCGCGTCGCCGCAAGGCCGGCCACCGGCCGGTGGTCGGCCTTGCCGAGCCCCGCCCCCGCCGGACCGGCCGCGGGCGTGTCCCTCCTATAGTGACGGACTGGAGGAGCGTCGCATTCCCCCGCACCGCCCGCGCGGCCCCTCCCCGGGAAAGGACGTAGTCCGATGACTGCACAGAGCACCGCCGCCCAGCTGCCCGAGGGACGCTACGGCCGGAGCGGCAACAGCGAGTCGGACCGCCGCCTGAAGGTGGTCGGCGCGGTCTGCGGCGTGCTCGCCCTGGGCGTGATCGCCTGGCTGGGCGGCTCGTACGTGCTGCGCGAGTCGAAGATCAACGGCTCGGTGCCGACCTTCCAGGTGCTCTCCGACTCCGAGGTCCAGCTGCGCCTGACCGTGAGCAAGAGCGACGGGACGGCGGGCACCTGCACGGTCCGCTCGCAGAGCGACGACCACGCGGTGGTCGGGGTGGCGGACTTCCCCGTCCCGGCGGCCGGGTCGAGCTACGAGGCCACCGTCACCCTGCGCACCACGGCCCGCGGCACCACCGCCGAGCTGCTGGGCTGCACTCCGGCGAAGTAGGCGGAACGGCGCGGGGACGCATATTCGTTCGGGAGAACGGGCATCCGTAGGAAGTCCCGTACCCCGTTCCTGTACACCGTGGCGTAACACCGTCGTCAATGACCCACTAACGCCTCTCCCGCTTGTCGGCAGGACTTGTTAGGCTCGTGGTTTCGCCCCTTCCGCACCGGATGGTACGGGAGCGGGCGTTGCTTTGTAGTTACGACCGATATCACCGACAACCCTGCTGACGACTCACACCCTCAGCACAGCCCCAGCACCTACGAGGAGCACCCGTGACCCAGACCAGTGAGAACGTGACCTGGCTCACTCAGGCCGGCTACGACCAGCTCAAGGCCGAGCTGGATCATCTGACCGGGACCTGGCGCATCGAGATCGCCCAGAAGATCGAGGCGGCGCGCGAGGAGGGCGACCTCAAGGAGAACGCCGGCTACCACGCGGCGAAGGAGGAGCAGGGCAAGACCGAGCTGCGCATCCGCCAGCTGACCCAGCTACTGGAGCGCGCCAAGGTCGGCGAGGCCCCGGCCGACTCGGGTGTAGTGGCCCCGGGCATGGTCGTCACGGTCGCCTTCGACGGTGACGAGGACGACCTGATGGAGTTCCTGCTCGCCTCCCGCGAGGTCGCGGGCTCCGACGACCGGGACGTCTACTCGCCGCAGTCCCCGCTGGGCCGCGCGATCGACGGCAAGAAGATCGGCGACGAGGCCACCTACGAGCTGCCGAACGGCAAGCCGGCCATGGTGAAGATCGTCAAGGTCGTGCCGCACGCCGGCTGATCCGGCCCCTGAACACCGCCGAGGGCGGTCGCCGAGTCCCGGGACTCGGCGACCGCCCTCGGGCGTTCCGCGCCGGAAAGGCACGAGCGGAGACGATTCACCCCACGGCCGAGCGGTACTTGCGCACCGACAACCAGGAGAACACCGCCGTGATCACCAGCGACCACAGCACCGACACCAGCGCGGCGTGCTGCATCGGCCAGGCGCTGTCCACCGGCCCGACCTGGTTGCCGAAGAGGTCCCGGCAGGCCTGCACGGTGGCGCTGAACGGGTTCCAGTACCCGACCCCCTGCAGCCAGCCCGGCATCGAGCTGACCGGCACGAAGGCGTTGGAGACGAAGGTCAGCGGGAACAGCCAGATCAGCCCGGCCGAGGTGGCCGCCTCGGGGCTGCGCACCGACAGGCCGATCAGCGCGCCGATCCAGGAGAAGGCGTAGCCGAGCAGGAACAGCAGGCCGAAGGCGCCGAGCGCCTTGAGCGCCCCTTCGTGGATCCGCCAGCCGACCAGCAGCGCGACCAGCGCCAGCACGACCACGGTGAACGCGGTCTGGCACAGGTCCGCGAGGGTGCGGCCGACCAGCACCGCCGAGCGGGCCATCGGCAGCGAGCGGAAGCGGTCCACCAGGCCCTTGGTCATGTCCTCCGCGATGCCGGCCGAGGCACCGGCGACGGCGAAGGTGACGGTCTGGGCGAAGATGCCGGCCATCAGGAACTGGATGTACGTGTCGGAGCTGGAGTTCGCCCCGGGGATCTTGATCGCCCCGCCCATGACGTACGAGAACAGCAGCACGAACATGACCGGCTGCATGAGCCCGAACACCACGATCTCGGGGATCCGGGACATCCGGCGCAGGTTGCGCTTGGCGACCACCCAGGAGTCGTGCAGGGTGGCGTTCAGGCCCCGGCGCTGCGTGGGCATCGCCGCGCCGATGGCGTGCTCGGTGGCGGTGCTCATCTCAGCGCTCCGTTCCGGCCGTGACGGCCTGCTGCTGGTCCGGCCCGTGGTCGTCGGTGCCGTCGGTACCGTCCGCGCCGCGGGCCCCCTCGCGGCGGCCCCGGCCGCCCCGGTCGCGGCCCTTGGCGCCGTCGCCGCCGTCCTCCCCGGCCGTCCCGGCGACGTGGCCGGTGAGGGTGAGGAAGACGTCGTCCAGGGTCGGGCGGCGCAGGCCGATGTCGTCGATCTCGATGCCGCGGCCGTCCAGTTCGCGGATGGCGTCGGCGAGCACCCGGGCGCCACCGCTGACCGGCACGGTGATCTTCCGGGTGTTCTTCTCCACCGCGGGCTCGCCGAGCGCGTAGCCGGACAGCGCCGCGACCGCGTCCACGACCAGGCCCGGGTCGTGCACCACGACCTCGATCCGCTCGCCGCCGATCTGCGCCTTCAGCTGGTCGGCGGTGCCCCGGGCGATCACCCTGCCGTGGTCGACCACCGCGATGTCGTGGGCGAGCCGGTCGGCCTCCTCCAGGTACTGGGTGGTGAGCAGCAGCGTGGTGCCCTGCTCGACCAGGGTCTCGATGACCTCCCAGAGCGCGAGCCGGTTGCGCGGGTCGAGGCCGGTGGTCGGCTCGTCCAGGAACATCACCGGCGGCCGGACCACCAGCGCGGCGGCGAGGTCCAGGCGGCGGCGCATGCCGCCGGAGTACGTCTTGGCGGTGCGGTCCTTGGCCTCGGTGAGGTTGAACCACTCCAGCAGCTCCAGCGCGCGGGCCTTCGCGGCGCGGGTGCTCATCTGGTAGAGCTCGCCGACCATCGTGAGGTTCTCGAAGCCGGTCAGGTACTCGTCGACCGCCGCGTACTGGCCGGACAGCCCGATCAGGCTGCGGACCCTGTTCGGATGCTTGAGCACGTCCACGCCGGCCACCACCGCGCGGCCGGAGTCGGGGCGGAGCAGGGTGGTGAGGACGCGCACGGTGGTGGTCTTGCCGGCGCCGTTCGGGCCGAGCAGCCCGAGCACCGTGCCCTCGGGGACGTCGAGGCTGACGCCGTCCAGGGCTCGGACGCCGCCGAAGGTCTTCACCAGGTTCTCGGCTTGGATGGCTGGCGCCATGGCCTGCCTCATCTCCTCGGACGAATGTGAGCGATCTGTCCCGATCTGCCGGGTTCCAGGCATGCGGGCGACTCGATTCCCGGCCGTCGACACAGAACGCGATGCATCGCGAGTGTGGCAACTCGCGATACATCGCGTCAAGGGAATTTGAGGAGAGGGATCCGAACAGGCGCCCAGCCGGACGGCCTCAGCCGGAGACCACGTATCCCGCGTCCCGCAGCTCGCCGACCACCAGCGCGCAGTGCTCCGGCCCCTTGGTCTCCAGGTGCAGGTCCACCTCGACCTCGGTCAGCCCCAGCCGGGGGTCGATCCGCACGTGGGCGACGTCCAGCACGTTGGCGTCCACCCTGGTCAGCACGCCCAGCAGGTCCGCCAGCGAACCCGGCTTGTCCGCCAGCCGCACCCGCAGCGACAGGTAGCGCCCGGCCGCCGCCAGCCCGTGCCGCAGCACCCGCTGCATCAGCTGCGGGTCGATGTTGCCGCCGGACAGCACCGCCACCACCGGGCCTTCGAAGGAGTGCGGCTGTTCCAGCAGCGCCGCGATCGGGGCCGCCCCGGCCGGCTCGACCACCAGCTTCAGCCGCTCCAGGCCGAGCAGCAGGGCCCGCGACAGCGCGTCCTCGGAGACCGTGCGGATGCCGTCCGCCAGCGTGTTGACCACCTCGAACGGGATGTCCCCGGGGCGCCCGACCATGATCCCGTCGGCCATGGTGCTGAAGTGCTCCAGCGACACCGGCCGCCCGGCCGCCAGCGAGGGCGGGTACGCGGCCGCGGCCGCCGCCTGCACCCCGACCACCCGGACGTCCGGCCGCAGCGGCTTGACCGCCGCCGCGATCCCGGCCAGCAGCCCGCCGCCGCCCACCCCGACCAGGATGGTGCGCACCTCGGGGCACTGCTCCAGGATCTCCAGGCCGACGGTCGCCTGGCCGGTGACGATGTCCCAGTGGTCGAAGGGGTGGATGAACACCGCGCCGGTCGCCTCCGAGTACCGCTGCGCCGCCAGCAGCGCCTCGTCCACGGTGGCACCGTGCAACCGCACCTCGGCGCCGTACTCGCGGGTGGCCGCGACCTTCGGCAGCGGCGCCGCGACCGGCATGAAGACGGTGGAGCGCACCCCCAGCAGCGAGGCCGCCAGCGCCACCCCCTGGGCGTGGTTCCCGGCGCTCGCCGCCACCACCCCGCCGGCCCGCTGCACCGGCGAGAGTCCCGCGATCCGCACGTACGCCCCGCGCAACTTGAAGGAGCCGGTGCGCTGCAGGTTCTCGCACTTGAGGTGGACCGGCGAACCGATCAGCCCGGACAGGTGCCGGCTGCCCTCCATCGGGGTCACCCGGGCGACTCCGGCGAGCATCTTCTGGGCCCCGCGGACGTCGTCGAGGGTGATCGGCCAGTTGTGCATGATCCCAGAGTAGGGCTCGCAACACCGCCGATCGGGGACGTCGGGGCTGTTCCCGGGTCCGCCCCGCCCGCGTACGCTGCTGCTTCTGAGCCTCTCTCACCGCACGACGATCGTGAGCCGCGATGACGACGACCTCGCCCCAGGCCACCGAACGAACCGAGCCCGTGCACACCCAACTCCAGTACCAGCTGGCGGTGTTCGCCCGCCGGATGGAACAGGTCCGAACCTCCGGCGGCGGCGTCGCCGCGCTGGACCGGGCCGCCTACCTGCTGCTCGACCGCCTGGAGCGGCACGGGCCCGCGAACGTCAAGGCGCTGGCCGAGGCGCTCGGAGTGGACTCCTCCACGGTGACCCGCCAGGTCGCCCCGCTGGTCGCGGCCGGACTGGTCGGCCGGGTCCAGGACCCGGCCGACCGCCGCGCCGTACGCCTTGCGCTGACCCCGGGAGGCACCGGCCGGCTCGCCGAAGTCCGGGACGGCCGGGCCGAGTTGACCCGCCGCCTGACGGCCGACTGGCCGCCCGAGGAGCAGCAGGCGTTCTGCGCCCTGCTGGCCCGCTTCAACCACGCGATGGAGTCGTACACGGCGGACCAGCAGGGGCAGCAACCCGCTTAGCCCAGCGCCTGCTTGAGGTCGGCCAGCAGGTCGTCGGCCGACTCGATGCCGACCGAGACGCGCACCAGGTCGGCCGGCACCTCCAGCGGCGAACCGGCCGCCGAGGCGTGGGTCATCCGGCCCGGGTGCTCGATCAGCGACTCCACGCCGCCCAGCGACTCGCCCAGGGTGAACAGCCGCGCGCGGTTGCAGACCTCGACGGCCGCCTCCTCGCCGCCGGCGACCCGGAACGAGACCATGCCGCCGAAGGCCTTCATCTGCTTGGCCGCGATGTCGTGGCCGGGGTGCTCGGGCAGGCCCGGGTAGAGCACCTGGCTGACCTTGGGGTGGCTCGCCAGCAGCTCGGCGACCTTCTCCGCGTTGGAGCTGTGCCGGTCCATCCGGACGCCCAGCGTCTTGATGCCGCGCAGCACCAGCCAGGCGTCGAACGGGCCGGAGACGGCGCCCATCGCGTTCTGGTGGTACGCGACCTCCTCGCCCAGGCCTGCCTCGGCCAGCACCAGCGCACCGCCGACCACGTCCGAGTGGCCGCCCATGTACTTGGTGGTGGAGTGCACGACCGCGTCCGCGCCGAGCGCGATCGGCTGCTGCAGGTACGGGCTGGCGAAGGTGTTGTCGACCACCAGCAGCGCCCCGGCACCGTGCGCGACCTCGGCCAGCGCGGCCAGGTCGGTGATGCCCAGCAGCGGGTTGGACGGGGTCTCCACCCACACCGCGCGGGTGTTGGGGCGCAGCACGGCCCGGACGTCGTCCAGGTTCTGGGTGTTGGCGACGGAGAACTCGACGCCCCAGCGGGTCAGCACCTTGGCGAACAGCCGGAAGGTGCCGCCGTAGGCGTCGTTGGGGATCACGATGTGGTCGCCCGGCTTGAGGATGGTGCGCAGCAGGGTGTCCTCGGCGGCCAGGCCGGAGGCGAAGGCGAGGCCGCGGGCGCCGCCCTCCAGCGCCGCGAGGCACTCCTCCAGCGCGGTGCGGGTCGGGTTGGCGCTGCGGCTGTACTCGTAGCCGCCCCGCAGGCCGCCCACCCCGTCCTGCTTGTAGGTGGACACCTGGTAGATCGGCGTGACGACGGCCCCGGTCTGGGGGTCTGCTTCCTGACCCGCGTGGATGGCGAGGGTCTCGAAGCCCTGGGGAAGCTGGTGCTCGGTCATGGCTCCGAGCCTAGTGGCCGTACGCCGGCGCGCTCGCCGGAATCCGCGGACCGGAATCCGCGGGCCGCCCGGTGCGTTGAATCCTGGGCAACCCTCCCTACCCCGCTGGAGCAGGCCGTGATGTTCAGCCGCCACCACAAGACCTCGCTCGTCCCCGCCGACCAGGCGCTGCCCGGCCGCCAGGCGCCGGGCTTCACCTTGACCGAGCCGCACACCGTGCTCGGCCACCCGCTCACCGGGCCGTACCCGGAGGGACTGGAGGTGGCCGACTTCGGGCTGGGCTGCTTCTGGGGCGCCGAGCGCACCTTCTGGCAGCTGCCCGGCGTCTGGACGACGCTGGTCGGCTACCAGGGCGGCTACACCCCGAACCCGACGTACGAGGAGGTGTGCAGCGGGCTGACCGGGCACACCGAGGCGGTCCGGGTGGTGTTCGATCCGGCCGTGGTCTCGTACGAGCGGCTGCTGAAGGCCTTCTGGGAGGCGCACGACCCGACCCAGGGCAACCGCCAGGGCAACGACGTCGGGACCCAGTACCGCTCCGCGCTCTACACCCACTCCCCCGCCCAGGCCGCCGCCGCGACCGCCACCCGGGACGCCTTCCAGCCCGCGCTGACCGCGCTCGGTTACGGCCCGATCACCACCGAGATCGCCCCGGCCGGCCCGTTCTACCCGGCCGAGCCGTACCACCAGCAGTACCTGTCCGAGGCCAGGAACCCCAACGGCTACTGCGGTCTCGGCGGCACCGGCGCCTCCTGCCCGATCGGCGTGGCCCGCACCCGGGGCTGACCGGTCGTATCCGGGCCCGGCCGGGGGCCGGCCGCTCAAGGTGACCGCTCCCCGGCCGGGGCGCAGACTGGAATGGCCGGCGAGGCCGGCCCGGCCACTCGCTGGTGGCCGGGCCGGCCTCGCGGAGAGGAGCGCGCCATGTCCGGTCTCTACCGACGGAACTTCGACGATCCCGAGGAAGTCCGCCCCTTCGAGGGGGGCATGGGGGAGCTTCGCCTGGTCAACCTGGACGGCGGCCCCGTCGGCAGGGCCGTGTTCCAGCCGGGGTGGCAGTGGTCCAAGCACGTGAAGCCGATCGCCGGGACCGACAGCTGCCAGGCGGCCCACGTGGGGTACGTGGTCTCCGGCCGGATGAAGATCGTCATGGACGACGGCCAGGAGGACGAGTTCGGCCCCGGCGACTACATGATCTGCCCGCCCGGCCACGACGCCTGGATCCTGGGCGACGAGCCGTGCGTGATCGTCGACTGGCAGGGCTTCGCGGACTACGCGAAGCGGTGAGCGGTACGGCTCAGAGCGTGGCCGGGGCCCGGTCGTGGGTGCCGTCCGTCCGGTAGGCGGGGTTCTCCGCCACCAGCCTGCCGTCGGCGTCGTAGCCGGCGACGGTGGTGCCGATCTGTTCGTGCCCGTTCGGCTCGGGGGCCTTGTGGGGCAGGACGACGTAGTACGCCGCCCAGTCCTTCATCCCGGGCGCGGTGACCAGGGTGGCGACATAGGGCTTGCCGTCCCGGAAGGCGACCAGCCGGGCCGGGGTCACGGGGCCGAGGAACATGCCGAACAGCACGTCGTGGTCGGCGTTCTCGGCGCCCTGGGTGTAGATGTTCGGCTTGCTGTGGTCGAGGTTGTCGCTGGTGACGTCCCGGCAGCCGAAGTTGCTGCGCCAGACGCCGTCGGGCCCGCGGGACTCGTCGCAGCGCTGGGTCGGCGTGACCCAGATCCGGGTGCCGTCGATCACGTCGATCTTCTCCCCGACCCCGACCCGCCGTACCGGCGAGAGCGGCAGCGCGGACGCTGTCGGGGTCGGGGTCGGGGTTGAGGTCGGGGTTGAGGTCGGGGTGGCCTCCGGCACCAGGGCGGCCGCCGCCGAGGGCGTCACCGCCGCCCCCGCCTCGGCCGCGACGCCCCCGACGTGCCGGGCGCTGCCCGCCGTCACCGCCGTCACCCCGCAGACCAGCGCCACCGCGAGCGCGGCCGCCCCGGCCCCCGTCCTGCGCCGGACCCGGCGGCGCCGGGCGCCGACGATCACCGCCTCCGGGTCCGGCCCGGGCGCCAACGGGCCCTCGTCCTTGAGCAGTTCTCCGAGTCTGTCCTCGAAGCTCATACCGTCACCTCGATGTCCGTCAGGGGACCCGCCGCTCCGCCGGTGCGGTCGGCGAGTTCGGGGAGTGCGCGCAGCTTCGACAGCGCCCGGTTCAGGGTGCTCTTCACCGTGCCGGGGGCGACGCCCAGTTCGGCCGCGATGGCGGCCTCGGTGAGGTCCCCGTAGTACCGCAGCACGACGGCCGTCCGCTCCCGGCGGGTGAGCGTGCCCAACGCCTGGTGCACCAGCGCCCGTTGGGCCTGCAGCTCGGCGAGGTCCTCCGCCAGCGGCCGGTCCGGGGTATGGTCGGTGGGCAGCTCTCGGTTGCGCAGCCGGCGCCACCAGTCGCGGTGCTGGTTGACCACGATCCGGCGGACGTACGCGGTGGGGTCGTCGCCGGTGATCCGGTGCCAGTGCAGGTAGGCGCGTTCCAGCGCGGACTGCACGATGTCCTTGGCCCGCTCCGGGTCGCCGGTCAGCAGCTCCGCCAACCTCAGCAGTTGGCGGCCGCTCCCGGCGACGAACGCGCTGAACTCGGCGTCCTGTCGCTGTCTCTGCTCGCGTTTCACACCCACCTGACTCCTCGGGCGGACCGCGAGGTTCGGTCCGCCCGGGAAGAGTTCTCAGGTGACGGTCAGACGGCGCTGCCGGCCTTCCAGTCGGCCCAGCTCAGGTTCCAGCCGTTCAGGCCGTTGTCCGGAGCGACGGTCTTGTCGCCGGAGTTCACGACCTCGACCACGTCGCCGACCATCGAGGACTTGTAGAACTTGAAGCCGTCCGTGCCGCTGTCCTGCGCGCCCTTGGCGTCCTGCAGGCCGACGCAGCCGTGGCTGGTGTTCTGGCCGCCGAAGATCGACGGCGAGGACCAGTAGTTGCCGTGGATGAAGGTGCCCGAGCTGGTGAGGCGCTGGGCGTGCGGCACGTCGGCGATGTCGTACTCGCTGCCCAGGTTGACGGTCTGCGAGTTCATCCGGGTCTGGGTGAACTGCTCGGAGATGACCATCTTGCCGCCCCAGGTGGTGTGCTCCGGGGCGCCGCCGGAGATCTTGTAGACGGCGGAGACCTGGCCGTCCGTGGTGACGGTGAGCTTCTTGGTGGCGAGGTCGGCGACGCTGGTCTGGGCGCGGCCGATGGTGAAGCTGACGTCCTTGGACTGGGTGCCGTACACGCCCTTCGCGCCCTCGACGTCCTTGAGCCGGAGCTTGAGGGTGACCTTGGTGCCCTTGGCCCAGTACTCCTGCGGCCGGAAGTCGAGCCGGGTGCTGGAGAACCAGTGCCCGACGATCTCGACGCCCGGCTCGGCTATGACGGTGATCGCCTGCTGGACGGCCTTGCGGTCGGTGATCGGCTTGCTGAAGTTGATCGAGACCGGCATGCCGACGCCGACGGTCGAGCCGTCCTCGGGGGTGAAGTAGCCGACGAAGGTGTTGGCCGGGGTCGCCGTGGTGAAGGTCGCGTTGGCGTCCGCCTCCAGCTTGTCCTTGTCGAAGCCGGTGGCGGTGACGGAGTACTTGGTGCCGCTGGCCGGGGCCGCGGCCGAGGTCCAGCTGGTGTTGTCCGAGGAGAGCTGGCCGGCCAGCTCCTTGCCGGTGGAGTCGGTGACCTTGACGGTGCTCAGGGTGCCGTTGGCGACGGTCACCTTGACCGGGTCGCTGAAGCTGGCGCCGGTGGCGCCGTCCGCCGGGCTGACGGTGATGACGGCGGCCGAGGTCTTGGGGGTGCCGCTCCCGCCGCCCTGGCCCGGGGTGCCGCTGGCTCCGGTGCTGCCGGACCCGCCGCTGCCGCCGGATCCACCGCTGCCCCCGCTGCCGCCGCTGTTGTCGTTGCAGGCCGCCAGCAGCAGCACCGGAGCCCCGATCAGGCCCGCGAGCACTCCGCGTCGACTCCAGTTCCCTCCGGCCACCCGCCCCTGACCGTCCTGTGCCGTCACGTCGCGTCTCCCTGCTGATCATCCCGGGCATTTACGGATACAGAAACGCAATCCACCCGTTCACGGTTCCATCCCCGAAGGGTAGGCGATCGTATGAGATGACCCAACTTCCCGGCGAACATGGCCAAAACGCCCGGCCCGCCGAAGCGGACCGGGCGTTCACGAGCGGCCACGGTACGGGCGGCCACGGTACGGACGGCCGTTACTCGGCCGACTCGTCCACGGTGTACTCGTCCCACTCCTCGCTCTCGGGGTCGAACTCGGTCTGCGCCGACTCCCAGGTCGCCGAGGCGAGCTCGACGCCCGGGACGTCCCCGAGCAGCGCGACGGGGTCGATGAAGTGGGCGAGCGAACCCGACGGGTCCACCTCGATGGCCTCGACGGACTGGGCCCGCTCCTCGTCGTCGAGGTACTCGTCCTCGGCGACCTGCTTCAGGGCGGCCGCCTTGAGCGCGCCCTCGTCGGTGATCTCCGCGATCAGCTCGATCTTGAGCTTGACGTAGCGCGGGGCGTCCTGGTCGGTCGTTTCAGTGCTGGTCATGCGTGCGAGCGTACGGGACGACGGGCCGCCGGGCCGCACGGGAAGGCCTGGGCGCACGGGAAGGGCCGGCCCCTCGGAGAAGGACCGGCCCCACCGTCTCTCCGCATCGGCTCCCCCACCCGGGAGCCGCGGAGACGCGCCGTACGGCGCGGTGTGCGCCGCGGGAGCCGCCGCACCCTGTCGACCGGCCGGAGCCGGACAGGGGCGGGACGACGGCGCCTCCCGCGGAGGGCCCCTCCCTCCGATGCCGGTCGGGGAGGGCGGACACGGCGGGCCGGGTCAGGACCGTCCGACGTGTCCGGAGCCGACCGCGTCCACCGGGGAGCCGCTCCCGGTGGGCCGCCGCCGTCTCGCTCGGCGTCTTGCCGTTGACCACCACGATGCCGGAGCGTTGTTAACCACGTGCTGCGGGCAGGTGACGCCGGTGTACCACTTCGCCCGTGGACGAACCCACCGGATCCGTGCACGGGCGGAGCGGGGTGACCGAGCGTCAGTGGGCGGCGCCGCGGGTGGTCAGGAAGCCCAGCAGGTCCTGGCGGGTGACGATGCCCTGCGGCTTGCCCTCCACCAGCACGACCGCCGCGTCGGCCTTCTCCAGCACGGTCATCAGGTTGGTGACGGTCTCACCGGAGCCGACCACCGGCAGCGGCTTGGACATCACCTTGTCCAGCGTGTCGGTGAGCTCGATCTCCTTCGCGAAGATGCCCTCCAGCAGCAGCTTCTCCACCACCGAGCCGATCACCTCGCCGGCCATGATGTCCGGGTGGCCGGCGCCCGGGGAGACCACCGGCATCTGCGAGACGCCGTACTCGCGCAGCACCCGGACCGCCTCGGCGACCGTCTCGTTCGGGTGCATGTGGACGAACTGCGGGATGCCGCCCTGCTCGATGGCCTCCTTGCGGCCCAGCACCTCGCCGATGTGGGCCTCGTCGGTGGCCGAGGGCAGGAAGCCGTAGTCGGCCATCCAGTCGTCGTTGAAGATCTTCGACAGGTAGCCGCGGCCGCCGTCCGGCAGCAGCACCACCACGACGTCGTCCGGCCCGAGTCCGCGGGCCACCTCCAGCGCGGCCACCACGGCCATGCCGCAGGAGCCGCCGACCAGCAGGCCCTCCTCCTTGGCCAGGCGGCGGGTCATCTGGAACGAGTCCTTGTCGGAGACGGCGATGATCTCGTCCGCGACGTCGCGGTCGTAGGCGGTCGGCCAGAAGTCCTCACCGACGCCCTCGACCAGGTACGGACGGCCGGTGCCGCCCGAGTAGACCGAGCCCTCCGGGTCGGCGCCGACGACCTTGACCTTGCCGCCGGAGACCTCCTTCAGGTAGTTGCCGGTGCCGGAGATGGTGCCGCCGGTGCCGACGCCCGCCACGAAGTGGGTGATCTTCCCCTCGGTCTGCTCCCACAGCTCCGGGCCGGTGGAGTGGTAGTGCGAGGCCGGGTTGTCCGGGTTGGAGTACTGGTCCGGCTTCCAGGCGTTCGGGGTCTCACGGACGAGACGGTCGGAGACGTTGTAGTACGAGTCCGGGTGCTCCGGGGCGACGGCGGTCGGGCAGACGACCACCTCGGCGCCGTACGCGCGCAGGGTGTTGATCTTGTCGGTGGACACCTTGTCAGGGCAGACGAAGATGCACTTGTAGCCCTTCTGCTGGGCCACGATCGCCAGACCGACACCGGTGTTGCCCGAGGTCGGCTCCACGATCGTGCCGCCCGGCTTGAGGGCGCCCGAGGCCTCGGCGGCCTCGATCATGCGCATCGCGATGCGGTCCTTCACCGAGCCACCGGGGTTGAAGTACTCGACCTTCGCCAGCACTGTCGCGCTGATGCCCTCGGTGACCTTGTTCAGCTTGACCAGCGGCGTGTTGCCGACCAGGTCGATGATCGAGTTGTGGTACCGCACGGGGGTCCTCCCGGTCTATGGGCATGCGAGTGCTTTCGGTACTGCAAAGCCTAGGGCGTGGGCACCGCCCCGGGGTTCCCCTCCGGCACACCTCCCCCAATGGCCCACCCCCGCCGCCGCCTCCGGTACTGCCGCCCTCCATCCGGGTAAGACCGCTGTGCAGGCGATGCGCGTCCTCCGAGGGGCGGCACGAGGACGCGAAGGGGGCACCGGATGCCAGGCGCACGGGACTCGCGGGCTCGGGTGGCCCGCCGGATCGCCACCGCGGCGGCGTACGGCGGCGGCGGGCTCGGCCTGCTGGGGGTCGGCCTGGTCGGCCTGCTGCTGACCGAGAGCAAACTCGCCATCCAGGCCATCGGTGTCCTGGAGACCGTCCCGCCCAAGGCCGACGGCGTCTACGGCGAGGCCTTCGCCGACCGCTCCGCCGCCCCGCAGCCGCCGCTGGTGCTGGCCGTCCTCGGCGACTCCACCGGCGCCGGCCTCGGCGTGGCCCGAGCCCGCGAGACCCCGGGCGCGCTGCTGGCGGCGGGCCTGGCCTCGGTGGCCGAGCGCCCGGTGCGGCTGGTCAACGTGGCCCGCTCCGGCGGCCGCTCCGCCGACCTCTCCGGCCAGCTGGAACAGGCGCTGCCGCACCGCCCCGATGTCGCCGTGATCATGATCGGCGCCAATGACGTGACCCGGCACAGCCCGGCCCAGGTCGCCGTCCGCCAGCTCGGCGAGGCCGTCGCCGCCCTGCGCGCCAACGGCTGCGAGGTGGTGGTGGGCACCTGCCCGGACCTCGGGACGATCAAGCCGGTGCGCCCGCCGCTGCGCTGGGTGGCGCGGCGGCTGAGCCGCCAGCTGGCCGCCGCGCAGACCATCGCGGTGGTGGAGGCGGGCGGCCGCACCGTCTCGCTGGGCTCGCTGCTGGGCCCGGAGTTCGCCGCCCGACCGGAGATGTTCGCAGCCGACCGCTACCACCCCTCCGCCCAGGGTTACGCCACCGCCTCGATGGCCGTCCTGCCCTCGGTCTGCGCGACGCTCGGCCTGTGGCCGGAGGAGGAGCGCCCGAGCGCTCCGGTCCCGGGCGGGACGGTGCTGCCGGTCGCGGTGGCCGCCGCGACGGCCGCCGGACGGGCGGGCACCGAGGTGGCGGCCGTGGAGGCGGAGGGCGCAGGCCGGCGCTGGGCCCAGTTGAGGCATCGGCTGCGGATCGGCCTGCCAGGCCCGGAGGGCGGGAAAGAAGCTGGTGGGGATGCCGGTACGGATCCCGACGCGGACCCCGGGAACACGTCGGCCAGCTCACACGCCGGAGCCGGTGACGCCTGAATGACTAAGCGGTAGCTTACCTCCCGGACCGCCAGTCCGTCGTCACTCAGCGAGGAGCCCGCCATGCCCGAAGCCGTCATCGTCAGCGCCGCCCGTTCGCCGATCGGCCGGGCCTTCAAGGGCTCGCTCAAGGACGTCCGCCCGGACGACCTGACCGCCCACATCATCCAGGCCGCCCTGGCCAAGGTCCCGCAGCTCGACCCGCGCGAGATCGACGACCTGATGCTCGGCTGCGGTCTGCCGGGCGGCGAGCAGGGCCACAACCTGGCCCGCATCGTGGCCGTGCAGATGGGCATGGACTACCTGCCCGGCGCCACCATCACCCGGTACTGCTCCTCCTCGCTGCAGACCACGCGGATGGCACTGCACGCGATCAAGGCCGGCGAGGGCGACGTCTTCATCTCGGCCGGCGTCGAGACCGTCTCACGCAGCGTCAAGGGCACCTCGGACGGCCTGCCGGGCACCATGAACCCGATCTTCGACGAGGCCCAGGCCCGCACCAAGAAGCGCGCCGAGGAGGGCGGCGGAGAGTGGCACGACCCGCGCGAGGACGGCCTGCTGCCGGACGCCTACATCGCGATGGGCCAGACCGCCGAGAACCTGGCCGCGCTCAAGGGCATCACCCGCGCCGAGCAGGACGAGTTCGGCGTCCGCTCGCAGAACCTCGCCGAGGCGGCGATCAAGGCCGGCTTCTGGGAGCGCGAGATCACCCCGGTCACGCTCCCGGACGGCACCGTGGTGAGCACGGACGACGGCCCGCGCGCCGGCGTCACCCTGGAGGGCGTGTCCGGCCTGAAGCCGGTGTTCCGCCCCGACGGCACCGTCACCGCCGGCAACTGCTGCCCGCTCAACGACGGCGCCGCCGCGCTGGTCATCATGTCCGACACCAAAGCCCGTGAGCTCGGCATCACCCCGCTCGCCCGGGTGGTCTCCACCGGCGTCAGCGGACTCTCCCCCGAGATCATGGGCTACGGTCCGGTCGAGGCCTCCAAGCAGGCGCTCAAGCGGGCCGGCCTGACCATCGGTGACATCGACCTGGTCGAGATCAACGAGGCCTTCGCCGCCCAGGTGATCCCCTCCTACCGCGACCTCGGCATCGACCTGGACAAGCTGAACGTCAACGGCGGCGCCATCGCGGTCGGCCACCCCTTCGGCATGACCGGCGCCCGGATCACCACCACGCTGATCAACTCCCTGCAGTGGCACGACAAGCAGTTCGGCCTGGAGACCATGTGCGTCGGCGGCGGCCAGGGCATGGCCCTGGTCATCGAGCGCCTCAGCTGACCCCGCCGAACCGCGCCGAAGGGCCTGGACCACCCGTTTGGCGTGACGTAGCGTAATTGAGGGCCGGATCACACCGCGAGGTCGATCCGGCCCTCTTCCCGTTCGCTTCCGGCCCGGAGATCGACACTGCGGAGTGGATCAACTTCACTGCGTAGAACGGTGTTACCTAACAATTTGGGGACAAGGCCGAAAGTCTCGGACGAATTAGACATTCGCCACTGCGGTAACAGCACCGAATGCGGCAGTGTGGACACGTAACCCCGTTCCGCTCCTCGCTAGGAGTACGTTTCGTGAGCGCCGTCTACACCATCCTGCTGCTGGTCCTGATCGCCGTGTCGACCGCCGCGCTGCTCCACCTCCGGGGACTCTCCCGCCGGCTGGACGCGCAGGCCGCGCCCGCACCGGTGGACGAGGCCGCGATACGCCGGGCCGTCGCCGAGGCGCTCGCCGCCGACCGCGAGCGGGAGATCACCGAGGCCCGGGCGTTCTGGGCCGAGCAGGAGGCCCGCGCGGCCGAGGACGCGCCACTGTTCGACTCCCCCTTCACCGGGGTGTTCACCGGCACCGACGAGTGGCCGCTGTTCTTCCCCCGCCCCACCGGCCCGCAGGACGCCGCCGACAACGCCGGGACGATGGACCCGGAGTTCGGCGAGGCGCTGCGCTCCGCGCTGGAGGACCTGATCAACGAGGGTGGCACCGGCCCGGCCGAGCCCGGCACCGAGGGCGGCGCGCCGCTGCGCCCCGGCCACCCGGTCGGCGAGACCGCCAAGGACGCCCGGGCCCGCCGCGAGGCCGACCTGCTGGCCACCGGCCTGGAGGCCGGGCTGCTGGACACCGAGCCGGCCGTGGCGGACGCCCCGGTCGCCAAGCCCGACCCGCGCCGCCACCCCTCGCACCCCGACTTCGTGCCGAGTCAGGCGCCGTCCCGCGACTGGACCGACACCCGGCTGGCCGCCCTCGCCGAGGAGGCCGTCGCCCTGGTCGACGTCCGCCCGGGCCCGCTGGGCACCCTGGACGTGTACGCCTTCGCCGACGGCACCACGCTGTGCGTGGCCCCGGGCGACCGGGAGGCCGCCTACCGGCTGATCGACGCGGTCCGCGCCGGTGAGCACGTCCGGCTGCTCGGCGGCTCGCGCTTCTCCGGCTCGTACTCGCTGACCTTCTCCACCGACGAGGAGGCCGTCTACGTGCTCGCCGACCGGGTGGTCGCCAGCATCTGACGCCGCCTCGGCCGCACTGCGCGTCCGTACCGGCTCAGGCGCAGAGCTCGGCGGTCTCCCGCACCGCGGCCACCGCCCCGGCCAGCACCTCGTCCACGGTGGCCGGCCCCTCCGGCAGCGCCACCACGGCGCCCCCGGGCAGCGCCGCGAGCGCGGCCGCCAGGTCGTGCCCGGCGACGGCCAGCTGGTCCCCCGCCGCGAAGGCCCCGGCGTCCGGGAACTCCCGCTGCGGCCCGCCCTCCGCCGCCAGCGCCAGCGCCGCCAGCCGCCGGGCCAGCCCCAGCACGGCCGCCGCCCGTGAGGCGTGTCCGGGCACGGCGCCCAGCAGCTTGCTCTGCGGCAGTGAGCGGAAACGATCCGCCAGGGAGTCGACGGTTTCGACCAGGGGCTGTACGTCATGCATGGGAAGGAGCCTAAACGCCGCCGGGCCCCGGAGCGGTCGCTCCGGGGCCCGGCGGCAGTGGTACGGCGCAGAGGGTGCGTCAGTCGTCGCCGCGCAGAATCGCGATCAGCCGCAGCATCTCGATGTAGATCCAGACGAGCGACAGGGTCAGCCCGAAGGCGGCCCGCCAGGACTCGCGCTGCGGGGCGCCCTGCGCGATGGCCGTCTCGATCTCCGCGAAGTCCAACGACAGGAAGAACGCGCCGAGGCCGATGCCGACCAGGCCGACCACGATGCCCAGCGGGCCGGAGCGCAGGCCCATGTCGGCGCCGAAGGCCATCGCGACCGTGTTGATCAGCGTCAGCAGCACGAAGCCCATGGCGACCGCGATGCCGATCCGGGTGTAGCGCGGGGTGACCCGGATCCTGCCGCTCTTGTAGGCGAACAGCATCGCCGCGAAGACCACCGCCGTGCCCAGCACCGCCTGGATCGCGATGCCCGGCAGCATGGTGTTGAGGGCGTGGGTGACGGCGCCGAGCGCGAAGCCCTCCAGGGCCCCGTACAGCAGGATCAGCGGCGGGCTGACGCTGCGCTTGAACGAGACCACCAGGCCGACCACCATGGCCACCAGGCTCGCGCCGATCGCGAAGCCGAAGTTCTCGAACGGCAGCGCGAACCAGGCCACCGCGCCCGCGGCGACCAGGGTGAGCAGCGTCATGGCGGTGCGGGCGACCACGTCGTCGAGCGTCATCCGCCCGGTGGCCGCCGGGCCGGCCGACGGCCCGTTGTACATCTGGTACAGCTGCTCGTCCGTCAGCGGGCCCTGCCCCTGCGGCTGGGCGTAGGGGGTGCCCGCGTAGGGGTTGCCGTACTGGCCCCCGGCCTGCGCGGTGGTACCGAACCCCGCGTAGCCGGGCTCGCGGGTGAAGGACCCCTCCCGCGAGAAGACCGGGTTGCTGCTTCTCATTGCTCATTCCCTCCGTGGCGGCACTGCACCGCCCGTGCACCAGGGTAATGGCTTGGCAAAGAATTGGGGATACGCCGCGAGGAGGATACGGTGAACGACTCCCGGCGGGGGCGCCGTCGGCGTCCCCGCGGGTCGAGTGGTGCCCGGAGCCGGACTCGAACCGGCACGGCCTCGCGGCCAAGCAGTTTTAAGCTGCCCGTGTCTGCGTTCCACCATCCGGGCGTCCCGCGAAAGCATCCCTGAGCCTAGTCGCCCGGCTCGCCCTTTCGCATGTTCCCAGCCCGGGAAGTTGTCATGTTTCCTTGCCATCTGACGAACTGTTCGGGATTTCGGCCACAAAGCACGGCGATTCCGGCCATCGGGCCTCTCTCAGGGTTGCCCTCATACCGCAGGAGGAGGCCCCGGCCCCGCCCGTACGCCCGGCGGCGGTAGGGCCAACCCTTCGACGGAGCGACGCCAGACCATGATCACGTCGCGGAGCATGGAGGTACACGTCAGCCAGCCAGCAAGGAGCACCCCCGTGACCACGTCGACCGCAACCGCCGTCCTCACCGGTCGGGCGGCCGCCCGCGCCAGCGGCCTGAACAAGGTCTACGGGCAGGGGGAGACCCGCGTCGTCGCCCTCGACAACGT
>NZ_JBVHHW010000018.1:0-176025 GCF_055560875.1 Kitasatospora sp. NPDC023118
CCCGCGCAGACATTTGTTTTCGAGCGGGGCCCCTATTGCGGGGGGGGGGGGGGGGCGGGGCCCGCGTTGTCCCCCGCCGCCGGATGCGGGGGGGGGGGGGGGGCCCCCCCCCCCCCGCCCCCGCTTCTGCGTTCTCTGCACACCGAACAACTGCGCCCCGAGCCACGCCCCGAACAACTGCGCCCCGAACCGCGCCCCCGAGCCGCCCCTCCGCCCCGGTCAGCGCCTCCTTCCCCACCAGGAGCGGCTGGTACGACCTGACCGTCACCGCCAACACCTCCGACGGCTTCCTGCGCCGCCTGGCCGGCCACATCGAGACCGGAGCGGTGAGCACCACCGACCCGGCCCCGCATTGATGTTGCTTTCGTTGCCCTGCAGCGCGAATGCCAGCTTCTTCCAGGAGTTGGATGCGGCACGCTGCATGGCTGCCGTGAGCCTCTCGGGGTACGGGCCGTACCTGCCGATCGGCAGGTACGGCCCGATGAACTTCCACTGCCTGTCGGCGAGTTGCCTACGCGTCATGCACAGCGTCCTACCGGATTCCGCCTTCAGGTGGACACGAAGCCGCAATGTTGATCACAACATCACACAGGCCCTAGTACTGGGTGGAGATGGTCACGCCGCTGAAGTCGGTCTGGGCGTAGAGGCTGATGTAGCGGTAGCCGGCCGTGGTGTTGGTGACGGTCAGGCTCTGGGTGGTGCCGTTGTTGGTGGAGCCGGTGGTGTAGGCGCTCGGCGTGGCCCAGGTGTCGGGGTTGTAGAGCAGGTACGCGGTGCCCGTGCCGCCGGAGCTGTCGACCTTCAGGGTGGTGGTGCCGGCCGGCAGGTAGATGTAGTAGTAGTCCAGGTTGCCGGCGGTCGCGGACTGGTTGCTGCGGGAGCAGTTCTTGTCCAGCACCCGGGCGTCGGCGGCGGTGCAGCCGGTGAGGCCGCCGACCGTGACGGACTGGGTGGCGGTGTTGGTCTTGCCGTTGCCGTCGGTCACCGTGAGGCTGACGGTGTAGCTGCCGGCCGCGGCGTAGGTGTGCGCGGGGCTCTGGCTGGTGGAGGTGGCGCCGTCACCGAAGTTCCAGGCCCAGGAGGCGATGCTCCCGCCGGACTCGGTCGACTGGTCGGTGAACTGCACGTTCAGGCCGGACGGGAGGGCGGTGAAGGCGGCGGTCGGGGAGCCGCCCACCACGCAGGCGCCGGCGGCGCAGGCGTCCAGCCAGGTGTTGAACTCGGCGTCGTACGCGGTGCCGATCGAGTTGTAGGTCGCGTAGCCGCCGGTGTAGTCACCGGTGCGGAAGTGGGCCAGCATGTTCCGGATGACGTCCGGGTGCTTCTCGACCATGAAGCGGACGGCCAGGTAGCCCCACGGGTAGGTGCGGGTGGTGTCGCTGTTGTCGTAGGTGTTCTGGAACAGCGTGCTGAGCGCGTAGGTGTGCTTGGGTGCCTCGGCGACCGCGCCGGTGTCGGTGACGTTGCGGTAGCTGTAGGAGACGTACTCGGCGACGCCCTCGATCCACCAGACGTCCGGGACGGAGATCTGCTGGCTGAAGTCGCCCTTCATGTCGAGGCGGCCGTCCAGGGCGTGGGTGTACTCGTGGTTGAGGTTCCAGATGCCCGCGGTGAAGCCGTCGTTGCCGTTCTGGTAGGTCAGCGACATCGGCTGGTTGCCGGGGGTGGCCGGGTCCCCGATCAGGGTGATGCCGCCGTTGTTGGTGCTGACGCCGTAGATGGCGCCCGCGTAGGTCTGGTAGTCCTGCGGCGAGGCGAACGTCACCAACTGCAGCGAGTTCTCGTACTGGCCGGCGATCGGGCCGTTGTCCTTGACCAGGTTGTGGAAGAACGGGTCCTGGTTCTGCAGGCTGGCGCAGACGGCGGCGAGGTCGGCGGCGGTCAGGCTCTGGGCCAGGATGGTGTGGGCGGAGTCGCAGGTGTGGCTGACCGGCAGGGCGGCGGCCTTGAGCCGGTCCGGCAGGTTGCAGACGCCGTAGTACGAGCAGTTCGCCTCGTCGTACCCGGCGGCCATGGCGGCCACCCCGACCCAGAGCGGCGCGGTGGGGCCGGTGATGGAGGAGACGTCCATCAGGCCCTTGATCAGCGGCCGGACGGTGTCGGCAAGCGCCGGGTGCTCGATAAACCGGGCCGTCTCCAGGCCGGCGTTGGAGTCCAGGAAGGAGTTGTTGCCGCCGAGCATGCCCTTGTGGTTCAGCGCGAAGCTGTCGAGGGTGTTGATGATGCTCGGGTCGGCGGTGACGGCCGCGACGTAGTCGGCGTTCTGGTGGCCGCGGAAGATCGGGGTGTACACGCTGTTCGCGAAGTTCACCATGGACGAGGACGCGTCCCACGAGCTGTTGTACGCGTTCAGCACCCGCTGGTAGGTGCTGAGGTAGTGGGCCTGGAGGTTGGCGCTGTCGGAGAGGATCATCGCCTGACCGGCGACCCGGCCGTTGCCGTCGTTGACGTCCAGGAAGTGCGGGCCGGCGACCAGGGTGTCGAGGGCGGACTGCACCGCGCCGGTGAGCGTCGCGTCGTACGTGCCGACGTCGGCCGGGTGGTAGTACTGCACGTAGTAGCCGGCCTGGAGGAAGTAGACCAGCTGGTAGATGCCGGTGGAGTTGTCGCCGGTGTACGAGGCGGCGGCGCTCTTCAGACCGTTGGCGACGGCGAGCATCTGGCTCTGCTGGAACACCGCGTGGGCGTCGCCGCCGGTGATGCGGAACAGCGAGCTGAGGCAGTCGACGGTCGAGCCCTGGATGAAGCTCACCAGGTCGGCGCCGCTGCGGCCGCTAAAGTCGGCCGGGGTGCAGGAGGTTTCGGCCGCACCGGCCGCGTGCGCGCCGTCGACGGTGGCCCCCTTGGCCGCGAACCGGCCCGGGACCTCGGCGAGTTTCGGCGTCGGGGCCTGGGGGGCGGCGGACTGCGGGGAGCGCGGCGGGAGTTGCGCGGGGGCGAGCCGGCCGGCCTGGGTCTCCGCGTGGGTGTCGAGGCCGAAGGCGGTGCCGGTGGGGGCTATGCCGCCGGGGTGCGCGGTCCGCGGGGCCTGGCTCGCCTGCTGACCGGCCTGCACCGTGGGGGCGGCGAAGCTCGGGGCGGCGGCGAAGCTCGGGGCGGCGGCGAAGCCGGTGATGGCGGTACTCGCGGCGGCGAGCACGGCCAGTGCTCGGGGCAGCCGAAGTCGGTGACGCATCGTCACTCCTAGCTGGGGGGTGGGGGATGAGCCTCACGTGCTGGCTGCGGAGGCGTCGCCTGGCACGGTGTCATGGACAACCCACCACAATCAATAGGGTGTGACATATCACTTTCGACCTTGGTCAACCTTTCGGATGCGATCGGCTGGGGCGCGGGCGAGCCCGCCGGAGCCCGGATCCGGCGGCCGGGGCGGGCGGCGGGGCGACGGGGAGGGTCCACGGGGGCGGGCCCGCCCCCGGAGGAGCGGCGGCGGCCGCAGGCATGGAGCCCCGCCTCGATGCGTCGGTGACGGGTACGCCTTCGCTTCGACGCATCGGCGGATTCCCGGTTCGCCGAGCCCCGGAATCCCCCGCCCTTTTCGCTACGAGGAGAATTCGGAGCGATCCCGATGCCGGTCGGATTCAATGGGCTCCCGGACCAACGTGCCGAAAAAGCGAATCCGTCCGCGACGGAAAGGGAGTTCACGTGAATCGTTCACTGGATGCCGCCGCACCAGCCATCGACGTCATGTCGTTCAACATCCACCACGGCGAGGGGGTCGACGGCGTCCTCGACCTCGAGCGGATCGCCCGGGTGATCCGGGCCAGCGGCGCCGACGTGGTCGGGCTCCAGGAGGTGGACCGGCACTTCGACGGGCGCAGCGAATGGGCCGACCAGGCAACGGAGTTGGCGAGACTCCTCGGCTACCACCTGGCGTACGGGGTGAACCTCGACCTGGCCGCGCCGACCCCGGGCGCGCCACGGATGCAGTACGGCACAGCGGTGCTGTCCCGCCATCCGATCACCCGCTGGCGGAACACCCACCTCTTCCGGTCCCCCGGCGAGGAACAGCGGGGCCTGCTCCAGGCCGAGATCGACTTCCGTGGAATTCCGCTCCAGGTCTTCGTCGCACATCTCGAGCTGTTCTCGGAGACCGATCGCACCCGACAGGTGGTGGAAGTCATCGAGCTGATCGGGGACACCGCCCCGGCAATTCTCCTCGGTGACTTCAATGCCGCCCCGGAAACACCGGAGATAGCCGCCGTCCGGGCCGCTTTCACCGATTCCTGGTCGGTTTTCGCCGGCGGACGGGTGGCGACCTTCCCGGCCGACGCGCCCGAGGAGTGCATCGACTACGTCTTCGCCGGCCCGGGGGTTCGGCCGGTGCGGATCGGTCCGGTCACCAAGGATCCGGCAGCCTCGGACCATCTGCCGGTGCTGGCGCGGCTGCTGGTCACGGCCTGACGCGGTCCGGGGGCGGTGCGGCGACGCACCGCCCCCCGGAGGGAGTCAGCAGCCCTGCTCGGCGAAGAGCGCGGCGAGCCGGTCCAGGCCCTCGTCGATCGCCCGGCCGCTGAGTGAACTCACGGACAGCCGCAGGGAGTCGGTACCGCCGGCGGCGCCGTAGAAGTGGCTCATCGGGGTCCACAGCACGCCGTGCCGACGCGCCGAGCGCTCCAGCAGCGCGTCGTCGACCGTGAACGGGACGGTCACGCAGACGAAGAAGCCGCCGGTCGGCACGGACCAGCTGATGCCCGGGTGCCCGCCGAAGCGGCTGCGGAGTCCGGCCAGGACCCGGTCGATGTTGTCGCGGTAGATCCCCCGTTCCCGGGCGTTGGCCCGTTCCAGGCTGAAGTCGTGTTCGAGCAGGGCGCCGCCGACCACCGCCTGGGCGATCGGCGAGGTGTTCACCGTCACCATGCTCTTGATCTTGGAGAGCTGGTCGGCGAACAATCCTGACCCGCCGTCGGCGGTCGCGACGCGCTGGTCCGCCACGGCGTAGCCGACCCGGGCGCCCGGCAGCACCGTCTTGGCGAAGGAGCCGAGGTGGACCACCCGGCGTCCGATGTCCAACGCCTTGAGGGTGGGAGGCGTCCCGTCGCCGCCGTGGAACACGCCGTACGGGTTGTCCTCCAGCAGCAGGATGGACTCGCGCTCGGCCAGCGCCAGCAGTTCCCGCCGTCGGCCGAGGTCGATGCTGAGGCCCGAGGGGTTGGCGAAGTCGGGCATCACGTAGCACGCCCGGGGGCGCAGGCCCTGGGCCCGGGCCGCGCGGATCGTCGCCGTCAGGTCGTCCAGGTCGATCCCGGTCGGCCCGGCGGCGACCGGCAGGACCGGCAGGTCGACCAGCCGCGCGGCGCCGGTGAGGCCGACGTACATGGGCGAGACCGAGAGCAGGACGTCCCGCTCGGTCGCCCGCAGCGCGCGCAGGACCAGGAACATCGCCTCCTGGCAGCCGACGGTGACCACGACGGCCTCGGGGTCGACCCGCAGGCCCTGATCACGCGCGAGGTGCCGGGCGATCAGCTCGTGGACGATGCCCTTGGTCCGGCCGTACTGGCACAGGGTCCGGCGGACCTCCTCGTCCGACAGTCCGCGCTCCTCGGCGAGGTGGCGGCTGAAGGTGCGCAGCCGGTGGTGCACCGATTCGAGGTCGAAGAAGCTCTCGACCGGGCGGCCGGGGGCGAAGGACAGCGCGTTCGGGAAGCGCGAGGTCACCTCGTTGAGGAAGTTCATCGAGGTGAGGGCCGGATCCTCCAGCGAGCCGTGCAGGTCGACGGTGGTCAGGTCTGCGAGCGGCGTGTCAGGCACGGGTTGCCAGCCTCTCGGTGCGAAGGAGCCGCGCCGCCGCGAGGTCGGCGCAGCCGGCCAGCGTCATCGCCTCGGCCAGTTCGGTGTGCAGCAGGTCGAGCACGCGGCCGACCCCGGCCTCGCCGCCCGCCGCCAGGCCCCACAGCACGGGACGGCCGAGCAGCACGCCGCGGGCCCCGAGGGCGAGCGCCTTGAGGACGTCGGTGCCGGTGCGGACCCCGCTGTCCAGCAGCACCTCGCAGTCGCCGGACACCGCGGCCACCACCTCCGGCAGGGCGCTCAGGCTGGCCCGTGCACCGTCCAGTTGGCGGCCGCCGTGGCTGGAGACGACGACGGCGGCGGCGCCCAGGTCGGCGGCGATGCGGGCGTCGCGCGGGTCGAGCAGGCCCTTGACCACCAGGGGCAGCGAGGTCCGGCGGCGCAGCCGTTCCAGGTCCGGCCAGGAGAGGGCGGCCGCGAAGGAGGCGCTGGTGTGCACGGCGAGCGCCGAGGTGCCGGCGGTCCCGCGGTGGGCCTCGCTGCCGGGACCAGTGTCGAGGTTGGCGGCGCGGACGTGCGGTGGCAGCGCGAAGCCGTTGCGCACGTCCCGCAGCCGACGGCCCATCAGCGGCACGTCCACGGTGACCATCAGCGCCCGGCAGCCCGCGGCCTCGGCCCGGGCGACCAACTCGTCGTTCTTGGCCCGGTCGCGCAGGCAGTAGAGCTGGAACCAGGTGTCGGCGCCGGTGGCGGCGACGGCTTCCAGGGGGTGGCTGCTGAGCGTGCTGATGACGTAGGGGACGCCGCGGGCCCGGGCGGCGCGGGCGGCGGCGGGTTCACCCTCGTCGTGCAGCAGGCGCTGGTAGGCCATGGGGGCGACGGCGACCGGGAGGGCCGCCGCGGTCCCGACCAGCCGCTCGGCGGTGTCCGCCGCCGTGGCGCCGGTCAACATACGCGGGACGAGGGCGAGTTCGGCGAAGGCGGCGCGGTTCGCGGCGAGCGTGGACTCGGTGCCGCTACCGCCGTCGACGAAGTCCCGGACCGCGGGATCGAGCACCGAGCTGGCGGCGGCCCGGATGCCGTCCAGGTCCACCGCGGCGGTTGCGGCCGGGCGGTCGTCGATGGCCGTCACCCGAGCCGCTCCGCTTCCACCGCTTCGTACAGGGCCTTGATGTTGCCGCTGCCGAAGGTCGTGGCCCCGATCCGCTCGATGACCTCGAAGAACAGCGTCCGCCGCGGGTGCACCGTCCGGGTGAAGATCTGGAGGAGCTGGCCCTCGTGGTCCTCGTCGACGAGGATGCCGAGCGCGGCGAGCTGCTGGACGGTGTGCCGGGCCGGGCGCAGGCGGTCGGCGAGCATCCGGTAGTAGGCGGGCGGGGTCGACAGGAATTCGACGCCCCGCTCGCCCATCGTGCCGACGGACCGCACGGCGTCGTCGGTGCGGAACGCGATGTGCTGGACGCCGGAGCCGCCGTGGTTCTTGATGAAGTGGTCGATCTGGCCGGGCTCCCGGCTGGTGTCGGGCTCGATGAGGGTGAGCGTGAGGCCGCCGGACGGGGACTGCACCACTTCCGAGTCCATCGCCTGGGCGCCGACGACGATCCTCTCGGTGAAGGTGTTCCGCAGGCCCAGGACCTGCTCGTAGAACTCGACGGTGGAGCGGAGCCGGCCGGCCTCGACGCACACCGCGAAGTGGTCAACGTCGAGCAGGCCGGTGTCCGTCACGGGTTCGGCCCGGCGTACGGGGGTGAAGCCGGGCAGCCGCCGCGGGTCGGTTCCCTCGCGGCGCTGGACGAAGGTGTGCCGGACGTCGCCGAAGCCGGCCACGGCGGCCGTCACCACGCCGTCCGCCTCGGCGGGCGCGGCCAGCGGCCGGGCCCCGCGCCGGACGGCCTCGGTGAAGGCCGCCGCCGCGTCGGCGGTGGTCAGGGCGATGTCGGCGACGCCGTCCCCGTGCCGTCGGGTGTAGTCGGCCGCGGGGTGGTCCTCCGCCCGGGCCTGGGTGAGCAGCAGGCGTATTCGCTCCCGGCCGACGGCGACGGAGCTCGCGTCGCCCGGCTGGTCGGAACGGGCGTACGCGGCGAACCCGTACGCCTCGGCGAAGCGCCGTGCGGTGGCGGCGAGGTCCTCGACGTACAGCTCGACATGGTCGATGGACAGGTCGTTCGGGGCGTTGTCCGGGTGTGCCGTCACGCTGCTGGTCTCCTTCGGGTGGGGGGATGGTCGGCGGGACTACCGGGCGGGACCAACCAGTGGGCCTACCAGGGGTCGACACCGAGCAGCCTGCGGCCGAGCGGCGTCATCGCCGCGGTCTGCAGGCCGTTGTAGGAGTGGCCGGCCGGGCGGTCGCCGGGGCGGTCGCCGGATTCCCAGGGCTGGTCGTCCCGGGCGTAGCGGACGAACTGGGCGACCCGTGCCTCGGGCCTGCGGTTGTGCGAGGCGGCGTGCGGCATCAGGTGGTGGGTCAGCACGAAGTCGCCTGCCGCGCCGGTGATTTCGATGCTCTTGAGGTGCGGGATGTTCCGCCACTTGTCGTGCAGCTGCCGCCCCTTGGGGACGGCTCGGGCTTCCGCCTCGACGATGCGGTGGCCGCCGGGCACGACGTGGATGCCACCGCCGCCGGGGGCCACGTCCGTGAAGTAGTAGCAGCCGCCGATCTCGACCTCCTCGGGGGTGAACAGGAACTCGTCCACGTCCTCGGGCACCGCCGGGTCGATGTGCAGGTCCTGGCTCAGCTCGTCGGCGTGCGCGGTGTCGTTGCGCATGGTGATGGCGACCGAGCCGTCCCGGACGAGCAGCCGCGGGTGCCCCAGGAGCTGGGCCGCCGCCCGGTAGAGCAGCTCGTTCTGGAGGAGCGGGATGAACTCCGGACCGTCGAAGGTCTGGTTCCCGGGGGTGTTGTAGGGCTTGAACCGGCCGTCGTACGCCTGCCAGTGCTCCGGGACGCGCAGGTCGCGCGGGAGCAGGTCGAGGATCAGGCCGGCGTGGTGCCTGGCCTCCTCCCTGGTCAGGACGCCGGGGATGAGCAGGTAGCCGTCCTGCCAGAAGCGGTCGGCCTCCTCCTGGGACAGGACCGGCTCCGGCATGGCGATCGTCATGGGTGCTCCGATGGGTCGGTTGGTGCGGTCGGTTCGGTCGGTTCGGTGGGCCGGGGTTCGGGACGGCCGGGGCGGAGTTCCCGGGCCAAGCCGCGCAGGGTGGTCATGCCGCTGACCTCGGTGAAGCCGGGCGGACGGTAGCCGTTCCGGCGGATCAGCTCCGCAAGCTGCGGGTAGCGCTCCAGCCGGCCACCCGCACGGACGTAGCAGAGGTCGAGGTCCGGTTCGACGGCGAGGCCGGACTCGGCCAGGATGCCGAGCAGCGTGCCCTCCGCCGCGGTGACGGGGGGCCGCCGGGTGGTCGCCCGGCCATCCGAGGCCTCACCGCCGTCGATCTCGAACCACTCCGGGACGGCCAGGAGTTCGCCGGTGTGGACGGCCCGGAGCAGTTCCTCCCTCAGGTCGAGCGGGGAGGGGGTGGCGCCGTCGGCCGGGGTGACCCGGGCGGTCAGCCGGGCGGTGGTGTCGGAGCCGTCACCGGGCACCAGGGCCACCGCGGCCTCCGCCACCCCGGCCATCGAGCGCAGCCGGTCCTCGATCGCCCCGAGGTCGATCCACCGTCCGCCGGACCGCTGTTCGCGGGGGCCCCGGGCCGGCCGGACCAGTCCCACCGCGGCGGCGATGTCGTCGGGCGCGCAGTCCTGGCCCGCCGCGATCCGGGTCAGGGCGAGCTCGATGCCGCGCAGCAGCGCCGCGCACTGCTCGGGCGGCAGCACCCGGGAGTCGCCGTGGACGGAGAGCCGGACGGTCCGCGGGTCGGCCCAGCGGACGGAGAGGCTGGCCCCGTACTCGTAGGAGGTCTCGGCGGTGGCCGCCCAGCTGATCGCGGAGCCGGCCCGGTCGGTGCCGGCCCGGTCGGTCCGGTCGGTGCCGCCGTGCTCGCCGTGCTCGCCTTCCAGCAGACGGGCCCAACCCTGGGGCGGCGGGATGAAGTTGAAGGCGAGGTCGGTGGACAGGCAGAGGCCCCGACGGTGCTGGGCCTCGATCCGCTCGCGGATCAGGTCGAACGGGTCGTACCGGCCGTAGGCGGGGTGTCCCTCGGCCAGGGTCCGTTGGACCTCGTCGGCGGCCTCCAGCAGGCTCCGGCTCCGGCCGGGCAGGGCGACCGGCGATCGCTGCGCGGTGGCGCACAGCACCCGGCGGAGGTCGGCGTTGTGCCGGTTGTCCAGGGACACGTTGACCGTGCACCCGTCGGTGTCGCCGCGCCCGCAGAGCAGTTGGGTGAAAGCCGCGAGCACGACCGCCGAGGGCAGCACGCCGGCCCGGGCCATGACCCGGGCGAAGAGGCCGTCGGCGCCCGGGAGGGTGAGGGTGCTCCGGTAGTAGCGGCCCTCCTCGCCGTCGGCGGGCGGACGGTGCGGATGCATCCGGGCGGGCGCGGAGGAGAAGTGCTTCCGCAGGTAGTCGAGCGCCCTGGCCCGTTCGGTGTCCTCGGCCGGGTCGGCCTCGCGCCGGGCCTGCTCGGCGGGCTGGATCCCCGGCCGTCCCCGCAGGACGTCAGCGGCCGGACCGTCGGACCGCTCCCCCAGCAGCTCGGTGATCGCCTGCTCCACCACGCCGTGGAACCCGGCGTCCACGGCCACGTTGTCGGCCACTACGGCCAGCCAGTACCGGTCCTCCGCCCGGAGCAGCCGGAACTGCACCAGGAACCGGCCGATCCTGCCGTGGACGTGCGCGGTGAACTCCCGTACCAGGTCAGCCATGCCCTGGTGGACTGTGCCGTCCGGCCCGATGTCCACCAGCTCCACCGGGGAGCCCGACCCGTGGACGACCTGCCGCAGTTCACCGTCGATGACGGCGAGCGCGGTGCGCAGGATCTCGAAGCGGTCCTCCAGGGCGCGCACCAACTGCCGGGCGGCGGCCTCGTCGGTCGATGCCGGGAGCTGCCGGAGCCCCTCGGCCAACCCCTTCTCCAGGAACCACTGGAACTTCTGGGCCCTGGTCAGGGGCGCGCCGGCGACCGAGCCGGCGCTCATACCGCGCTCCCGGCCGACTCCGCTTCGGACTCCGACCCCGACGCCGGGCCCGGAACGCCGGCCGCCGGGCCGGCCGAGCGGGACGCGAGCAGCGAGAGCTGCCGGATCGTCGGCGCGCCGAGGACGTCGCGCACGGTGATCCGGACCCCGGCGGCCCGGGTCGCCGCCGTGGCCACCTGCACCGCCGAGATGGAGTCTCCGCCGAGCGTGAAGAAGTCGTCGTCGATCCCGACCTCCGCGAGCCCCAGCATCTCGCGCCACAGCTCGGCCAGTTCCGCCTCCAGCTCGTCGCGGGGGGTCGTCGCGGGGTTGTGGGCGGCGCCGCGCTCCTCGGCGGGGGCCGGCAGTGCCGCCGGGTCCAGCTTGAGGTTCGCGGTGAGCGGGATCGCCGGGATCACGGTGATCGAGGCCGGGTGCTGGTGCGGCGGAAGCACCGTCGCGATCTGTCGGCGGAGCTCGGTCGTGAGCCCGGGAACGTCCACCGCGTCTACCGGCCCGCCCTCCGCACCGGCTCCGGTCGATGCTCCCGATTCCTTGGTCGATGCGGACGAGCAGACGACATAGGCGTCCAGGCGCTTGTCCCCCGTGCCGTCGTCACGCGCCACCACGACCGCGTCGTTCACCCGGGGGTGCCGGGTGAGCACGGCCTCGATCTCGCCCGGTTCGATCCGGTAGCCGCGCACCTTGATCTGCCGGTCGGCGCGGCCCAGGAACCGCAGCGTCCCGTCCGGGCCCCGCCGGACGAGGTCGCCGGTCCGGTACAGCAGCTGGCCGGCCTCGCCGTGCGGATCCGGGACGAAGCGCTGGGCGGTGAGCTCGGCCCGGTTGAGGTAGCCGCGGGTCATCCCGGCTCCGCCGATGTACAGCTCGCCGGTCCCGCCGTCCGGGACGTCCTCGCCGTCCGGACCGAGCACCCGGACCCTGACCCGGTCGATCGGTCCGCCGATCGGGACCGTCGTCGCGTCCGGCGCCATCGCCCGCACGTCCTGGTGGGTGGCGAAGCCCGTGGTCTCGGTCGGCCCGTAGAGGTGGACCAGCCGCCCCCCGAAGGAACGCTGCACGCGGTCCGCCACGTCCGCGCGGACGGAGTCCCCGCCGAACAGCAGCGTGTGCACGCCGGAGAGATCGGCGAAGTGGCCCGGCTCCAGGAGCCGGAAGACGGGGCTGGTCAGGTGCAGGACGGAGACCGCGTCCTCCCGGACCCGTCGGCAGAAGGCGTCCAGGTCGGTGCCACCGAAGCTGTGGACGACACAGGTCGCGCCGTTCAGCAGCGGCGCCCAGATCTCGAAGGTCGAGGCGTCGAAGGAGAGCGTGGCCAGCGCGGCGACCCGGTCCTGCGGGCCGATGGTGACGTAGCTCTGATCGGTGACCAGGTGCACGACGCTCCGGTGCGGTACCAGCACGCCCTTGGGCGTTCCGGTGGATCCGGAGGTGTAGATGACGTTGGCGAGATCGGGTCGGCCGACGACGGGCGGGTTGTCCGCGGGACCGGCCGAGTCCTCGTCGAGCAGGGCGACGGCCGCCTCGTGCGCGGGGAGCCGGCCCACCAGTCGGCGCTGGGTCACCAGCACCGGGACGGCGCTGTCCCGCAGCATGAAGTCGAGCCGCTCCGCGGGGTATCCGGGGTCGATCGGGACGTACGCGCCGCCCGCCTTCAGGATGCCGAGCAGCCCGACGATCATCGCGGCGGACCGTTCGACACAGATCCCGACCAGCGTGTCGGGGCCGACGCCCAGCTCGCGCAGCCGCCAGGCCAGTCGGTTCGCCCGGGCGTTCAACTCGCCGTAGCTCAGGGTCCCGTCGTCCGCGACCACGGCCGTCCGGTCGGGAGCGCGCTCCGCGTGCGCTTCGAACCGGGCGTGCACGGTGGTCGACCCCGCCCCGGTCGGTCCGTCGTTCCGCTGCATCACTGGCTGACTCCGTCCTCTCGTGCGGTGACCGGGTCGGTGGACGCGGCACCGCGGAATTCGTTGCTGATGAGTCCGATGGCGGCGCTGCACGGGTGTCGGTGAATCCCGGAAACCGACGGGCAGGATCGCTCAGGACCGCTCTCGCCAAGTTCGGGGCGCCCGGAGCGGGATCGTCGGACTCCGATGTCCTGTTCGGGCCCGGGCCCGAGCGGCACCGTCCCTGGAAAAACCGGGAATTCCATCGGCGTTCGTTACCGGCGGAACTTGTCTCCGATGCCGGAACCCCCAGGAGCCTAAGCAATCCGACGATCTCCCGCCACCCTCTCCCGGGGAATACCGGCAATCATGCGCTATGCCCGTTCCACACCAATCACCCCGATCGTCGGGCTTCCCGCCCGGCCGCGGGGAGGTGATCCGACGGACCGTCAACCGCGCGTCGGCGGGGGCCCGTCGAGCCCACCGGGCCTCGGGCTCACCGGCCGGCTCCGCGTGTCAAAACAGGCCGAACTCCCCCATATTGCCCCACCATCGGCGCGACATGCAATGTGCCATTGCACATCTGTGGCTTGTCATGGACTATGGATCAAGAGCTGCGACGCCACAGTTCCGAAGCCGACCGGGGGGTTCGCTTGTCCGCTGCACCGTGCCGGGCCTGCGACGAGAAACGGCTCCCGCGCGCTCCTGAAATCACTCGCCCGGTTATTCGCGAGGGATTCCGCGACCCCCTTGGTGAATTCCCCGTCGCGACGGCAGCCGTAGCACCGCGCTCCTCAACCGATGCGTGATCCCCCGGGGCTGGAAGGCCCGATTCCAAAGGAAGCCTCATGTCTGAGAACCAGTCCTCGGCCCTGATCGTCGGCGCGGATCCCTATTTGATCCGGGCCTGCCTCAGGACCGGCATCAAGCCCGTCGTGGTGTACGGTCCCGGCCTGCACGACTGGGGATTCATCGAGATCCCGGACGGGGTCGAGACCGTCTTCGCCGAGGACACCTCCAGTGTGGAGAGCGTCCTGTTCGGCCTGCACCGGGCTGGCCTGGCCGACCGGGAATTCGGCTGCGTCCACACCGGGGACGAGTACGCCCTGGTCACGGTGGCGGCCCTCGGGAAGGTCCTGGGCGCCCCGGTCGCCGTGGATCCGGACACCGCCGTACGGTTCCGGGACAAGTGGCTGCAGAAGCGGGCGCTCGCCGAGGCGGGCATCGAGGTCACCGCGTCCCGGCTGATCGAGGACGTCCACCACCTGGACCCGGCGGCCGTCGAGGAGTTCGGCAAGGCCGTCCTCAAGCCGGTCGCCGGAGCGGGCACCAGGAACACTTCGGTCGTCGAGGGCCGGGCCGGCCTGATCGCCCGGTGCGCCGAGCACCGGCGCACCGGAACGCCCCAACGCACCTTCGTGCTGGAGGAGTTCGTGCCGGGCGACGAATGGATCGCCGACGGTGTGGTGTTCGACGGGGAGCTCCGCTTCCTGAGCGTGAGCACCTACGGCGAACCCTGCCTGAGCACGGTGGACTGCAACCGGGCGCTCCAGGTCGAGGTGCTCGACCCGACCGCCGACGCGGGCGCCTACGAGCTCGCCCGCTCGGTCGTCGAGCCGGCCCTGCGGGCACTCGGCCTGCGGCGCGGCACCTTCCACATGGAGCTCTTCCACCAGCCGGACACCGGGCGCCTGGTGTTCGGCGAGTGCGCGGCCCGCACCGGCGGCCTGCTCCAACCCGAGCTGGTGGAAGCCAAGTTCGGTGTCGATCTCGCGGTGGCCGCACTCCGCTGCGCGATGGGGACCGATCCGCGGATCGAGCCCGAGGTGCGCCCCGACACCATCGGCTCCACCTACCTCAACAACCGTCCCGGCGTCCTGGTCGGCTACCCGAACCCGGCCGAAGTGCGGGCCCTGCCGGGCGTCGAGTACCTGCGGCTGGAACTCCCGTACGGCTTCCGGATGTCGGACGCGCTGGCGAGCACCACCGAGGCCGTCGGCCAGGTCGTGCTGAGCGGCCGCACCCGGGAGGAGTTCCGCAGCCGCCGCGACTTCCTGACCCGGTGGTTCGACGAGCGCCTACTGGTCGTCCCCCCGCACGCGGGCTACCCCGAACTGCGCCGTTGGCAGCAGGAGAACTGGCCGGAATCCGTCTCCTCCTTCAGCACCTTCTCGGACGACTGAGGACCGCCCGACGGCCGTCGCCCGGACCGAACCACTTCCCCGCACCACGTCTTGAAGGACCAGCATGCAACGCCGTCACCGCCTGATCCGCTCCTTCCGCCACCTCACCACCGACACCCTGCCCGCGGACACCCCCGTCGTCACGCTCTTCAGCGGCGGGCTCGACAGCAGCTTCCTCCTGCTCCGCCTGAAGAACGCCGGCTTCCGGGACGTCCACGCGCTCAGTGTCGACCTCGGCGAGGACGAGACCAGCGAGCAGAAGCGGCAGATCGCCGACGAACTCGGCGTCCGGCTGCACATCGTGGACGGCCGTCAGGCCTTCGCCGACGAGTTCGTCCGGGCCGCCGTCATCAGCCAGGCGGTCTACCTGGGCACCCACCCGGTGAGTTCCACCCTGAGCCGTCCGCTGATCGCGCGGTTCGCCGTCGAGCTGGCCCGGCGGCTGGAGGCATCGGCCGTCCTGCACACCGCCAACCGCTCTCAGAACACCATGCGCAGGCTCAACGGAGCGCTGGAGCTGCTCGGCTTCGACGGCGCCTACGGCAGCCCGTACGACCTCGACCCGGTGAGTCGGGAGGTCAAGACCCAGGAGCTGAAGGAGGCCGGGCTCGCCCAGATGAGCGAGCGCGTGGTCAGCGGCGACTCCAACCTGTGGTGCCGCGAGTTCGAGTCCGGGATCCTGGACGACCCCGAGCAGCACGCGGTGCCGGAGCAGATGTTCCGGTGGAGCGCGCGCCGGCCCGAGGCCGTCGAGGACGGCATCGAGGTGCGCTTCGTGGGCGGGACCCCGGTGGCGGTGGACGGCGTCGAGCTGCCCCTGGTGCAGCTGGTCGGCGAACTGAATCGACGGGTCGGCGCGTTCGGCCTCGGCCGGTACAGCGGCCTGGAGCACCTCGACGGCGGTGAGAAGGTCCTGGAGATCCGGGAGATGCCGGCCGCGTGGCTCCTGCTGCGCAGCTACCGGCACCTCGAGACGGCGGTGCTCTCGGCCGAGACCATCCGCGAGAAGATGCACCTGGAGCAGCTGTGGCTGCGGGAGGGGCTGGAGGGCCGCTGGTTCGGTGAACTGCGGTCCGCCGCCCAGTCGTTCATGGACTACTGCGCCCGTCCGGTGACCGGGTCGGTCCGCTGGCGGCTCACCCCGGGCGGCGCCGAGACCCGCTCCATCACCGCGGAGCGGCCGCGCTACCTCCGCGACCGGGAGGCCTGGGAGCAGGAGTCCGTACGGTCCGAGGTCTCCGCGTTGGCAGGGGCCTGATGGGCGCTCGGCACGGCTCGCCGGGAACGCCGTCGGCCTGCCCCTCCCGGGTCAGGCCGACGGCGAGGGAGCGGCGGCCGTCAACCGGTGGGGCGGTCCAGCAGGTCCCAGGCCAGCAGGCCGGCCCCCAGGCACGCGGCCGCCTCGCCGAGCGCGGCCGGCACGATGTCCGGCATCCGCTGGAAGGTGAGCCGGCCCTCGACTGCGGCGCGCAGCGGACCGAACAGGGCGTCCCCGGCTTCGGCCAGCCCGCCCCCGATGATCACCCTGGCCGGGTCCAGCAGCGTGACACCGACGACCAGGCCGTCGGCGAGCGCGGCCACGGCGTCCGCCCAGACCTGCCGGGCCCGGGAGTCACCGGCCTCCAGCGACCGGACGCAGTCGGCCGCGTCCGCGTCCGGTCGGCCCGAGGCGGCGGCCCAGGCCCGTCCGACCGCGGACGCCGACGCGTACTGCTCCAGACAGCCGCGTTGACCGCAGGCGCAGGGGACGCCCCCGGGGCGGACCGCGATGTGGCCGATCTCGCCCGCGGCACCGTGCGCACCGGGCGCGATGTGCCCGCCGAGGCCGATCGCGCCGGCGATGCCGGTGCCGAGGGCCAGGAAGAGGAACCGGTCGACGCCCCGGCCAGCCCCGATCCGCTGCTCGGCGAGCCCTCCGGTGCGGACGTCATGGCCGAAGGCGACAGGAAGGCCGTCCAGGCGCTCCGCCAGCAGCGGGCCGAGCGGGAGGTCGCGCCAGCCGAGGTTGGCCGCGTACACCACCGTGCCCGTGGCGGCGTCGATGATGCCGGGCACGGCGAGGCCGGCCGCCAGGGCGGACTCGCCGAAGCGGCGCTCGCCCTCGGTGCGCAGTTCGGCGGCGACGTCGAGGACGGACGCCACGACGGCGGCCGGACCGCGTTCGCGACGCGTTTCCCGGCCGGTGCGGTGCAGCAACTCGCCGTCGATTCCGACCAGCGCGGCCTTGATTCCGGTTCCGCCCACATCAAGGGCTATGACGTGTTTCATGGGGAACGAGTATGAAGCCTGCCCGGACAGACTGGCAAGCATCCTGGAAAACGACCCGGACGAATCCCGTCGGCATCCGTCCGCCGATTTCCCAAACCTGCTGGAAGAGTGGGAGCATCTAGTGATCCTGACGGGACCAGAAATCATCGAATCCGCCCACGACGGCAGGATCTCCATATCCCCTTTCCATCGGGACCAGGTGAACCCGAACAGCTACAACGTGTGCCTCGGCGAGACCCTGATCACCTACTCGGGCAGCGTCATCGACGCGTACCGGCCCAACCCGACGGACGCCGTCAAGATCGACTCCGACGGCTTCGTGCTGCAGCCGGACGAGCTGTACCTGGGGCACACCGTGGAGGAGGTCGGCTCCGACGTCTTCGTGCCCCTGCTGTTCGGGCGCTCCTCGGTCGGCCGGCTCGGGCTGTTCGTGGAGATCACCGCCCCGATCGGGGACATCGGCTTCCACGGCCAGTGGACGCTGATGCTGTCGTCGGTCCGGCCGCTGCGCGTGTACCCGGGCATGAAGATCGGGCAGATCATGTTCTTCGACACGCTCGGCGAGATCGAACCGTATTCCGGAAAGTACCAGGGGGCGGTCGGCCCCCAGGAATCGCGCTACTGGCGGGACAAGTTGGGGCAGACGTGATACTCACCCGGGCGGAAATCGCCAGATCGGTCGCCAGCGGCGATATCGTCATCGAGCCGTTCGATCCGCGCCGAATATCCCCGAACGCCTACGACTGGCGGCTCGGCGACACCATTCGGATGTGCGACTCAGAACTCGACGCGGCGCATTCCTCGGAATTCGTCGAACACACCATCCCGGCAGCCGGAATGGTACTGGTGCCGGGAAAGCTCTATCTCGGGGTGACGCACGAGCGCACCCATTCCGAGCGCTTCGCGCAGATGATCAACGGTGACCGCACCGTGGGTGCCCTGGGCGTCTGGGTGCACGTCTCGGCGCCGCTCGGCCACGTCGGCCACGCCATCAGGTGGACGCTGGAGATCCGCGTCGTCCGCCCCGTGCGGATCTACCCGGGCATGACCTTCGGGAAGATCATCTTCCTCAAGACCCTCGGCTCCGCGGCCAGCTACCAGCACATGGGCCGGAAGTACACCCGGACCAGCGGCATCGACACCTCCCGCCTGTACGAGGAGCTCGCGTGAACATCCTCACCGGGATCGACCTCCCGCCGGACAGCCCGGGCGGCAGCATGGAGCTGCTGCGCGACCTCTACGGCGGGCCGGACCCGCTCATCCCCGCGGACGTCTTCATGCTCGCCCGGGGGAACCCGCCGACGAACTCGCCGACGAACTCGCCGACGAAAGCGCCCACGAAAGCGCCCGTGAGGACGACTGACGGGCAGGACTCACCGGTGCTGCTCCCGGTGGCCGGCAAGGCCGTGTCGGGCCCCGACTTCTGGTCCTACGTGGACCGGCTCGGCGCCGCCGTCCGCGAGCGGTTCGCCGCCGCCGACCACGACGTGCTCCACCTCCAGCACCTGGCCTTCGGTGCGACGGCCGCGCTGCAGCAGGTCTTCCCGGACCGCCCGAGCATCGCGCTGGTGCACGGCACCGACCTGCTGTTCGCCGCGGACCACCCCACCCAGGCCGTCGTCCTCCGGGAGACCGCGGCGTCGGCCGACGCCGTCGTCGTCCCCACCACGGCGATGGCGGACCGGCTGCGCCGGCTCACCCCGGTCCCGGCGGACCGGATCGTGCACATCCCCTGGGGCGTCCCCGACCGGCTGCTCGCGGACCGTCCCACCCTGCCCCGCCCGCGCGCCGAGCACGGAGCAGGCGCCCTGCGGGTGCTGTACGCGGGTCGGCTGACGGCCGAGAAGGCCACCTCCGGCCTGATCGAGGCGGTGGCCGGCTTCGACGGGGTCGAGCTCTCGGTGGCGGCTCCCCGGGCGGAGTTCGCGGCGCTGGCCGCGCGGTCCGACCTGTCGCGGGCGCGCTACCTCGGCTGGCTGTCCCGGGAGGAGCTGTGGCGCGAGTTCGGCCGGCAGGACCTCCTGATCGTGCCCTCGCTCAGGCTGGAGGCGTTCGGCCTGGTCACCATCGAGGCGCAGGCCTGCGGCCTGCCGGTCGCCTACCAGCCCGTGCCGGGCCTGACCGAGGTGCTCGGCAGCTCCGCGCTGCCGGTCGACTTCGGGGACCTCGCGGCAGTCCGGGACCAGCTGAAGGCGCTCGCGTACTCCCCCGGACGGCTGGACGAGCTGGCCGCGGCCGGCCTGGTCAACAGCGGGCGCTACCCGCTGTCCCGCACCGCCGGAGCGCTGGCCGACCTGTCCCGCGGGGTCCGGCGATGACGCCTCCGACGGTGACGGGTCCGACCGTGACGGGTCCGACGATGACGGCACGGCCCGCGGACTGCGTCTTCTGCGCCATCGTCCAGCGGCGCCAGCCCGCCGCCATCGTCCACGAGGACGAGCACACCCTCGCCTTCCTCGACATCACCGCAGTCATGGACGGGCACACCCTGGTGATCCCCAAGCGCCACGCCGCCGACCTCTGGGAGATCACCGCGGCGGACGCCGCCGCGGTGATGGCCACGGTCCACCGGCTGGCCGGGCGGATCCGCGACGTGCTCGCACCGGACGGTCTGACGCTGTTCCAGGCGAACCGGGACGCGGGCTGGCAGGACGTGTTCCACCTGCACGTCCACCTGGTGCCGCGGACCGCCGGCGACCACCTCCATCGCCCCTGGACGGCCTCCCCGGTACCGCTGGAGCGGCTCGCGGCGACCCGGGCCCGCCTCTCCCGGCAGCCCGACGACCAGCCGGGCCGGGACCGGACGTGACGGCTCCCGCTTCCGTCGGGTCCCCGATTCCGTCGGGGAAGAGCGAAAGGCATTCTTTGCGCACTGATCTCTCCCTCCTCCGGGAGCGCTCGTTCCTGCTGCTGTTCTCCGCCCGCTCCGTCTCCCTGCTCGGGGACGCGATCGCGCCGGTCGGACTGGCCTTCGCCGTCCTCGGCATGCCGGGCGGCTCGGGCACGACCCTCGGGATCGTCACCGCCGCCCGACTCGCCGCCCAGGTCGCGTTCCTGCTCTACGGCGGCGTGCTGGCCGACCGCCTGCCGCGGCACCGGGTCATGGTTTGGGCGGACCTGGTCGCGGGCGCATCCCAGGGCGCGATCGCGGTGCTGGTGCTGACCGGGACCGCCTCCGTGGCGAGCCTGGTCGGCCTGTCGCTGGTCGGCGGCGCCGCCGGCGCGCTGTTCACCCCGGCGTCCCGGAGCGTCACGGTCCAGCTGGTGCCCGCCGAGCGGATCCAGTCGGCCAACGCGCTGGTCCAGCTGTCGATGAACGCCGGCAGCATCGGCGGCGCGGCGCTCGCCGGTGTGCTCGTCGCGCTGCTCGGCGCCGGTTGGGCGCTGGTGGTGGATGCTGCGACCTTCCTGATGTCCGCGGCGCTGCTGGCCGGCGTCCGGCTGACCGGCGCGGCGGACGGCAGGTCCGGCGGGGAGTCCGGGGAGACTGCTGCCGAGGAGGGCATCCTCTCCCAACTCAGGCACGGGTGGCTGGAGTTCACCGGTCGGACCTGGCTGTGGACCGCGGTGGCGCAACTCGCCCTGGTGAACGTGTGCATCGGCGGCGGCTTCGTCGTACTGGGACCGGTCGTGGCCGAGGAGCGGCTCGGCGGCGCGTCCGCCTGGGCCGCGGTGCTCACCGCCCAGGCGGTGGGCTTCGTCGCGGGCAGCCTGCTGGCCATCCGCCTGCGGCCGAGGCGGCCGTTGCGGACGGCGGTGCTCTGCACCCTGGGGATCGTGCCCGCCCTGCTCAGCCTCGCCTGCGCCGCGCCGCTCGCCGTCACCGCCGGAGCGATGGCGTTCACCGGCCTGTGCATGAGCCTCAACGACGTCACCTTCCTCACGGCGCTGCAGAAGCACGTGCCGGAGGAGTCGATGTCCCGGGTGATGTCCTACGACGCCTTCGGCTCCTTCGTCTTCCTCCCGCTCGGCCTGGTGGTCGCCGCCCCGATCGCGGACCGCGTCGGCACCGGCACCGTCTTCCTGGGCGCGGCCTGCCTGATCGCCGCTACCGCGTGCGCCGTCCTCACCGTCCCGGGGGTGCACGCCCTGCCGTACGAGCCGGAGGCCGCGACCGCCCCTGGCGGTCCGGGACCAGCCCCGGCAGCCGTGCCGGGATCCATCCGAACAACCGAGGAGGAACGATGACCGACACCGTCGAGCAGCAGAGCGGACGGGGTTCCACGGCGATGCCGGAACCCGCCGGGCCGCCGCGCGACTCGCTCCGGGAGACCTTCGCCCGAATCTACGCCAGCGGGGCCTGGACCCTGACCGAGGACGACGGGACCGGGCGCGACGGGACCGGGGACGGCGGGGAGTCCCGCTCCGGCCTGGGGTCGAACCTGACCCAGACCGCCGCGCTCCGTGCCGAACTGCCGTCCCTGCTCGCCGAGCTCAGGGTCCGGAGCCTGCTCGACGCGCCGTGCGGGGACTTCTTCTGGATGTCCCGGGTCGACCTGGGCGTCGACCGCTACATCGGTGCAGACATCGTCCCCGCGGTGATCGAGCGCAACCGGGCGCGCTTCGCCCGCGCCGACCGCGAGTTCCGGGTCGTCGACCTCACCCGTGACCCGCTGCCCGAGGTCGACCTGGTGTTCTCCCGCGACTACCTGGTGCACCTCGGCGACGACGACGTGCACCGCGTGCTGGAGAACGTCCGCCGCAGCGGCTCGACCTACCTCGCGACGACCACCTTCACCGGGCGGGCCGGGAACGAGGCCGCCACCGAGGCGGGCAGCTGGCGTCCGCTCAACCTCCGGCAGGCGCCGTTCCTGCTGCCCAAGCCGTTCCGGGTGATCGACGAACAGTGCACCGAGGTCTACCTGACCGAGGAGAACGGCACCCGGGTCGAGCACCGGTTCGCCGACAAGTCGATCGGGGTGTGGCGGATCGCGGACCTCTAGGGTCCGCCCTCAGGCCCGTCCTCGGTCCGTCCTCGAATCCCCGCCTCCCGGCCCCCCAACGAACGAAGGAGAAGTCTTGCCCCAGGACCAGCCCTCGGCCCTGCTCATCGGTACGGACGCGTACGCGATCCGCGCCTGCCTCCGGAACGGGATCACCCCGTACGTGGTGCACGGCCCGCACCTGAACGACTGGGGCTACCTGAAGCTCCCCGACGGGGCGGTGGGGGTGTTCGCCGAGGATCCGACCAGCATCGAGAGCATCCTCCTCGGTCTGCGCCGGACCGGAGTCGCCGACCGCCGGTTCCGGTTCCTCCAGACCTCGGACGAGGAGGCGCTGGTCACCAGCGCGGCACTGGCCCAGGTCCTGGGCCTTCCCACGGCCGTGGAGGCCGACATCGCCCCGAACTTCCGGGACAAGTGGCTGCAGAAGCAGCTCGTCGCGGCGGCCGGCCTGGACGTCGGCGGCTCATGGGTCATCGAGGACATCCACCATCTGGACCCGTCCGCCGTTCCCGACTTCGACCGAGCCGTGCTCAAGCCCATCGCCGGAGCGGGCACCCGGAACACCTCGGTCGTCCGGGGCCGGGCCGACCTGATCGCGACCTGCGCGGAGTACCGGCGCCGCGGCGTTCCGCAACGCACCTTCGTCCTGGAGGAGTTCACCCCGGGCGAGGAGTGGATGGCCGACGGCGTGGTGTTCGACGGGGAGCTCCGGTTCCTCAGCGTGGGCACCTATCTGGAGCCGTGCCTGACCGCCGTCGACGCCAACCGGGTGCTTCAGCTGGAACGCTTCGACCCGACCGAGGACGCGGCCGCCTTCGCCCTCGCGCGGCCGGTCGTGACGGCGGCACTCCGGGCCCTCGGCCTGCGGCGCGGCGTGTTCCACATGGAGCTCTTCCACCAGCCGGACACCGGACGGCTGCTGTTCGGCGAGTGCGGCGCCCGCACCGGCGGCGGGCTGATCTCGGAGTCGGTGGAGTTCAAGTTCGGCGTGGACCTGGGTGAGGCCGCCATCCGGTGCGCGGAGGGGGTCGACCCCGGGATCGAGCCCTCCGTCCGCCCGGAGAGCGTCAGCACCATCTTCCTCGCCAATCGGCCCGGCGTCCTGGTCGGCTACCCCGCCCCGGCGGAGATCCGCGCCCTGCCCGGGGTCGAGCACGTGCGGCTCGACCTCCCGTACGGCTTCCGGACGGGGGACGCGGTGGAGGACACCACCCAGGGCGTCGGGCAGGTCATGCTGAGCGGGCGCACCCGCGAAGAGGTGCGCGACCGGCGCGAGTTCCTCACCCGGTGGTTCGACGAGCGCCTCGTGGTCGTGCCCGCCCACGCGACCTACCCGGAACTGCGGAGCTGGCAGCAGGCCAACTGGCCGGAGACCGCCTCAACCTTCCGCACCTACCAGGCCCCGGGGGCGTAGGGTCCGTCGTCGCTCCCCCGACCGGCCGGTGGACACCCGGGCACTGCGGGGCTCGGGTGTCCACGCCGCGTCGGATCCGAGGTCGGGTCCGAGGAAGGTCGGATCTGAGGATCGTCGGCATGAAGATCGTTGGGCGCCGAGCGTACGTCAGCGGTCCGGCCCGGCCCGGGCGAATTCCTGGCGGGAAGCGGCGACCGACCGGCGCGTCCAGGCTTGCAGATCTTGGCTCGCCGTCAGGCCTGCGGCGTAGCGGACCGCCTGGCGCTCGGCGACTGCCAGATCGGCGCCCTCGTGTTTGGCCTCGATAACGCCGACGAGCTTGGTGTCCAGATACAGCAGGTAGTCGGCGCGGCCCGCAGCCGTTGTGACCTCAGAACCGCAACGCCGCGAGCCGCGTATAGGTTCTGGCTTCCTTGACCGTCCTGTACAGCCCATCCCTGCCCTTGCCGAGAACCTCATCCGGCCTGGTGGGAGGCAGGGTGCACAAGTGCCGCCCTCGTCAGTCGGATAGGCGCTCTGGCGGAGCCGGCGAGCTCCGCGACATGATGATCGCCCGTGCTGCTACGACTGGCGTACCTGGGTGTGACGAACGCGTTCGCGTTGCTGCGGCTGCGGCAGATCCCGCAGCGGCGACGCGCCCGTGACCTCGGACGCACCGCGACCACCATGACCTGCGCTTCCTCGTCGAACCAGGTGTCTTCCGGCACCGCCTGCTCGCATCCGACCAACCGCTTCAATACCGTGGTGAACCGCACGCCGCTTCTCCTGCGTGCTCGATCTCGGGCTTCGACACCTCGAGATCCGCACAGGGAGCGGCGTGCACTGCGTCAGGCTCTCCGAAGCGACCCACAGATGGAGCAGAAGAGCCGCTTTTACCCGGCCAAGCCCTACCGGCCAGGCCGTGGGAGGGCAGTCCCGCGTTCTGCCCAGGTCGGGGACGAGGTGGCGGCGGACTCCTACGCTGCGGCTGCGGCCCGGTTGCACGCCTCGGTCGCGGCCGCGGTGGGGATACCGAGCGGCGTCAGTGCGTTGACACACCCGCCGTGGTTGCCCACCAGACCGTAATAGCACGCCGTCCGGGCCACGTCCGTGACCTCGTAACCGTGCTGCTGGAGGTATGCGGTGCAGTCCCCCAGATCCGCGTGGGCGGCCGGGGCGGACATGACGAGGCCACCGAGGGCGACGGCCAGGCCGGCGACAGTGCTGACGATTCGAGACGTCGGACGCATGGGGATGCACCTGCTCTCCCAATCGGCTCTCCCGATCTTAGTCGCGTCGGACCGCGCCTACGAGGGCGACATTGAGCAAGCACACCGATGGTCGGACAAGTTGCCGCTGATCGCCCCGATCGGCTCGGTTTCGATCACGCCTCCTAAGGAAAATGCTAGAGGCCTTAGACCGACCGGCAAATGGATCACTTGAGGCGTAGGGTGGTGGGGCAACCGTCCCAGCGATAGCGACTCGTCGCTCGGCGGATCAGCATGCGGAGCGTGACGATGGCGGCGGCGAGGTAGAGATAGAAGTCCACGGCGCTGCCGATCTTCTCTGTGCAGCGCCGGAGTTTGCCGTAGTCGTTCATCCACGAGTGCGTGCGCTCAATCACCCAGCGCTTGCCGGCCTGAATCGGAGCAGGCACACCCTTGCGCGCGATCTCGGCGGTGAATCCCAACTCGGCTATCAGCGCACGGGACTTGGCGCTATCGTAACCGCGATCGAGGCTGACGTTGACCGTTTCCGGCAGCGGACCAACCTGCGTCTTCGCCACTTCCAGGGTGGGTCCGAGCAGGGGCGAGTCGTGCCGGTTGGCTCCGTCGGAGACGATCCCGAGCGGAACGCCGCAAGCATCCGAAGCGACCGAGCGCTTCAGCCCCTGCTTGCCCCGGTCGACCGGCGATCTTCCCGCCTTCTCGCCGCCGAGGGGAGCCTTGGTGATGCAGCCGTCTACCGAGATCTCACCCAGTCCGAGACCGATCATGCGGTCGTACGCCTCCAGGGCGAGGGCGTGCACCTTCTCGGAAATCCCCTGCTCAGCCCACTCCTGAGGCGACGTCGGATCGCCCGGTCGGAGCATCCGGGCGTGGAGACGCGCTCGTAACCGGAGCCATGGACCAGCGCCAGCACGACATGCTCGAAGACCGTCCGATCGGCAATCCGACGCCTGTGACAGCCCAGCGGGTGGTCCGTGACGAACTCCGCCCGAGCAGGCAAGAAGGCAGCGAACTGGTCCCAGAGGGGTTCGAGCAGGCACGATGGGAGCGCGGGCACGGCCGTCCTTCGTGATCACTGAGCGTAGAGAACATCCCAATGCCGTTGTCAAGCCGCCGTCGTGACTGGCAGTGTTGCCTGGTAGCACGCTCCGTCGCGGATCATCGCCCACAGGACGTTCACTCGCACGGGGCCCGGCCGCGGCGAGGGTGTCGACCAAGCGGGAGACGGTCGGGTCGGAGGCCACCGGTCCGAACACGGCGGGCTCCGCCCGCAGCACCACGACATCGGCCAGACAGTCCCCGCCCAGGGCCACGGCGAGCGCGAGATCCAGCAGGATCTTGCCTGGCTCACGGACCGCCCGCGCCTTGCGCCACGGCGCCAGCGCCGCCGATATCGCCGTGTCCAGCCCCATCTTACGGGCGGTCTCGACCAGCAGCACGGCGCCGGACTGCGAGACCACCCCGCGACCACCGCCCTCGACGCGGACACGCGGGTACGACCCGCTACGCTTCTTCACCTGAGGAGTGCAGCTTTCTTGACGACGACCAGGACCCTAGACAAGTCCCATCGTCCCAGGTCAGAGGCACTCCTCATTCTTTTGATCACGCCTCGGACAGCCCCGATCGTGAAAGCGCGAGACTGACCTCCATCAACACTGATGGCCGACGAGGGCAGAGATCCTCGTCGGCCATCAGTGTTTGTGCTGGTCAGGCCCGCGTCAGCGTCAGCCGGAAGCGAAGCGGCGAAAGTGCGCCATTCTGAGCGTCCGAACGCGATCCCGTGCCGGATGACCACGTCCGACACCGTCGCCTACGACTGGGCCACCGCGACCCTGACCGACAACACCACCGGCACCACCACCGTGCTGCCCAAGACCTGTATCGACATGACCACTTGGACCCAGGTGACGGCCGCCGTCACGGCCGGGCACAGCTACACGCCGACCCTGGTCAGCTTCGAGGTGTAGCGCCTCGCCACATCGCCCCGATTTCGCTGGCGATCGGCCGCCCGTATACCGCAGACTCGGGCCGAGCACTTTTCAGACCGGAGGATGGTTTCCATGGTTGACCGGCCCTTGACGCTGATGGCGGTGCACGCCCACCCCGACGACGAGGCCACCGGAACCGGGGGTGTGCTGGCACGGTACGCGGCGGAGGGGATCCGTACGGTCCTCGTCACCTGTACCGACGGCGCCTGCGGTGACGGACCGGGAGGCGTCAAGCCCGGCGAGCCCGGGCACGACGCGGCGGCCGTCGCCGCGATGCGCCGTGAGGAACTCCAGGCGAGCTGCGACGTCCTCAAGGTCAGCCACCTGGAGACGTTGGACTACGCGGACTCCGGGATGATGGGCTGGGCGGCCAACGACGCGCCCGGCTCCTTCTGGCGGACGCCCGTCGAGGAGGGCGCCGCCCGCCTCGCCGAACTGCTCCGGCACTACCGGCCCGACGTGGTCGTGACCTACGACGAGAACGGCTTCTACGGCCACCCGGACCACATCCAGGCCAACCGCATCACGATGGCGGCCCTGGAGCTGACCGGGATGACCCCGAAGGTCTACTGGACGACGGCGCCGCGCTCGACGATGCAGCGCTTCGGCGAGCTCATGCGCGAGTTCGGCTCCGACTGGGAGGAGCCAGACCCGGCCGAGACCGGGGCGGACCCGGCCGAGGCGGAGGCGATGCCCGAGATCGGGCTCCCCGACGAGGAGATCACCACCTGGGTCGACACCACCGAGTTCGGCGGCCAGAAGTTCGACGCCCTGGCCGCACACGCCAGCCAGGGCGAGAACATCTTCTTCCTGCGGATGGGCAAGGAGCGGTTCACCGAACTGATGGGCGTGGAGACCTTCGTCCGCGTGCAGGACACCACCGGCGCGGCCGTACCGGAGAACGACCTCTTCGCCGGCCTGCGCTGATCCCCCCTCATGGCCCGGCCAACCGGGCCAGCGGCATCTTGTCGGACAGCCCGTTGGCACCGCACACCTGGGCGGCGGCGTTGGTGGTGCGCTGCGCCGGATCACGGCGACTGGCGGTACTCCCTCCTGGCCGCCCTGGTGGTGGCCCTGCTGCTGGGCGACGCCCTGCTCGGCTGAGCAACGTCGAAGCAGGCGGGGCGCCGAGCCGGGCGGGGCGCCGACGACACCCGCCGTCGACGCCCCGCCCGAGCCGGTGTCAGCAGATTCGCGGCAGCTGCTCGCCCATCGGCAGGTCGACCACCCGGGTGCCGCCGAACCCGGTGCGGGCGACGACCATCCCGGGGTGCTCCTCGACGCACTCGCCGATCACCACCGCCTCCGCGCCGAGCGGGTGGGCGCGCATCGCGGCGAGCACGGCGTCGGCCTCGCCGCGCGGGACGAAGGCGACCAGCTTGCCCTCGTTGGCGATGTACATCGGGTCCAGGCCCAGCACCGAGCACGCGTTGGCCACCGGATCCGGGACGGGGACGGCGCGTTCGCTCAAGCCCACGCCCACCCCGGCCGCCGCCGCGATCTCGTTGAGCGACGCGCCCAGCCCGCCGCGGGTGGGGTCGCGCAGCACGTGCAGATCAGGCGTCACCGCGAGCATCGCCTCGACCAGCCCGCCGAGCGCCGCGCTGTCGCTGCGCACCTCGACGCCGAACTCCAGGCCCTCCCGAACGCTCATGATCGCCACACCGTGCAGCCCGATCGGCCCGCTGAGGATCACCACGTCGCCGGGGCGGGCCCGCTGCGGCCGGATGTCGACCCCGGCCGGGACGAGCCCGATGCCGGCGGTGTTCAGGTAGACGCCGTCCCCGTGCCCGGCCTCGACCACCTTGGTGTCGCCGGTGGCCACCTCGACCCCGGCGCTACGCGCGGCGGCGCCGAGCGCCCGGGCCACCCGGTCCACCACGGCCATCTCCACCCCCTCCTCCAGGATGAAGCCGCAGGACAGGTAGGCCGCCCGGGCCCCGCTCATGGCGAGGTCGTTGACCGTGCCGTTGACGGCGAGGTCGCCGATGCAGCCGCCGGGGAAGAACAGCGGCCGCACCACGTAGGAGTCGGTGGAGAAGGCGAGCCGGGCGCCACCCAGCTCCAGGACGGCCGAGTCGCCGAGCCCCTCCAGCGCCCGCCCGCCGAACGCGGGAGCGAAGAGGTTCTGCACCAGCTCGGCAGACATCGCCCCGCCGCCCCCGTGCCCCATCACCACCCGGGGGTGGTCGCGCAGCGGCAGCGGGCAGCTCCAGCCGGAGAAGTCGGGCGCGGCCGACTGTTCCACCAGCATCTCGGTGTCAGCCAACGGGACTCGCCTCCTGGGGCGCGGCCGGCGTGCTCAGCCGCCGGTAGAGGTAGTACGCGGCGCAGGCCCCCTCGCTGGAGACCATGGTGGCGCCGAGCGGGGTGCGCGGGGTGCAGACCGTACCGAAGGCCTCGCACTGGTGGGGCTTCAGCAGCCCCTGCAGCACCTCGCCGGCCCGGCACTGGGCCGGTTCCCTGGTGGCGATCCCCGCGACGTCGAAGCGGTGCTCGGCGTCGTGGTCCCGGTAGTGCGGCGCCAGCCGCCAGCCGCTGCGCGGGATGACGCCGATGCCCCGCCAGGAGCAGTCGGCCACCTCGAAGACGTCCTCCAGCATGGCGCGGGCGGCCGGGTTGCCCTCGGGTCGGACGGCCCGCGGGTAGGCGTTGTCGACGGTGTGCTCCCCGCGCTCCAACTGCCGTACGGTGCGCCGGATGCCCTCCAGGATGTCCAGCGGTTCGAAGCCGGTGACGACGATCGGCACCCGGTGGCGCTCCGCGAGCGCCGGGTACTCGGCGGTGCCCATCACGCTGCACACGTGCCCGGCGGCGAGGAAGCCCTGGACCCGGCAGTCCGGCGAGTCCATGATCGCCTCGATTGCGGGCGGCACCCGGACGTGCGAGACCAGCATGCTGAAGTTGTGCAGGCCCTGCTTCCTGGCCAGGTGGACGGCCATGGCGTTCGGCGGGGCGGTGGTCTCGAAGCCGATGCCGAAGAACACGACCTCCCGGTCCGGGTTCTCGCGGGCGATCCGCAGGGCGTCGAGCGGCGAGTACACCACCCGGACGTCGCCGCCCTCACCGCGGACGCGGAAGAGGTCCCGGTCGGTGCCGGGCACCCGCAGCATGTCCCCGAAGGAGCAGAAGACGACCTCCGGCCGGGCGGCGATCGCGAGTGCCCGGTCGATCACCTCCAGCGGGGTGACACACACCGGGCAGCCCGGCCCGTGGATCAACTCGACTTCTTCCGGCAGGAGTTGGTCGATGGCGTGCCGGATGATGCTGTGCGTCTGGCCGCCGCACACCTCCATCAGCGCCCACGGCCGGGTGACCGTCGCCCTGATGTCGGCGAGCAGGCCCTCCGCCAGCTCGGGGTTGCGGAACTCCTCCAGGTACTTCACCGTCCGGCCTCCTCAGCCGCTCGTGTCGCGTCCCGCTCCCCCGCCGCCTCCCACGGGTCGCCGAACTCCTCCTGTAGGAGCCCGAGTTCCTCGAACAGCTCCAGGGTCCGCCGGGCCGACTCCTCGTCCAGTCGCTGGAGCGCGAAGCCCACGTGGACGATCGCGTACTCCCCCACCTCCAGGTCGGGCAGGTACTCCAGGCACACGTCCTTGACCACCCCGCCGAAGTCCATGACCGCCATCCGGGTCCCGTCCCGCTCCCCGATCTCCGTCACCCTGCCGGGCACTGCCAGGCACATCCGCTCTCACTCCTCCCGGGTGGCCGACGACCGGGCGGCCACCATCAGCTGGCCGAGCGCCAGCCCTCCGTCGTTGGGCGGCACCCGGCGGTGCCGCAGCACGGTGAAGCCGGCCTCTCCGAGGCCGCTCGCGCAGGCCGAGGAGAGCAGTGCGTTGGCGAAGACGCCGCCGCTGAGCGCCACCGTCGCGGTGCCGCACTCCTCCCGGGCGGCCACGCAGATCCGCCGGACGACATCGGCCACCCCGGCGTGGAAGCGCGCGGCGACCAGCCCGGCGGAAGCGCCGGCGGCCACGTCCGCCACGACCCCGGCCAGCACCGGCCCGGGGTCGGCGATCCAACCGTCCGCCGCCGCCGACAGCCCGAATCCGTAGCCCGCCGCCGGGCCGGACCCGACCGCCGCCGCCTCCAGTTCGATCGCCGCCTGGGCCTCGTACCCGGCCCGGTGGCAGACCCCTGCGAGCGAGGACACCGCGTCGAAGAGCCGGCCCATGCTGGAGGTCGGCACGCAGTTCAACCCGCGCTCCAACTGTCGGTCCAGAAGCCGTAGTTCCTCTTGCGGGCACGCCTCGACCGGCGGCAGCCCGGGCGTCCAGGGCAGCCCGGCCGCCCGCAGGTGCGCGAGCGCCGTCCGGTACGGGCGCTCGACGGCGGCGTCCCCGCCCGGCAGCGGCACGTAGCCGAGGTGGGCGAGGCGGCGGAATCCGTCGTAGTCGGCCAGCAGCACCTCGCCGCCCCAGATCGCGCCGTCCTCGCCGTAGCCGGTGCCGTCGAAGGCCACCCCGAGCACCGGCCGACCGCCGTCCAGGCCGTGTTCGGCCATCACCGCGGCGATGTGGGCGTGGTGGTGCTGAACCCGGCGCACCGGCCGGCCGGCGGCGGTCCGTTCGGCGTGCCGGACCGAGCGGTAGCCGGGGTGGCGGTCGGCGGCGAGCAGTTCGGGCCGCACCCCGCTGACCGTGCCGAGCTGCTCGACCGCGCGGTCGAAGGCGCGCAGCGTGGCCAGGTCGTCCATGTCGCCGATGTGCCCGGACAGCCAGGCGTAGCCGTCGCGGGCCAGCGCGAAGCTGTTCTTCAGGTCGCCGCCGACCGCCAGCACCGGGCGGACGGACACCGGCAGCGGGAGCGGCAGCGGGGCGTAGCCGCGCGAGCGGCGCAGCGGCAGCTGTTCGCCGTCCACCACCCGCACCACGGAGTCCTCGCACGGCACGTGGATCGGCCGGTCGTGGGTGAGCCAGCCGTCGACGAGCGGGCCGAGCCTGCTCAGCGCCTCCCGGTCGTCAGTGACGATCGGTTCGCCGGAGAGGTTGGCGCTGGTCATCACCAGGAGGTCCGGTCCGGGGGCGGCGAGGAGCAGGTGGTGCAGCGGCGTGTACGGGAGCATCACGCCGAGGTCGGGGCTGCCCGGGGCGACCGCCGCGAGTTCGGGCGTCGACGGGAGGGTGCGGCGCAGCAGGACGATCGGCCGTACCGGTCCGGTGAGCAGTTCCCGCTCGACCGGGCCGACCGGCAGCAGGCCCTCGACGGTGGCGAGGTCACGGGCCATCAGGGCGAAGGGCTTGTCACCACGCCGCTTGCGCCGGCGCAGCAGGGCGACGGCTTCGGCGTGGCGCGCGTCGCAGGCGAGGTGGTAGCCGCCGATGCCCTTGACGGCGACGACCGCCCCGTCGGCCAGCAGGCGGCGGGCCTCGGTGAGCGCCTCCTCCCCCGCCCGCGCGGCGGTTCCGGGGACGGTCAGCGCGAGCCGCGGCCCGCAGGCGTGGCAGGCGACGGGCTGGGCGTGGAACCGGCGGTCGGCGGGGTCGGTGTACTCCCGCTCGCAGTCCGCGCACATCGGGAAGCCGGCCATGGTGGTGTTGGCGCGGTCGTACGGCAGGCCGGTGACGATGGTGTGCCGGGGGCCGCAGTTGGTGCAGCTGATGAACGGGTGCCGGTGGCGCCGGTCGGCCGGATCGGCGAGTTCGGCCAGGCAGTCGGCGCAGACGGCGACGTCCGGCGGGATCAGGGTGGCGCGGGGGCCGGCGGCGCGGGACGGGGTGATGGTGAAGCCGCTGTCGCCGGTCGCGGCGAGCGGCGCGTGCTCGACCGAGGCCACCTGGGCGAGCGGCGGCGCGTCACTGGCCACCCGCAGGCAGAAGGCGTCCAGGGCTTCCCGGCTGCCCTCGACCTCGGCCAGCACGCCCTCGCCGGTGTTGGTGACGCTGCCGGCCAGCCCGAGTTCGACGGCCAGCGTGAAGACGAACGGCCGGAAGCCGACCCCCTGCACGAGACCTCGGACGGCGACCCGCCGCCGCTCGCGGTCGAGTTCCAGGTGGCCGGCCGTCACCGGGGCGCCTGCGCCGCGTGGTGGTGACCCCCGTGCGAGTGCCCGTGCCCGCGGGAAGCGGCGGCCATCACCGGCCGGTGCGGCTCGGCGCCGTCCAGCACGGCCAGCGCCCGTTCCAGCAGCGCCCCGACGCCGTCGCCGGTCCGGGCCGAGGTGTGCACCACCTCCACTCCGGGGTTGACGCGCTGGACGTTCGCCAGGAACGCCGCCTCGTCGAACTCGGCGGCCGCGGCGAGGTCCGCCTTGGTCACCAGCACCAGGTTGGCCAGCCCGAACGCGGTCGGGTACTTGAGCGGCTTGTCCTCGCCCTCGGTCACCGAGGCCAGCACCACTCGCAGCGATTCGCCGAGGTCGTAGGAGGCCGGGCAGACCAGGTTGCCGACGTTCTCCACGAACAGCAGCCGGCAGTCCTGCGGCAGCCAGCCGTCCAGGTGCCCGGCGAGCATCCGCGCCTCCAGGTGGCAGAGCCCGTCGGTGAGCACCTGCTTCACCGGCGCGCCCGAACGGGCCAGCCGCAGCGCGTCGTTCTCGGTGGCGAGGTCGGCGGTCAGCGCGGCCACCGCCACCCCGCGCCGCCGGGCCAGCCCCAACTCGGCCTCCAGCAGGGCGGTTTTGCCGCTGCCGGGGCTGGACAGCAGATTCACCGCCACCGTCCCCCGGGCGGTGAGCGCCGTCCGCAGTTCGCGGGCGCTGTCGTCGTTGCGGGCGAGGACCGCCTGGCGCAGGTCGACCGTCTGGCACATCGCGTCAGCCTTTCTGTTCCGCCGGTGCGCCCGCGCGCCCGGCCCATTCGACGGCGAGGATCTGGAGCTCGCGCCCGGACAGCAGCTCGACTCCGCCGCCTCCGGAGCAGCTCGGGCAGCCGAGGTCGGGCGGCATGCCGACGGCCCACTCGACGGCGCAGGGCGCGCACCGGGCCCGCCCCTCGACGGTCTCGGTGTCCAGCACCGCGCCCTCCACCAGCGTTCCGGCGCAGGCCAGTTCGAAGCAGAAGTCGAGGGAGTCGGCCACGACCCCGGCCAACTCGCCCACCTGCAGCCGCACCCGCGCCACCCCGGGGGCCCCGTGGTCGCGCGCGGCCGCGTCCACCTGCTCGACGACGGCGGCGGCGATCGACATCTCGTGCATCGGTCTCTTCCCACGGCGGGCGGCAACGGGCCCCATTACAGGGGGCGGTGGCGGCCGCGGCTCGAAGCCGCGCCGCCACCGCGCCCGGGGCTGCACCGTTCGCAGCAATCCGGGCCTCACATCCGCGAGATCTTCACGTACCGCTTGAGATCCGGCAGGCTCTGCCAGACCAGCGTGCCGATCCCCGCCAACAGGGCCGCGCAGAACAGCTTCCTCAGCATGGTGTTGTCTCCCTCTCCGGCTGCGTGGCCTCGTCCACGACCCGCAGGACCACTTGGACCGCCGCCTCGACGGCGGCGGCGACGGGCTCGCTCAGCCCGATGCCTTCCTCCAGCGACGCCGGCTCGCAGCCGACCACCAGCACCTGCCCGGGCGGCTCGTCGCCGGTACCGGCGGCGAGCGTGGCGAGCAGTGCGAGCACGGCGTCCGGCCCCATCCGGTGCCCGTCCAGCACCGGTACCTCCAGCGGCTCGGCGGCCGCCTCGATGAGGTAGACGGTGCCGGGTGCCCCGCCGCGGAAGGTGGCGTCCACCAGCACGGCGGTCCGGTAGCCGTCGAGCAGCCGGTACGCGAGGTCCACGCCGCGCACGCCGACGTCGACCACCTCGACGCCCTCGGGCAGCGGGTGGGCGGACAGCCGCCGGACGGTCTCGACCCCGAACCCGTCGTCTCCGAGGAAGATGTTGCCCACCCCGGCGACCAGCACGGTCCCGCCCGTCACGACTCCTCCAGCGGCGTGACCTCGTCGGGCTGGAAGTAGCGGAAGCGTCCCTGTGCCCGCCACAGGTCCGCGCCCGGGTCGTCCTCGACGGTGACGGCCAGGTGCACCGAACCGTCGACGTCGTGCAGCACAGCCTCGACGACGCCGATGCGCCCGTCCAGGAAGAGGTCCTGGGCGTCGGTGCGCCGCCGTCCGGGCCGCAGCAGCACCCGGCTGCCGGCGCCGACCGGGTGGCCGTCGACCAGCACCCGGTCGCGTTCGGGGTCGACCTGCGGGTCGTTGCCCGGGTCCCACCAGGGCTGCTCCGCGTCGCCGGCGCCGCCGGTGATCTCTCGCAGCCCGCGGATGGCCCCGTGCAGGCGCTCCAGCACCTCCGGCGGCATGGACTCCGCGAGGTCGATCACCGCCCCGGCCCGCTCGTCGGTGCCCCTGGCCTCCCGTTTCTCGTCCTCGGTCAGAGCCGCCGTCCGCAGCGCCAGGATCTCGTCGATCTCGGTGGCGTCGTACAGGGTGCCGAGGCTCTCCGGGGCGATCCGCGGGTGGTCCTCCAGGATGATCGGCGAGGACAGCATCACCTGGGACCCGCCGTCCGGTCCGGCCAGGACCGGCCAGGTGCGCTCGTTGCGGCAGTGTTCGACGGCCGGCCTGGCCCACTCGGGCGGGTCGGTGACCGAATGGAACCGGCCGTGCTCCAGCCCGAGCAGCAGGTGGACGGAGACCAGGGACCGCGGCAGCGCCTCCTCGCGCCGGGCCCGCAGGTGCGGCGTCCAGTCCGAGGCGTTCTCCACCACCGCCGTCAGCCGCTGCGCCCGGTACGGGCCGGGCAGCTCCTCGGCCCTCAACCGCACCAGGCCGTCGATCTGTTCGCGCCGCCGCAGCAGCCGTCCGGCGGCGGTGCCGTGCTCGTGCAGCAGCTCCGTGCCGCCGACACCCGGCAGCCGGAACCCCTGCTGCACTCCTTCGCCGCTCAACTCGTCGACGGGCAAGAGGAGTTCGATCCGTTCCTCGACGCCCTCGTCCCATTCGACGAGTACCCGGTCGGCGAGTTCCAGCCGCTCCACGGGCTCGAACCCGCCGGTGGCGGAGACCCGTTCGACGGTGCGGCGCTGGATCCGCAGGAAGCGCAGCTCGACCGCCAGCCGGTCGTCGCGGCGCGCCTCCATCACGCATTCGGTGCGCTGGTGGGAGTGCTCGCCGCCCTGCCTGGTGTACTCCGGCGGTACCAGGACGCCGAACTGCCAGCGCAGCCGGTTCTTGGCCGCCGACGCGCGGTACGGGTACAGCACATAGCCTTCCAGCAGCACCGCGTCGGCGATCTGCCGGGCGGCCGCGAAGCCGCGCTCGATCCCCTCGGGGAAGCCGCTCACCGGGCCCCCTCCCCGACCGCGGCCAGCAGTTCCCGCACCGTCGCCTCCCAGGACGGCAGGGCCCGCCGGGAGCGGTAGGCCAGCAGGTCGTCCATGACGTCCTCCGGCAGGCGCAGCCAGCCGCAGCCGGGGAAGTGCTGGTCGATCGCCTCCCGCCAGACCCGCACCGGCATCCGCACCCGGGCCTCCCGGTCCCAGGGCACGGGAGTGACCTGGAAGCCGCCGGGGCCGGCGAAGGCGGTGCCGGAGAAGAGCAGCAGCAGCGGCACCTCGCCGCCGTCCAGGGCCCGGAAGTAGCGGGCGGAGGCCACCTCCAGGTCGTAGCCGCACGGCACCGCGAGGTCGGCCTCGGTCTCGCCGGTGAAGCCGGGCACCAGCAGCGGCACGGTGGCGAACTGGATCGGGTTGAGCGTGCTCGACCAGCGCTCCCGCTCGCCGAACAGGTCGCTCAGCCGCCCGCCCTCCCCGGTGGCGTACGACCGCCGGCCCGGTTCGATCCTCAGCTGGCACTGGAGGGCGAGGGCGTGCACCCGGACGTCGGCCGGCGCCGTGATCCGCAGCCGGAACACCAGGGTCGGCGCGGCCGCGTACGGGTCGGACCGCACGCCGGTGCAGCTGAAGCCGAGCGCCGTCACGCCGTCACCGCCGCGGGCAGCGGGCGGGCCCGGGCGGCCAACCGCTCGAAGAAGGCATCGAGTTCGGCCCGCACCTCGGCCCCGCCGTCGAAGCCGTGCCAGCACCGCCGCAGCCGGCCGACCAGTTCGTAGCAGAGGTCGATCGGCACCAGAAAGCACTCGACCTGCCGGTCGGTGCGGCGCAGCAACAGCGCCTCCACGTCCGGTTCCAGGGCTGCGGCCAGCCGGCTGCCGCCGAGGGCGCGTTCCCAGGCCTCCTCGTCCACCTCGCTCTCGGTGGCGCCGGCCGGGCCGGGATAGAAGGCGAGCAGCCGGTCCAGGACGGCGTCGCGGAACAGGAACGCGGTGCCGACCGGGATCCCCAGCACCGACCAGGCCCGTTCGTCCACCGCGCCGTCCGGGTCGACCAGGCAGCGGTCCGGCACGCTGCGGTAGCGGCCGCCGGCCGCGCCGGGCTGCTGAAACAGCAGGCCGCAGGCGGTGCAGGTGCAGGCCAGGGCACGGTCCTCGACGTCCACCAGGTGGCGGTGGTCGGCGGCCAGGTCCCGGCCGCAGAAGGCGCACTGCTCGGGCCGCGGCGGCGCCGGCTCGCGCAGTCGGCGCAGCAGGGCGGTCCCGTCGCGGGAGACCCTTCGGGTGTTCACCGCGCCTCCGCGGGCAGCGGCGGGCGGGTGCCGATCTGGAGCAGTTGCGGGGCGCGTTCCAGCTCCAGGGCCGTCACCTCGGGCGCGTGGCAGGCGAGGGCGGCCTCGACGTCCTGCTCCCCGCAGCCGCAGCCGGAGGCGGTCCGGCGCAGCCGCAGGGTGCCGGTGGCCGGTTCGAAGCCGAGCACCTCGATCCGCTCGGGCAGGGCGGCGAGCGCCCGGTCGATCCGGGCGGTGACGTCCTCGGGGTGCAGGTCGTGCAGGAGCAGCAGGGCGGCCACGGCGGAGTCGTCCAGCATCCGTTCCAGGGCGGGCGGGGGAAGGGCCGGGACGAGCCGGGCCAGGCCCTCGCCGTAGAACTCCATGAGGTCGCGGACCAGTTGCTCGCCCGCCCGCTCGGCGCCGCTGCCGGCCAGGGCGTCCAGCGCCTCCTGGATCCGCAGCCCGGTCTGCTCGGCCGTCATGCGGTGAGCCCGCTCAGGCCGGTGGGCACGTGCATGGTCTGCAGGGTGCGCCCGTTGCCGACGTACATGTGCACCCCGCAGGGCAGGCAGGGGTCGAAGCTGCGCACCGTGCGCATGATGTCGATGCCCTTGAAGTTCTCCGGGGAGTTCTCCTCGAAGATCGGCGTATTCTGCACCGCGTCCTCGTACGGGCCGGGCGTGCCGTAACTGTCGCGGACGCTCGCGTTCCACGGGGTAGGCGGGTACGGGTGGTAGTTGGCGATCTTGCCGTCGCGGATCACCATGTGGTGCGAGAGCACGCCCCGCACGGCCTCGGTGAAACCGCAGCCGATCGACTCGTCCGGCACCTCGAAGCGCTCCCAGGTCTGGCTGCGCCCGGCGCGGACCTCGTCGAGCGCCTTCTCGGCGAAGTGCAGGGCGGCGGCGGCCGCGTACGCCTGGAAGTAGGTGCGGGCGCGGTTGCGCTCGATGGCGTTGCTCCACTGCGGGATCTTCCACTCGAAGGTGACCTCGGGCTTGGTCATCGAGCGGGGCAGGTTGATCCGGACGCTGTGGCCGGTCGCTTTGATGTAGCCGATGTCGACCAGCCCGGACAGGGCGGTGGACCACAGGCGGGCGATCGGGCCGCCGCCGGTGTCGAGGGCGAGGTGCTCCTTGCCGTCGAACCAGCGCGGGGACATCACCCAGCTGTACTTGTCGTCGAAGTTGCGCTTCTGCGGCTGCGGGATGGTGTGCTGGTTCCACGGGTGCCGGGGGTCGACGGGGTTGCCCAGCGGGTCGTGGGTGACGAAGAGTTCCTTGCCCTGCCAGTCCTCGTAGTAGGAGCTGCCGAGCAGGATCCGGATGCCGAGGTTGATCTGCGTCAGGTCGTTGGTGACGAGCTTGCCGTCCACGACGACACCGGGGGTGACGAACATCTTGCGACCCCAGTCCGTCATGTTGCGGTAGGTGAAGTCGCAGTGGTCCGGGTCGTTGAGGCTGCCCCAGCAGCCGAGCAGGATCCGGCGCCGGCCGACCTCCTCGTAACCGGGCAGCGCCTGGTAGAAGAAGTCGAAGAGGTCGTCGTGCAGCGGCACGACCTTCTTCATGAACTCGACGTAGCGCATCAGCCGGGTCAGGTAGTCGGTGAACAGCTGCACCGTCGCGACCGTGCCGACGCCGCCCGGGTAGAGCGTGGAGGGGTGCACGTGGCGGCCCTCCATCAGGCAGAACATCTCCCGGGTGTACCGGCTGACCTGGAGCGCCTCGCGGTAGAACTCGCCCTCGATCGGGTTGAGCGAGCGCATGATGTCGGCGATCGTCTTGTACCCGTGGTCGCCGGCGTGCGGGGCCTCGGTGCGCTCGGCCAGCTCCAGGACGCCGGGGTTGGTCTCACGGACCATCTTCTCGCAGTAGTCGACCCCGACCAGGTTCTCCTGGAAGATGTTGTGGTCGAACATGTACTCGGCAGCCTCGCCGAGGTTGATGATCCACTCGCCGAGGTGCGGGGGCTTCACCCCGTACGCCATGTTCTGGGTGTAGACCGAACAGGTGGCGTGGTTGTCGCCGCAGATCCCGCAGATCCGGCTGGTGATGAAGTGCGCGTCACGCGGGTCCTTGCCGCGCATGAAGACGCTGTAGCCGCGGAAGACCGAGGAGGTGCTGTAGCACTCCGCGACCTTCTTCTGCTTGAAGTCGATCTTCGTGTGGATGCCCAGGCTGCCCACGATCCGGGTGATCGGGTCCCAGGACATCTCGGTCAGGCCACTGCCGTCGCCGGCCGCCCTGGTCGTCGGTGTTGCCATCGTGTCTGCGTGTCCTTGTCTACGGGGTCTACGGGGTCTACGGGGTCTACGGGTCTACGGGGTCTACGAGCGGGGCGGAGGTCGACAGGGCCGCACACCGGGGCGGTGTGCGGCCCTGCCCTGTCACCAGGGCGGGCGGTAGCCCGTGGCCAGGTGGCGGCCGGTGCGGCGCCACTTCGGTTCCTTGTCGACGGCGCGCTGCGTGATCGCGCGCAGCCGGCGGATCAGCGGTCCGTACACCGAACTGGCGCCGGAGGAGATCCGCGAGCCGGGCGGCGGGTCCATGAAGGGCATGAACTTGTCCGGGAAGCCCGGCATCGTGCAGGCGATGCAGATGCCGCCGACGTTCGGGCAGCCGCCGACGCCGTTGATCCAGCCGCGTTTGGCGACGTTGCACTTGACGACCGGGCCCCAGCAGCCGAGCCGCACCAGGCACTCGGGGGTGCCGTAGTCGGTGGCGAACTGCCCCTGTTCGTAGTAGCCGCCGCGGTCGCAGCCCTCGTGCACGGTGGCGCCGAACAGCCAGGCGGGGCGCAGCTTGTCGTCGAGCGGGATCATCGGCGCGGAGCCGGCCAGCTGGTAGAGCAGGTAGGTGAGCGTCTCGGCGAAGTTGTCGGGCTGGATCGGGCAGCCGGGCACGCAGACGATCGGGAGTCCGGCCTTGGACTTCCAGTCCCAGCCGAGGTAGTCCGGCACGCCCATCGCGCCGGTCGGGTTGCCGGCCATCGCGTGGATGCCGCCGTACGTGGCACAGGTGCCGATCGCCACCACGGCGGTCGCCTTGGGGGCGAGCCGGTCCAGCCACTCACTGGTGGTGATGGGCTGGCCGGTGGCGGGATCGTCGCCGAAGCCGCACCAGTAACCCTCCTTCTTGATCCTCTCGTTGGGGATGGACCCCTCGACGACCAGGACGAACGGTTCGATCTCGCCGCGGTCGGCCTTGAAGAACCACTCGACGAAGTTGTCCGCGCCCTGGACCGGGCCGCACTCGAAGTCGATCAGCGGCCAGTGCACCGCGACCTCGGGCAGGCCGGGCAGCGCGCCGGTGACGATCTCCTCGATGCTCGGCTGCATCGCGGCGGTCAGTGAGACGGAGTCACCGTCGCAGCTGAGGCCGGCGTTGATCCAGAGAATGTGCACCACGTCGGTGTCGGTTGTTGCAGCACCCATGAGGATGCCTCCTCGGGGATGGGAGCCGGACGAAATGGCTCGAATACCAGTCATAGCAACCGATCGGATCGAACGCCGGTCCAAAGGCCCGACCGGGTCCCCCGGGGGGACGCAAGCGGGCGGGGCCGTTCGGGTCACGTCCGCGCGGCGGGCCCGGCGGGCGCGGGGCGCTTGCGGACGAACGCGGACCGCAGCGCGTGGTACGGCGATTCGGGGGTGAAGAACTGCCGGTGCATCACCGCGAGCTCCTCCTCCCGGTACGCGTCCAGCGGCTTCGCCCGCTCGTCGGCCTCGCGCGCGGCCTTCTTCGCCGTGATCCGGCGCTGGGTGGCGGGCGAGGCCGCGAGCAGCCCGGCCAGGCGGGCCGCGCTCGGCCCGAACTCCTGCGGCCCGCAGTCCAGTACGCGGTCGACCAGGCCGATCCGCTCGGCGGCCGCAGCCGACACCGGGAGCGCCTGCCGGGTCAGCCGCTCGGCCGCCGCCGCGCCCACCCGGCGCGGCAGGGTGTACGTCCAGTACTCCGAGCCGTACAGCCCCATCAGCCGGTAGTGCGGGTTGAGGACGGAACCGCCCCGGCACCACACCTCGTCCGCGGCCAGGGCCAGCATCACGCCGCCGGCCGCGGCGTTCCCTGCGACCGCGGCGACCACCAGGCGGTCGGTGGTGGTGAGCACCTCGGCGACCAGGTCGTCCATCGCGGTGATGTTGGCCCAGGACTCGGCCGCCTGGTCCGGCGCGGCCTCGATGACGTTGAGGTGGATGCCGTTGGAGAAGAAGTCCCGGCCGCCGCCGAGCACCAGCACCGAGGTCGGGCGCGCGACGGCGAAGCGGTACGCCGCCAGCAGCCGTCGGCAATGGTCGGTGGACATCGCGCCGCCCGGGAACGAGAAGCGCAGGAAGCCCACCGGGCCGTCCTCGCGGTAGCGGATGTCCGACCACGCCGGGCCGTCGTGCTCACCGGGCACCAGCGGCGCCGCCACCTCCGGCAGCGGCGGCAGCAGGGCGCCGAGGGCCGTCACCGCCGGGAGCTTGAACGTGGCGGGCCCGCCGGTCGTGCGGCGGCGGCGAAGTTCGGGGATCCACACTGCGCCGTCCGGGGTAGCGCGGCACACCGCGCCGGCCCGGGTGGCGAGCAGCTCGCCCGGTCGGCCGCGCAGCACCGGCTCGCGGCGGCCGCCGTGCAGGTACCACTCGCCGCCGCACAGCGTGTCGAGCACCCCGGGCTGGGAGTCGGCCGCGCGGAGCCTGCGCAGCACCGCCTCGGTGGAGTCGCCCGCCCAGTCGATCCGGCGCTCCTGCTGGCGCAGGAAGGGTCGGGTGCGCACCGCCTCCCGCCAGCCGGGGCCGTGCTGCGGCTGCGGCACGTACGCGCCCGAGGCGACGCGCTCCACCGCGAGCAGCGTGGCGGCCACGGCCGCGTCGGAGACCTCGTTGCGGTACAGGTCGCTCTTGCCGAGCGCGGGCAGCCGGCAGGGGGCCCAGGCCCAGACCGGTCCAGCGTCCATCTCCGCCTCGGCCTGGAGCACGGTGACGCCCCACTCGGCGTGGCCGTCCTGGATCGCCCGGTCGAGGGAGGACGGGCCGCGGTCGCCCGGCGGGCCGGGATGGACGATCAGGCAGGTGAGCTCCGACCAGACGTCCTGCGGGATCGCCGTGCGCAGCATCGGGGCGAGCACCAGGTCCGGCCGCAGGCGGTCAACCGCGTCCGTCAACTCATCGTCGTCACCGGCCAGTTGGAAGTCCACCGCGTGGCCCCGGTCGCGCAGTTCGGCATGCAGCCGCTGGCTGAGGCTGTTGAACGCGCTGGCGAGGAGCAGGATCCGCATGTCCGCCTCCGACGGTGAGGGCCTCCGGGAACCCGGAGATCATGTCCCCGCACCCGCCCGGCCCCCGGCCCGGCCGCCCCGCCGCGCCGCCCGTTCACTCGGGCGGCGGCGGTGCTCGCTCAGATCCAGCGACGGCGGCGACCGAGCAGCAGGACGGTCAGGGCGACGACGGCGATCCCCTCGGCCCAGGCGGCGAGCGTCTTGTCGCCGAACCAGACCGGCTCGTGCATGTTCGGCAACGGTCCGAGGGCGCCGACGTCCACGTAGCGGTAGAGCAGCAGCGCGCCGAGCCCGGAGGCGGCGACCAGCCAGGCGAAGAGGTCGCCGGACCGGTGCCGCCAGAGGATCAGCAGGACCACGGCCAGGCTCGCGGCGGCGGCCTCGGCGCGGAACAGCGTGCCCTGGGTGAGCGAGTCGCCGACGGCGTCGTAGCGCTCGGCGAGCCGGGCGTGGACGGCCGCGTCCACGGCGAGTCCGGCGGCGGCCAGCAGGCGCAGCACGAGGTGGTGGAGCCTTCGGCCTTCCGGGAGGGCCATGGCCGGTCAGCCGACCGTGAGGACGGCGGAGCGCAGGAGCGCGGCGGCTGGCAGGAAGGAGCGGGGGCTGGTCAGTCGCATGTCGGGACTCCGTTCGGGAAGGGGGCACTGACCCGAGCACGTATGTCGAGGATCCCGGCGGACAGGGCCTCCACCGCCAGGCCAAGGCCCCCGAACAGTCCGGTGTTTCATTCCCGCGGGTGACGGTGAGGGCCGGGGCTTGACCGCGCGGGGGCGGTCCGCTCGCGGTGTGCGAAGGGGTTGTGGAGGTTCCGGCCCCGCGCGGTGCCTCTCGGCGCACCGGGTAGGCGCCCCTCAGGTGCGCCGGTCCGCCCCGGACCGGCCCGCTGTGATCGCAGGAGGCCGATTCGATGCAGTTGTCCACGGTCCGCCCGGTGCCCGTCACGTTCCCGGACAGCGCGCTGCCCGACGTCCGGGTCGACGCCGAACTCCGCTTCGACACCAGTCTGCCGTATGCCGCCTGCCTGGCCTTTCCGCTGACTCCGTGCCGGTGCACGGGCGACGGCGCCCAGGTGTGCTGGTACTTCAGCCGTGAACTGCTGAGCGAGGGCCTGCACGAGCCCGTCGGCAGCGGCGACGTGTTGGTCCGTCCGGGTCCGGAGGGCGAGGTCCTCATCACCCTGCGGGGGCCCACCGGCAACGCGGCCGTGCTCAGCGCCCCGGGGGAGGCCGTCACCGCGTTCCTCTCGGACTCCTTCGCGCTGGTGCCCGCGGGATCGGAGTCCGACCACCTCGACGTCGACGCCGCCGTCGCCCGGCTGCTCGCCGACGACTGACCGGACGCACCCGCCCCTCCGTAGAATCCGCAGGTCGATCCCGCCGTACCCCACTCACCTGCAGGAGGCCGCGTTGACGCCCGATCCCGGACCCGGTGTGCTCACCCAGCTGGAGTCGCTGCTCCACGACGCTCCGGCCGAGCGGAGCGGGGCGCTGTGGCGACTCGCCGGGGAGGGGCGCCAGTTGGACGCGAACATCATCCGCCTGCCGCCGAACGCGGAGGTCGCCGAGCACGTGGAGCCGGACCTCGACGTCCTCGTCCAGGTGCTCGGCGGGAGCGGCCGCCTGGAGACGGACAACGGTCGACAGGCCCTCGCGCCCGGGTACACGGCCTGGCTGCCGCACGGCGCCCGACGGGCCCTCGCCGCGGACGCGGACGGCCTGGTCTACCTCACCGTCCACCGCCGCCGGCCCGGCCTGGCCATCCGCCCCGCCCCCGCTTCGTAGCGTGCCCGCGCCGGCAGGCGCGCCGCAGGGAACGGACGGGCCCCGAGCAGGCGTGGTGCCGGCCCGGGGCCCGCTCATGGTTCCCCAGCGGGATCAGCCGGAATCAGAGGGGATCGGGCGGTTCAGCGCGGGATCAGCCGTCGTTCTCCGCGGACGGCAGGTACGCGCCGGGCACGTCCTCGGGTGCGTGGATCTCGCTCTCGCCCGGGTACGGGGTAGTCCAGTTGTGGGTCTGGTACCAGGTCAGGTGGTTCATCTGCGCCGGGTTCGCGCGGTCCGGCGCGGCGTTCGGACCGCTCAGGCGCTGCTTGGACTTCCAGGCGTCCCACTGGTCCGCGACGGCGCGCTCCGCCGCCGGCGGCGCGGTCGTCACCGGAGCGGCGGCCGCGCTGCGGTCCTGCTGCCCGGGCACGTCGACGCCGCACGCGGGCGGCGTCTTGAGGCCGTCGGTCAGCGAGGTCCGGTTGGGCACCGCGGTGAACGGCGTGAAGTCCGGCTTGTCGGTGAAGGCCGTGGCCATCGGGCTGGCCGCGCTGTCCTTCTGGTTCATCGGGTGGATCCCGAGGATCTGCTCGATGGTGCGGATCATCGTGATCTGCGAGTAGTAGCGGCTGTCGACGGCCCCGTGCTGCGCCCAGGGGCTGATGATCTGGATCGGGGCGCGGTGACCGTCCACGTGGTCGAGGCCGGCCTGGGAGTCGTCCTCGACCACGAAGACGGCCGAGTCCTTCCAGTACTCGCTGTGCGAGATCTCGTCGACGATCTTGCCGACCGCCAGGTCGTTGTCGGCGACCTGCGCGGCCGGGCTGGCCGGACCGCCGGTGTGGTCGCTGGACAGCCACAGCATGTTGAGGTTCGCCGGGCCGTTCTGCTCGAAGTCCTGCTTCCAGATCTGGTACCGGTACTGGTCCGGCACGTCCAGGTCGAACTTGGGGAAGCCGGGCACCGACACGTCGTTGAGCGAAGGGATCGGCGACGAGGAGTTGAGCGGGTAGACGGTGTCCTGCCCGTTCGCGTCCATGGTCTTCGCGTCGCAGTACAGGTTCTGCCAGCTCGCACCGTCGGGCTTGGTGAGGAACTGCTGGAACTCCCCGAAGTCCCGCACGTCCTGGCCGGCCGCCTGCGCGCCGGTCCACAGGAAGCCCGACCTCTGGTGGCCCAGGCCGTCGTCCTCGGTGTCGTAGCTGCGCTCGTACTCGCCCGCCGAGGACTCGGTGTACTCCGGGTTGTCGGCCTGCATCAGCCAGTTGTGGCCCTCGGCGGAGTTCGTGCCGATGTCGTAGGTGTTGTCGTAGAGCCCGAACTGCTCGGCCAGCGCGTGCTGGTTGGGCGTCACGTTCGCGCCGAACTGGGCCAGCTTCGGGTCGCCGTTGCCCTTCACGAGGTCCCCGAAGAGCTGGTCGTAGGTGCGGTTCTCCTTGACGATCAGGAAGACGTGCTTGATCGTCGACGGGTCGCCGATCCGCGTCGGCACCGGCACCGGCTTGGCCTTGGGCCGGCCGGCGGTCTGCACCGACCCGCTGGTCCAGCCGTTCTGCCGGAAGACCTTGGCGGTCTGGGAGCGGATCTCACGGTCGCCGGGCAGCGTGAACTGGGTCAGGCTGGACGTGGTGTCGTGGGTGTTGTGCGCGCCGGTGCTGTTGGGCCGCCGCGCGTCGATGCCACGGGTGTTGGAGACGACCACCTTCGAGCCGACGGTGGTGATCTCGGCGGGGAAGTAGTCCGTGGGCAGCAGGCCGACGTAGCTGACCGGCTCCTGCGCCCCGCTGTAGCGGTAGACGGCCACCGCGTTGGCCCGGCCGAGGGTGACCAGCAGGTGCCCGTCGTCGGTGAGCGTCACGGCGGTGGGCTCGTAGCCCACCGAGGCCTCCGGCCACGGCTTGGTGGAGATGCTCTGCACCACCTTGTCGTGGGCGGTGTCGATGACCGACACCTCGTCACTGTTCGTGTCGGTGACGAACAGCGTCCCGTTCCTGGCGTACAGCGCCGTCGGGTGCAGGCCGACGTCGATGGTCCCGACGGCGGCGGACGGGTCCGCGAGGTCGATCACGCTGACGGTGCCCGTGGTGGTGGCACCGGTGTCCGGGTCGGCCACCACCTGGGTGCCGTAGGAGTTGATCGTGTCGTCGTCGGAGGTGGCCGGGCGTCCGCCCTCGTTGCCGACGTACAGCTTGTGGCCGACCTGCACGATGCCGCGCGGCGCGTTGCCGACCGTCCAGCTCCGCCCGATCGCGCCGGTCGCCGCGTTGATCGCGACCACCCGGTTCTGCCCGTTGACCGCCGCGTACACCGTCGAGCCGTCGGCGGAGAACACCGCTCCGGACGCCAGCGCGTGCTTGTCCCCGTCGGCCGGGATCGCCACCGTCACCGGGTTGGCCAGGGAGCCGTCGGCGTTCACGGTGAACTTGGTGTAGCCGTTGAGCTGGCCCAGCCACAGCTGCGAGCCGTCCGGCGAGTACACCGGGGCCTCCTGGCCGACCGAGCCGTCGGTCAGGTGCAGGTCGTCGCCCTTGGCCTTGCCGACGCGCTGCTGCACCTTGCCGGTCTTCAGGTCCACCACGACCAGCGACGCGTCGCCGTCGGCGACCGAGGCGGCCAGGTGACCGCCGTCCGGGCTGACCCGGGACGCCATGATCTTGCCGTTGTCGATGACCAGCCGATCCCCGTACGGAGCCAGGTACTGGTCGCTGGAGATGACCTGACCGTCGGCGGTGACCTGGCCGACCTGGTCGGTGCCGAACTGGTGGGTGGTCGCGAAAGCCGTGCCCGTGGCCACGGCCACCGCCGTGATGCACGCCGTGGCGAGAGTGGCCCGGCGGCCCGCACGCCGACCGGGAAGGACGAAGTGGTCCTTCCGGACGCGTCGACGACGCGTTACCTGCATGGCGTCAGCCCTTCGTTGAGTTCGTCGGGTTCGTTGACTTCATCGGGTGTGTCGCGGCCGCTGCGGCCGCTCAGTTCGTCCGGGAGGAGAGCAGTCCGACCTGACCGTCGAACTGCCACAGCGGGTTCGGCGCGTCCCCGGTCGGGGTGTGCACCAGGAAGTAGCCGTTCACTTCCTTGGGCCCGTCACCGTCGGCCATCAGCCGACCGTCCGAGGCCACGTCGAGTTGGTAGATCGCCGTCCCCGGCGCGGCCGTCCCCGGCAGGTACCAGGTGACGACGCAGCGCCAGTCGTTGCCCGGCCCCTGCGGATCGACCTGGCCGTCACCCCGGTCGCACGCCGCCGTGACCCGCAGCCGGTCCTCCGTGACGGCGGGGCGGTGCAGTTGCTCGGTCTGCAGCCGGTACAGGTGCGCGAACACGGTCGCGACCGACCGCTGCACCTTCGCCTGCGAGATCCCCGAGCCCGTCGAGGGCGTGGCCACCACGACCGCCCCGAAGGTCAGCGCGAGCAGCCCGGCCAGCGGCAGCACCCCGAAGGCGAGCGCGCGGCGCCCCGTGCCGTCCTCGCTGCCGTTGGTGAAGTCCCGCCGCATGAACAGCCGGTAGGCCGCCGCCGTCGCCACCACGACCCACACCAGGCTGACCGCGACGGCGATCAGCAGCTCGTCGAGCCGCGCCGGGTCCGCGAACAGCCCGTTCCAGGAGACGAAGGCGGAGCCGGGCAGCGCGAGCCGTAGCGCCACCGGCAGCGGCAGCATCTGGGCGAGCTGCATCGCGACCGCCGCCAGCGCGGGGACCAGCAGCCCCATCGGCGAGCGCCCCAGGATGACGGAGCCGAGCAGCCCGATCGCCGCCAGCGCCAACGTGGGCGCGAGCGCGCACCCCCACGCCAGCAGCACGCTCCCGGCCGCGTCCGACGGCGACAGCAGGTGCCCGTCGACGCCGACCAGCGGCCGGTTCCCGACCGCCGCCAGCCCGCCGACCGTGCTCGCGGCCACCAACCCGGCCACCAGCAGCACGAGCACGGTCGCGCTCGCCAGTGCCTTCGCCGCGAAGATCCGCCGCGGCGAGCGGACCGCCACCAGCAGGTGCCGCCAGGTGCCGAGCCGGTCCTCGACGGCGAACACGTCGCCGGCGACCACCGAGGTCAGCAGCGGCAGCGCCCACGAGCCCGAGAAGCCCAGCACCACCAGCGGGCCGGCCCAGCCGGTGGCGTGCATCCAGCGGCCGAACAGCGTGTCGGACGGCAGCGTGCCCTGCTGGGCCACCGCCGCCGTGAACAGGCCCGGCAGGGTCCAACAGACCAGCATCAGCAGCCGGATCCGCCACTGGGAGACGAGCTTGACCACCTCGAAGCGGTACACGCGGCTCACCGGCACCCGGTCCGCCTCCGGCGCGGCGCCGGTACGGGCCGTGGCCGTGGTGGGAGTCGTGGTCATTCCAGCCCCTCCTGCTGCTCGGTCAGCGCGAGGAACGCGGCCTCCAACGGCGGGATCACCGGCGCGACTTCGCGCACCCCCACGCCCGCGCGCACCAGCTGGGCCACCAACTCCTCGACGGCCGGCCCCGACGCGCGCACGACCAGTGCCCCGCCGGGTGCCCCGGTCTCCTCCACGCCCCGCACCCCCGCGGCGCCGGCGGCCACCCGCCGCGCGGCCTGCGGATCGGAGGTGAGCAGGCGATGTTCCAGCTCACGGCTCTCGGCCGCCAGCTTCTCCAGCGGGCCGGAGAAGCGGACCCGCCCGGTAGCGAGGATCGTGACCTCGTCACACAACGCCTGGAGGTCGTCCATGCGGTGACTGGACAGCACCACGGTCACCCCGTCGCCCGTGAGCCGCCGCAGCGCCCGGTGGACATGCTGCTTGCCCGCCGGGTCCAGACCGTTGGACGGCTCGTCCAGCACCAGCAGCCGCGGATCCGAGAGCAGCGCCGCGGCCAGCCCGAGCCGCTGCCGCATGCCCAGCGAGAACCCCCGCACCCGGTCGTCCGCGACGTCCGTCAACCCGACCTCGGCCAGCACCTCGTCGATCCGCCCCGCCCGTGCGTCCTGCCCGCGCAGCGCCGCCAGCGCGACCAGGTTCTTGCGCGCGGTCAGCGACGGATACAGCCCGGGCCCGTCCACGAACCCGGCCACGCCGTGCGGCGCCGCCAAGGCCCGCCCGACCGGTCTGCCCAACACCTCCAGCTCGCCGCCGTCGGCGACCGCCAGCCCGAGCAGCAACCCGAGCAGCGTCGTCTTCCCGGCCCCGTTCGGCCCGGCCAGCCCGTGGATCCGCCCCGGCGCCAGGTCCAGCCCGACCTCGTCGAGCGCCACGACGTCACCGAAGCACTTCGTCAATCCACGCGCCCGTACGGCAAGTTGTGTGTCGTCCATAGCCCCATCCCACAGTCCCCCAGGGAAGGTAGGGCGTTGACGGGCCGCAGACCAGAGCGCGTGGTTGAACACGGGTGGAACAGCAGACGGTCGCCTCCCCCGCGACAGAGCCGCCGGACGACGGCCTGACACGGGGCGCGAGGCTCCGGCTCAGGGGTCTTCGGCGGGCGGGCCGGCTTCGGGGCGGCCGAGGCCTGCCGGGAGCGCCGGGGCCAGGCCCGGGGGCGCGGCGTTCAGCTCCGGGTTACGGTCGACAGGCAGATGTGTCCCGGAGCCGGCCTCGTCCGCCTGGTGCGGACCCGGATCTCGGGGGCACCCGACTGATGGCCAGCCGCTGACTCCTCAGGAAGGGAGCGAGCCATGACCACGCGCGACGACAACGGGACCCAGCCGGACGAACCGGCGCAGGAGCGGTCCGCCGAGGAACGGTCGATCACGGCCCCCACCCCGGCCGACGTCCGGAGGAAGGCGGAAGGGAAGGTCGGGGCCCGGGAGCGGTCCGCCGAGGAGCGCTCGATCACGGCCCCCACCCCCGTCGACGTCCGGAGGAAGGCCGAGGCGGACGACGACCAGGGGCCGGAGCCGCCCGCGGCGGACACCGTGGCGCCTTGAGTCAGTGTGCCGCACCCGTCCGGCGACGGTCGCCGGGCGGGCGCGCACGGCTGTCCGCGTCGGCGTGACGAGATGCGGGCGCGGACAGGCGCTCGGGCGGGTCGGAAGGCGGGTCAGTAGTAATGGCGACGTCCACCGACGGCGTGCCCGAGGGCCCCGGCGACCCACAGGACGAGGCCGATGACGACCAGGATGACGCCGATGGTCCACAGGACCGGAATCCCGATGACGAAGCCGATGACGAGCAGGATGACGCCGAGCGCGATCACGATGTCTCCTCCCTGATGGTGACGGGGACGTTAGCGGGGGAGTCTGGCTGCGGCGCGCTCGGCGCCGACGCCACCCCTGGGCGGTGGAGCCGTCACTTCTCCGGCCGGTCCCATGAGCCGCGTCTACCGCTTCGCGGGCCCGGTAAACCCGTGACCGGCCCCGGGCGTCACCTGGCCGAAGGGCCTGGATCGCCGGTGAACAGGGCGCGGCGTTCCTCCTCGGTCAGCCCGCCCCACACGCTGTACGGCCCCCGCGCCTTCACGCCCGTCGACCGCTCCTCAGCGGCGGTGGCGGCCCCTGTGCCGTGGGGCACGACGGGCGGCCGGGGCCACACCCGGCGCCGGCAGGAACAGCCGGGCCACCTCGCGGCCCAGGTTCACGCCGATGGCGAGGGCCATCGCCGTGGCCGTGGCGCGCCCGAGGCCGCTGAGCCCCGTTTCGGGTTCGCCGCGCACGAAGGCGACCAGCCCGTAGTACAGCAGCGACCCGGGCAGCAGCGGCCCCAGGGCGGCGGTGACGAACGGCAGTGCGGAACTGCCCCGGTACCGGGCCATGAGCTGGCCGGACAGCCCCACCAGCACCGCGGCGAGGCCGGTGGCCACGATGGGCTCCCCGCCGGCGCCGACCAGCACGTTGTACGTCGTCCAGCCCGCCCCGCTGTTGACCATCACGCCCGGCAGCGTGCCCGGCTCGGTGTTGAGTAGCATCGCGAAGGTCAGGGTGAGCAGGATCGCCGCCGCCAGTTGGAGCGGCGGGTTCGACGCCGAGGCCGGTACGCCCTGGGCCGCCAGGTCGGCGCCGTTGTTGACGCCGACGTAGAGCACGGTCATCACCCCGACGACCACGCCCGCCATCAGGTACAGCACTTCCAACAGCCGCGCGGCGGCGGTGAGGTAGAAGCCCGCGAGACCGTCCTGCACCGCCGCCACCATGGGCCAACCGGGCAGGAGCGCGTACAGCCCCCCGGTGATCACCACCGACCCGCGCAGGTGCAGCTGGTTGAAGGACATCAGGATGCCGACCACCGCGGCCGGGGTCGCGGCCGTCGCGATCCGGTAGAAGTTCGGCAGGTCGTGGCGCCCGACCAGCGCCGAGAGCCGGTCGCCCGCCATGGCCGTGACGACGGCGCTGACGAACACCAGCCAGGCCCGGGCGTCGGCCCGGCCGCCGACCAGCAGCGTCGCGGCGCCGGCCAGCAGGCCGGAGGAGAGGACCAGGGCCCACGCGGGGTAGCCGCGGCAGTGCCGGCGCACGGCCCGCAGTCGCTGGTGGGCGTCGTTCACGCCGAGGCCGCCGACGGTGATCTCGGTGACCAGCCGGAAGAGCGCCGCCAGCCGCGCGTAGTCCCCGCCGGGGTGGTGCACGGACCGCTCGGCCGTCACCGGCGGCTCCCGGGGGCCCTGCTGGTAGGAGATCGCCACCCGGGTGAAGGTCACCTGGGGATCGCAGGGCTGGGCCCGGTAGGTCCGCGCGACGGCGAGCATGGCGGCCTCGACGTCCTCCGCGGCCTCGCCGCAGGCCAGCATCAGCTCGCCCACCAGCAGCACCAGGTCCAGAACGGCGGCCACCTCGGCGGGCCCCGGCCCATCCGTGCCGGTGCCGGCCACGGCGCCGTCGCCGTCGCCGACCAGCGGACGGGCGGTGGTCGGGGTGCGCAGCAACGGCAGCATCAGGTCGGGCCAGGGGGCCGCCGCGTCGATGCCGGTGCTCTCGCCCCCCGCCCCGGGGGCGGGGTCGGCCTCCTGGGCCTCGCCGGACTGTCCCTGCCGCGGCACCCGTCGGCTGGCCGAACCGTCCGCCTCGGCCCGCACGCCGAACCGCTTGTGTTCCGGCATCTTCGCTCCCTGCACCACCCCCACCCGACTACTTTTCGCACCCATTCGAGTACCCGGAGCCATCGATTCGTGAACGTTGTGACTGGAGTGCGGGCGGCCCGTTCGCGCCCGGCGTCCGGGTACGGCCGGACGCCGGCCGCTGGTGCGATCGCCCGAGGACCGGCTCAGGCGGATGGGGCGGGCCCGGCGGCCGACCGGTTCCCGCGGGTCTCAGCCGGGGCGCTCCCGGGTGAGCCGGTAGTGCCGCGGGTCGGCGATGCCAGCTCCAGGGACTCCCCGTACTGGGCGTCGCTCTCGATCGCCCAGTGGCCGGGCTCCGCCACCGCGCCGCCCGTCCGGTCCCACCCGGGGCCGTCACCGGCCCGCACGTCGGCAGGCCGGGTGCCCAGCAGCCGGTGGACCGCGGCGTCCACCTCACGGGCGTCGCCGCCGGGTGGCAGCTGCTCCACCGGACGCTCCCCGGGCGGCAGGGCCGTCCCGTCGAGCGGCCAGGGGCCCGGGCCCCTGGCCGTCACGGACGTCAGCCCTGGCAGAGGCCGCGGGTGTAGTCGTACGTCGCGGCGGCCTGCGAGTACTGCCACTGCGGGGCGAGCAGTTGGTCGTCGAGCTGCGTCGCGGCGGTGCGGTTCTCGACGAGATAGCCGAAGTCCTGCAGCCAGGCCGGGTAGAGGTTCTTGGAGCCGATGAAGAAGGCGGATCCGTCGACCGAGACCAGCTTGTGGTGCAGCGCGTAGGGGTGGCCGTCGGCCCAGGTCGAGGTGGGGGCGGCGCGGAACGGGGCGAGCTGGAGGTTCCGGCACATCGCCGTCCTGGCCCGGCCCGGGTCGCCGAGGCGGGCGGTGAGGCGGGCGGCGAGGGTGTCGCTGATCTCGTTGAGGGACTTGATCTGCGAGTAACCGCCGCTGCCGACCGCGCCCCGGTTGCCGGGGTCGCTGACCACAATGCGGACCTTCACGCCGTCGGCGAGCTTGGCCGCGAGCAGGTCGAAGAGCCGCACGTCGTAGCGGGGCATCGGCGGGCAGGTGCCGGTCACGTCCTGCTGGGAGATGTCGATGCGGCTGCTCGCGCTCGCGATCAGCGCGCGCAGGGCGTTCTCCTCGGGGTTGACCGTCTCGTAGTCGCGGTCGCCGTTGGTGTTGTCGTGCAGGCCGATCGGCCCGCACTTGGTGTCGGCGGCGCTCGGGACCGGGCCCGGACGGTAGGCGGAGGCGGGGTCGGCGCCACTGATCCCGACGCCCAGGCCGCCGACGGCGATCACCGGCAGGCCCCCGGTGGCGGGCACCTGGTCGGTCGGCGGGTTGAGGCGCTGTTCCAGGTCGGGGGTGCAGGCGGCGCCGTTGGTGGAGGCGAACCAAGCGGCCGAGAAGGTCCCGGTGTTGCGGCAGGTCCAGTCCCACAGGGTGTCCAGGTAGGCGCCGGCGGAGGCGGCGGCCGGACCGGTCAGCGCGAGGTCGACGTCGGTGACCGGGTGGGCGGTGTCGAGGTAGTCGGCCTTCCAGTTGTTGATCCCGCCGGTTATGACGCTCTGCCCGTCGACGACCAGCAGCTTGGAGTGGTTCCAGGAGAACGCGGTCTTGGCGGTGGTCATCGAGGCGACCTCGACGGTGACGCGGCCGGCGGCGTCCCCGAGCTTGGCCGTCAGGTCGTCCCGGTACTTCGACGGGAGCGCGGTGATGTTATAGAGCGGTGCGGCCCCGGCGAGGATCCGCACGTGCGGCGTGTTCCCGGCGGCCACCGAGGCCTTGAGGCCGGCCACGATGGCGTCCTGGAAGGCGCCGTCCGGGAAGGGCGCGAGGGTCGAGATGTCGACGGTCCGGGTGGCGCGCGAGATGTTCTCCCGCATCTTGTCGAGCAGTCGGCGGGTGCCGGTGCGCTCGGCGCAGGAGGGGTCGCCCCAGCAGCCGGGGGTCTGCAGCAGCCAGCCGCCCGGATCGCCGGACGGCGCGTCGAGCCGGTTGCCCGCCGTACGCTGCCACACCGTCCCCTCCAGGCCCGGGGACACCTGACGCAGGGTCTGTTCCACCGCGTCCAGGTGCGGGGTGGCCTCGGTCTGCGCGGCCGGGGCCGGGGCCTGGGCCTGAACCGGCGCGGGAGCGGGAGCGGCTGACGCGGGGGCAGCGGGCAGCGCGCAGACGGCGGCGACGAGGGCCAGCGCGGAACCGGCGAGACGACGGCCGGAACGGCGGGGCTGGTGATCGAGCACGTACGAGTCCTTCACGAGAGGCCGGGCATGTTCACCCGGATGACACCATTAAATTACCCTAAGGTAACCTGATCGGATGTCAGGGCCCCATCAAGGCAGGCGTACCGTCACGTCCCCGGCCTCGGGTACGAGGCCGGGGACGTGACGGCGGGTCAGGAAGACCTCCGGACCACACGTCAGCCGGTGACCTCGATCGTGACGTCGTACGTGCGCTGATCCGGCCCGCAGTTGAGGGCCTCGCCGCAGATGGTGCGGGAGGCGGCGAGGTGGGCCGTGCCGGGCGTGCGGGCGGTGAAGGAGGCGGAGACGGTGCCGCAGCCCCCGCCGGGCCGGCAGGAGGGGGACGCCGAGGTGCTCGGGGAACCGGCCGGGCTGACCACGTCCGGGGCGGAACTGGTGGCGGCGGACCAGTAGGTGCTGTGCAGGTCGACGGAGATCGTCGTGCCGACGGCGACCTTCAGGGTGGTGTGGTTGGCGTGTTCGTCGGCGGTGACGGCGGCCCCCGCGCTCGCGGTCGTGGACGCCGGAGCGGACGTGGACGCCAAAACGGACGTGGACGCCGGAGCGGGCGAGGCCGTCGAGGTGCCGGCCGAGCCGCAGCCGGCCAGGGCGAGCAGGGCGCAGGCGCAGGTCAGAGCGATGGTGGTGGGTCTTCTCAGGTTCACAGTGGTTCCCTTGTGCCGATGTGCGAGCGGTGCCGGTTCGACGTACCGGAGGCCGGTTCGGATCCCTCGACGACCAAAAACTCGAAGACCAAAAAACCGCACCGGGGCGGGCCCAAGGCCCACCCCGGCGCGTTCGGCGCGTCGATCGTCAGGAGACGGTCACGTCGTCGTAGTAGGTGTAGGTCGGGTCACCCGGGTAGTTGTCGTCGTGGTTGCTCAGGGTGAGCGTGTACGAGTGACCGGGGGTGACGGCCGCACTCTGGTTGGTCCAGGTCGCGGTGGCGGCGCAGGTCTTGGCGAGGACCGTGGTGGTCGTGCCGGTGGTGTTGTCCTTCAGCGTGGCGGTGGCCCAGTCGTAGGTCACGGTGTCCGGGCAGGTGCTGCTGTACCAGAAGGACACCTTGCTGGAGCCGGTCGGCGCGGTGAAGGTCTGGGCGATCGAGGAGTCACCGGTCGGGTTGGTGGAGCCGACCATCGCGCCGTAGCTGCCGCTGTGGGCGGCGGCGGTGGTGGCGGAGGCGGAGCCGGCGGCGGTCCAGCCGGTCAGGCTGCCGGTCTCGAAGTCACCGTTGGTGACGGCGTTGCCGCCGCCCGAGGTGGAGGACTCGGTCCAGGTGAAGGTGGTGTTGCCGGCGGCGCCGGTGGTGTCGGTCGCGGTGACCGTCACGCTGGAGGTGCCGGCGGCGGTCGGCGTGCCGGAGATCAGGCCGGTCGAGGAGTTGATCGACAGGCCGGCGGGCAGGCCGGTGGCCGAGTAGGTCAGGGTCTGACCGGAGGCCGAGTCGCTCGCGTGGACCTGCAGGCTGGCGGCGGTGCCGACCGTGCCGGTCTGGTTGCCCGGGTTGGTGACGGTGACCGTGTTGCCGTGGGTCAGGATGGCGTGCGAGATCGCGCAGGAGTTGGTGTCGTTCGACCAGCTGGCCTGCTCGGCGAAGCTGCCGTAGGAGCCGAACGAGACGTTCGCGGCGCCGCCGGTGCTGCCGGGCTTGATCCAGGCGCACTCGTCGGAGTTCTCCTGGCCGTTGTACGAGCTGCCGCTCACGTGGTTGGTCCAGCCGCCGGCCGGGTTCTGGTCGGACATCATCTCGTGCCACTCGTGGCCGAGGGTCATCGTCCAGCCGTCCAGCGTGCCGGGCGAGTTGACGAAGCCGACGCCGCAGTTCGCACCCTGGTCGATGTTGTACGGCTGGTTGGAGAAGGCGATGTCGCCGTAGGGCGAGGTGGCCGCGCCGCCCGTGAGGGTGGTGTCACCGTTCCAGTCGTGCCAGGCGCAGTACCCGGTGGTGGGGTTCTGGTAGTCGTCCGGGTTGGTGCCGTGCGGCGACAGGACGATGTAGTACGCGTCGCGGTTGGAGGCGGCCGTGGTGTTGCCGAAGTGGCCGGCGGCCTTGACGGCCTCCTGGGCGAGCTGATTGCCGCTGGCCTGGCTGGGCGAGGCGGCCGCGTTGTCGTACCAGACGCCGGACAGGACGCCACCGCTCTGGTACGGGATGAAGTTGGCGTTCGACGGGCAGCTGACCGCGCCGGAGGCGACGTTGGGGCCGTCGCACCACTGGGTCAGGTCCGCCGACCAGGTCTCGCCGTTGGTGCCGATGCCCTTGAACATCTGCTGGGTGGCACCGGCGGCGCCGGCCGAGTCGCCGGAGAACTTCGCGTTCCCGTTGGCGTCGGTGGTCTGAGTGCCCCACTGGTTGCCGTAGAAGACCAGGTAGACCTTGGAGTGGCCGCTCTGCACGCCGATGCCGTCGACGCCACCGCCGTAGGACAGCGTCTGCTGGCCGGTGGCCGCGGCCTGGTTCTGCGCGGCGAGCCACTTCTTGTAGTTCTCGTGCTGCTTCATGCCCGGCACCGCGCCGTGGCGGTACTGGTGCCCGTTCTGCGGGTTCCAGGGGTTGAACTCGTTGGCGGTGCTGCCCGAGGAGCTGGAGATGTCCTGCGCGGCGGCCGGTCCGGCCGCACCGACGAGACCTGCGGCGGCGAGCGCGAGTGACGCGATTCCGGTGAGCGCCGCGTACTTCGCGCGCCGCGTACTGCGGGAGTGACCCATGGGGTGAGGGTGCCTCTCTCATAACCGATCGCCCGAACGGCTGGGGGGCCGCGGAACGATCCCTTTGTGGGGAAGGGAACTGACGGCGAATTCCACCGATCGTCAAAATCCGGCATGTGTTCCGACACCCGGAATTGACTGCCCGTCGGTGGACGGCCGTCTGCTGGGAATGAAGGAAAGCAGAGCTGATGAACGCGGGTCAACGGCGAAGGGTAAGGAAATATTAAGAGTGGGCTTCCGGGCAGGTGAAAGGCCCGGTGCACACCCAAGTTGACGCGTGTAGCCATTCACTGAATACGCCTCAGAAGACTGTTTTCCCATTCAGTGAAACGTCGCGCCCTCAACATTTTCATCATTGACTGTGAACGGCGTTCGCAGCCCCCGAGCGCGACGGCATCACCCACGGAAAAGGACCGCGACGACCGGAGTCGCCGTGGCGGGAAAGACCGGTTCGACCGCGAAGCCCACACCCGATGGCCCCCGGTGGGGTTCGGCGGGAGACTGGCCGTGGGGGTCGAGGCACGGTTGGAGCGCAGCGATGGGCGATGGGCGGACCCTCGACGAAGTGATCGCCGCCGACGGCCCGCTGCCGCCGCGCGAGGCGGCCCGGGTCGGCGCCCAGATCCTGGCCGCGCTGGTCCGGGGGCACAGGTCGGGGCGGGTACACGGGGCCGTCGAGCCGAGCCGGGTGGTCCTGGAGCAGGGACGAGCGCTGCTCACCGCGTTCGCAGCCGAGCCGCTCAAGGGCTCCCCCGACTACCTGGCGCCCGAGCGGGCCGCAGGTCGTCCGCCCGGCCCCGAGGCGGATCTGTGGTCGCTGGGGGCCACGCTGTACAGGGCCGTGGAGGGCCGACCGCCGGCGGAGCAGCCGCCCGAGCCGCGTCGGGCCGGTCCGCTCTCACCGGTCATCGTGTCGCTACTGCGCCCGGACCCGGCGCAGCGGCCGGGCGCCGAGTGGACCGGGCACATGCTCGACCGGGTGGCGGCGGGCTTCACCGTCGGCCCGGCGACCGCCGAGGCCCTGCCGCCCCGGGAGCCGGCCGCGGCACCCCCTGCGACGGGTAAGCCGCCTCCGGCTGTGCGGCGGCCCTGGGTGCTGGTCACGGCGGTGGTCCTCGCGCTGGCGCTGATCGGCGGGTTGGTCCTCCTGCTGGCCGGCCGCGGTACGCATCACCAGGCGGCCACCACGGCGCCGTCCACGCCGCCGTCGGCCACCGCACCGACGACACCCGGGACGCCCACGACCCCGCCGCCGACACCCGGGACACCGTCGCCCCAGCCCCCGTCGACCGCTCCGCCGCAGACCCCGGGGGCCTCGGTGCCCCCCGGCTACGTCGAAACCACCGACCCGGCGGGCTTCAGCTTCGCGGCTCCCACCGGGTGGACGCGGAGCGACAACGGCATGGGCGCCGGCGACTACTCACCGGACAGCGGCGGCCACGTGCTGCGGTTCGCCCTCATCCCCAACCCTTCCAAACAGGCCCCCCTCGACGGGTTCCGCCAGATCGAACAGTCACTCACCCAGCAGGGCGGCTACACCCGGATCGACCTGCGCGCCAACACCTACCAGGGCAATCCGGGTGCCTACTGGGAGTTCACCTTCGGCTCGTCCCACGTGGGCGCGCAGTCCTTCCTCGCCCCGAACGGCACCGAGTACACGATCTACCTCTCCACCCCCGACTCCGACTGGGCCTCCTACCAACCGGTCCTCACCACCGCGCTGAACACCTTCACGATCCCTTAGGTCCCGATCTCCTCGATCCGCCGCCCGTCCACCCAGGCCGACCAGCCGTTGGAGCAGACGATGTGCGCCCAGTCCCCGGCCCGTTCGAGCAGCTGCAGCTCCACTCTCCCGTCGATCCGGGTGACGGCCGTGAGCGCCGGGTCGGGCGCGGTCCAGGCGGACATGCCGCCGGACGGGACGCGGTGCGTGGGCCGGAAGGCGGGTGCGGCGGGCGGGGCGGGTGGCGCCGGGGACGCGGGCGGGCGGCTGAGCGGTTCGGTCACCGCTGCCGTCACCGTCACCGCCTCCGTCCTCGGACGGTAGACCTCCTCGGGCAGGGTCAGCTCCGGGATCGGCCGCAGGAAGTCGCGGGCCAAGTTGCACGCCTCCACGACGCCGAGCGCCCGCAGGCCGAAGCGGACGGCCGACCAGTCCTGCCCGGCCCGGGTGAGGCCCTGGCTGACCAGGGCCCAGACGGTCGGCTCGGTCACCACGAACAGGACCATGTCCTCCTGCGCGACGGGCCGCCCGGCCTCGTGACCGACCACCTGGACGTCGTGCAACGAGAGCAGGCTGATCCAGGTGAACAGCGTGCCCGCGAACGTCGCCAGCGTGAGCCCGAGTTCGTAGGCCGGCGGATCGCCCGCCCCGGCCCGCTCGACGTACCCGGTCTCCTCGTACCGGCGCAGCTCCCGCTCGGCGAGGGCGGCGGTGACCGGCGGGAGGGTCGTGCCGGTCCCCCCGCCGGGGTGCATCTGGGTGGCGAACAGCTCCGCGACGACGTGGGCGATCCACCGCCGGTCGGCAACCCGCAGGGCGTCGTCCTGGGCCTCCAGGACGTCCGCCAGGGTGATGGTGACCGGCACCGGTTCCGTCCGCCGTCCGGCGAAGGAGCGGAAGAAGGCGGCCTTGTACGCGTCGACCAGCACCAGCAGGAAGGCCAGTTGCTCGGCGGTCAGCTCCTCCTCCGGCAGCGGCATCGGCTGACCGCTGGAGAACTGGACCTGGAGCTGCACCCACCATTCGAGGTCCTGGTGCGAGAAGGGGGCCATCAGCTCGTACCCGCCGTCCAGCGTGGGTCGCAACCCGACGATGATGTCCTCGGACAGGCGGGACGCGTACAGCCGGCACTGGGTCGGCGCGCTGTTGAACAGGGCGCTGCGGGCGTCCACCACCCGGTCGGGGACGGCGAGCGGGGTCAGCGCGATCCGTACGGCGGTCGTGGGCAGCTCGGTGAACTCCCGGAGCAGCTCACCGACTTCGCGTACCGGCCCGGTCGCGCCCAGGACCGGGACGGCCAGGTCGGTGAGCGGTGACAGTACGCCGGGCTCGGGCAGCCCCAAGTGACGTACCAGCGGCGCGAATTCGGCCCGTTCGAGGCGGATGGTGCGGGCCAGGCCGCCCGGCGAGCGCTCGGGCGTCTCCATACCGGCAGCCGCCGCGCCGGTGGCTTCGGTGTCCATGGCTCACTTTCCTTCCGCCGGTTCGCCCCCGCGTGCCGGGCCCGAGGAGATGCCCTTGACCACGTTCCCGGCCTGCCCGCCGACCGCCTGCACGACGTGACCGCCGAGGTCGCCCAGGCCGGGACCGGGCAGGGTACGGAAGGCGGGTTGCGACGCGCCGTGCCCCTGGACGAAGGCCGCCAGGTTCGAATCGACCTGCTCGGCCAGGCCGTTGATCGAGGTGCCGAACTTCTGCTTGGACAGGAGCTCCATCTGCGACGGGGTGTAGATGCCCCTGCCGCAGTCGCCCAGGAAGGACTTCATGTCCATGACCCGCTGGTAGGCCGCGGGGTCCGCGCCCTTGTAGTAGTACATCATCGGTTCGAGCTTGCCGGAGATGTCCTTGGCCACGCCCCGGGCAGTCTCCTGAAGCGCGCTCCCAGGGCTCAGCTCTTTCGGGTTCATGTACGCCTTGTAGGTGGTCACCGACCCGGTCTGCGCGGCCCACTTGGGATCGGGCGGGTAGGCGAGGGCATCATTCTTGAGCACCGGCAGATCCTGGTACGCCTCCGGATGTTTGCTCTGGGTCACGGCCTGCAGGGCCTTCCCCGCGTCCTCGGCTTTGCCGCCCGTGGCCTCGGCGTACGCCTGGTTGTACGCCTTCTGGAACGCGTCGTTGGCCTCGGGGGCAGTCACCGGCACACCGTTGAGCGTCAGTTGATTGGCGACCTTCAAATTCTTGAGCTCCTTGTACAGGTCCTCGGCCCGCTGCGAGGTGGGCGAGGCTTTCTCCAGCTGCGCCAGGGTCTCGCGGTACGCCATCTGGTTCAGGGCCAGGTCGCGGTCCATCCCGACGGACCCCTTGCTCTTGGCGTTGCGCAGGTCGGTCAGGTCGCCGACGGTCAGATCCCGTCCGCCTCGCTGGAAGCCCTGGGCGTTGAGGGCTTTGACGGTGTCCTCCTGGGCTTGCGTCAGCATCGGTTCGAGGGCGCCCGCGTAGTCACCCTGGATCTCCTTGGGGACCGTCTTCAGGGTGGCCTTGCCCTGGTACAGGAGGTTGGTGTCGATGACCTTCTGCCGGAGTGCCTGCTCGGCCGCGGCGATCTCCGCCGCGCTCGCCCCCTGGGCCTTCAGGGTCTTCAGGTCGGTCGCCATCTGCTGGAACTCCTGCGCCGCCTTCCGCCCGGCGGCCTGCTCGGTGAGGAAGGCGGCGTCGGTGGCGGCGTTGGCCGTCGGGACCGGGCCGGGAGGCGGCTGGCCGCCGTACAGCTTGCTCAGCGTGGGGGTCTCCTTGACCGCCTCGGCCGCCGCCGGGCCGATGTTCTTCAGGCCGAGCGAGTGCAGCCCTACGGCGTTGCCGAAGTCCTGGACCATGGCGAGCGCGATCGAGAGCCGACCGGCCTGCGGCGCCGGGCTGTTGGGGTCGATGACCTGGCCGATGGTGGCCTGGTAGGCGGCCTGCACGGTGTTGATCGGCAGCACCGCGTTCGCCGCGCCGAGCAGGGCGTGGCCGAGCCCGCCCTCCTCGTACCCGACGCCGAAGCCCTGGACGGCGTTGCGGCCGACCATGAACGCCCCGAGCTGGGCGGCCCCGGCGGCGGTCAGTGGCACCGCGAACGGGGCCAGCAGCATCTCCCCGGCGATGGCGACGTGCTGCCACCCGACGGCGGCGGCCTCGTGCTCCTGAGCCGCGATCGAATCCAGTTCGGCGGCGGCCGCCTCCGCCTCGTTCCGACCCTGGGCCTGGGTGAGCAGCGCCGTGGACATCTGGCGCAACGCACCCTCGGTGTCGCTGCCCGGGGCGCCGCTCTCGATCTGCTGCAGCACCCGGTTGGCCATCTCGAACTGGCCGGGCGGGAGGTGGTCGATCAGGTTGCTGAGGTAGTTCTCGCGGGCCTCCGTCGCGTCCAGCTGGTGCAGGTAGTCGGTGTAGTCCGCGTCCCGCTTGGTGCTGGCGGCGAGGAGCTTGTCCCTGCCGTCGTCGCGGGCCGTCTCCCGGGCTTCCAGTCCCTTCGTGTTGGCGTCCCGGAGATTCTTCTCCAGGTCCGTGATGGTCTGCAGCTGGTCGGGAGTGAGGCCCTTGGCCGGGTCGACGTCGTCGAGCAGGCCCTGCAGCCGCTGCCAGTAGTGCGACGGGTTGTCGGGGTCGGGGTCGTAGTAGTTGGCGCCGCTCAGTGCCTGGAGCCGGTCCCGGATCGCCTGGGCGGGGTCGGGTGCGGGCGGCGGCGCGGGCGCGGGAGCAGGAGCGGGGGGCTGGTCGGGTATGGGCTGGGCGTCCCCGCTGGGCCCTTCGTCCAGTGGCTCGGGGCCGGGCGGCAGGTCCGGGAGCACGGGCGGCAGGTCCAGGAGCGCCGGTACCGGTTCCTCCGGCGGGAGTGCCGGGAGCGGTCCGGCGTCCACCGGGAAGTCCGCCCGCGCGCTGGGCAGGGTCAGGGCCGGGTCCGCCATGCCCTGCGCGTGGCGCCAGTTGAGGTACTGGTTGAACTCGGCGTCGGTGGGCGGGTCGGTGAAGCCGGGGTGGGTGGCGCGCCAGCGCTGGAAGGCCGGGTCGTCCAGCAGCCCCTGGATCCAGTTGTTGATCGCCTGGCGGTCCCCGGGCGGCATGTTCGGCCGCGGCTGCCAGGGCGGTTCGCCGCCACCGTCCGGGCCGCCGTCATCCGGGCCGCCGCCCGGCTCGCCCGCCAGGGCGCCGGCCAGATTGCCCAGGAACGAGCCCAGGATCCCGCCTGCCGCCGCCGCGGCCGCCCCGGCCGCGGCGTACCGCAGCACCGTGCCGCTGCCGGTGCAGCTCAGCCAGGCCTGGCCCCGGAGCTTGCATTCAAGCGATCCGCCGTCGTCGGCGTGGGCCGGGATCGCGTCGGTGATCCCGTGCAGGAGCAGCACGGCGCCGACCAGCAGCACGACGCAGGCGGTGGCGGGCGGACGCGCACCGGTGACGGAGATCAGGACGGCGGCCAGCGCGAGGGCGCCGGCCAGGCCGTACTTGACCGGGCTGTCGGTGATGAGCGATGCGACGATCAGCGACACGGCGGAGCCGAGCAGGCCCACCGTCATGCCGGTGATCCCGGTGATGCGGTGGTGGCGGGTCGGGGCGACCTGTTTGACCACCGCCGACCAGATCCGGCGCAGGAACGTCGACACGATGCTCCCGAGCACGGTCGGTGCTCCCGCGAGCACGCCGACGGCGAGCACCGCCCCGGCCGCGGGCGCGACGATCTGGGCGGCCAGCAGCGCGACCGCCGCGCCCCACAGCAGGTGGACGGAGGCTGACCGGTCGCCCCGGACCAGCCCGGCGAGCGTTTGCGGCAGCGCGCGCAGGTCGGCCAGGAAGCGGGTGGTGCCGACGGCGTGCCAGTAGCCGAACACCCCGAACAGCACGGCGGTGAGCAGGCCCCAGAACAGCGCGCCCTGGAAGAAGTTGCCGTGGCTGGTGGCCGGCGCCCCGTGCGGCACCTTCCGCCAGCCGCCGTAGCGGACGGCGATCAGGAAGACGTTCACGGTGTAGCCGATCACGCCGCCGACCACGGCCCCGGTCACGGCGGACCAGACGTGCTCGCGTAGCCACCCGGGCAACCGCCGGACGACGTCGCCGATGGTGGGGACGGTCTGCTGGGCGGTTGCGGTGGTCATCTCAGCGCTCCGTCCGGTCCACGATGACGAACCCGCCCGCGTACGGCTGGGCGGAGGTGCGCACCCGCAGCACGGCGTTGCCCCCGGAGGCGAAGCAGGCCGCGGTGGTGCTCCCGGGCTCCAGCCGGGGCGACCCGACGGCGGCGGGCAGGGTGTACGGCACCTGGTCGCCGTTGTGCAGGGTCACGCAGCCGTGCGCGGGCACCCGCAGGTACTGCGGATGGAACCGTCCGTCCAGCACCAGGGCGCTGGGGCCGGGGGCCACCCGCTCACCAGCCCGCACGAGCGCCGGGGTGCCGAACGGCCGCTGCCAGACCACCAGCACCAGGAGGACGGCCAGCAACGCGTAGGCCGTGGGGTGCGGCCCGACCTCGCGCAGCCGGCGGACGCTGCGCCCGGGGTCGGCGACCAGCAGGCCGAGCGGTGCCCCGTAGGCCAGGTGCCCGGCGTAGGCGATGGCAATCAGCCCGGCCCCGCGCAGCGCGTAGACCCCGGCGACGGGCGAGGCCACCGCGAGGGTCTCGATCATCAGGCCCCAGGCCAGGCCCCACTGCCAGCGCCGGCCGGAGGCGAGGACGGCGTAGCTGATCCCGAAGCCGATGCCGTTGGAGAAGTGGAACGCCCAGCCGAGCAGCCCGGTGCGCGGGTCGGACGAGACCGCGCCCAGGGCGAGCACGCCGTAGGTGTCGATCGGGGCGAAGAGCCGGACCCCGGCCAGCACGAACGGCACCCGGACCAGGTCGTAACCGAGGGTGCCGATCAGGCCGCCGACGGTCCCGACCACGAGGGCGCGGTGCAGCCGGCCCAGGCGCGGGCGACGGGCGGTCGCCACGCCGATGGCGGCGAGCAGCGCCAGGCTCGGCACGGTCACCGACCAGAACCAGACGGCGAACGGCGCCAGGCCGTACGCCCAGGCCAGGACGGGGGTGACCGGGAGGAGACCGAGGAGCGCGCACAGGGCCCCGACACCTCGCCCACCGGGCCCGGCGCAGGCCCGGACCACTGGGCTGCCCACGGTCGAGGTGCGCTGCTGTCCTCGTGCCCGTTCGGCCATCTCGGGTTCCGATCCGACCTTCTCCTGCCACGATTCCACCGGCGGGTGACCAAGGGCAACCAATGACCGAGGGCTACAGCTCCCAGTGGCGGATCGTGCGGTCGGCGCTCGCGGAGACCGCACTCCGGCCGTCCGCGGTGAAGGCCACGCCGTTGACGTTTCCGGTGTGGCCCTCGTACCGGGCCAACTCCCGGCCGTCCGCCGGGTCGACCAACCGGACCCGGTTGTCGACACCGAGGACGGCGAGCAGGTCGGCGTCGTAGTAGTCGGTGCCGCTGCCGGTCAGCACTCGGCAGCCGTCCGGGGACACCGCCAGGCAGCGCAGGTTGCCCGCGCCGATCTCGAAGTGGCCCGTCTCGGCGCCGGTGACCGGGTCCCACACGTGCAGCAGGTTGTCCATGGTGGTCGCGACGGCAAGGCCGCCCCGGACGGCGAACCCGACGGCGGTGACCGCGAACAGCCCCTCACCGAACCGGCCCAGCTCCGTGCCTGCGTTCAGATCCCACAGCCGCACCTGGTCGGCGCCGAGCTCGTACTGGGCGGAGCCGGACAGCAGCTGTCGGCGGTCCGGGGAGAAGGCGACGGCGGTGACGTCCGCGGTGTGCCCCGCAAGGCGCCGCAGCTCCTGCCCGGTCGCCGGGTCCCAGCAGCGCACGGTGTGGTCCCCGCAGCCGGTCGCCACCAGTCGGCCCTCCGGGGAGAAGACCGCGGCCAGGCAGCCCTGCTCCTGTCCGTGGAAGCGGCGCAGTTCGGCGCCGGTGTCGGTGTCCCACAGGACGGCCGGGCCCCAGACGCCGCCGGACACCGCGAGCCGACCGTCCGGGGAGAGGGCCGCGCACTGCACCCCGTCCTCGTGGGCGACCCAGCGGCGCAGCTCCGTCCCGGCTCCGAGGTCCCACAGTCTGAGCGTGTGGTCCTCGCTGCCGGACAGGAGCAGACGGCCGTCGCGGGAGAGGGCGAGACAGGTCACCGCCGCCGTGTGGCCGGTCAGGACGGACGCCGCGCGCGGCGGGCCCGGCGGCGGACCTGGTGGTGGACCTGCCGGTGGACCGGGTGGTGGACCTGCCGGTGGACCGGGTGGTGGACCCGGTGGTGGGCCGGGTGGTGGACCCGGCGGCGGGCCCGGCGGGGGGCCGGTTGGAGGTGTCCCGATGCCTGGCATGTCGGCGCTCCTGCATGAGGGGGTGACCCGCCCGCGACCACTGCCGACGCTACGCCTCGCCCGGGCCCGCGACCACGCGCGGAGCTTCGCGCGTGGGCCCCCGGCGGGTCCCGGTGCCGGGAGCACCACGATGTGGGCGGCCGGCGCGGAGGACGAATCGAGGCACCTGGCGAAGGGCGGGACGAGGGCGCCGGTGCCGAGGGTCGGGCGGCCGGTCAGCTGCCCGGGTGTGGGGGCAGGGCGTCGAGCTCGGCCCAGACCGTCTTGCCGTCGCCATGCGGCAGGGCGCCCCAGCGGGTGGCGGCCTGCTGGACGATGAAGAGTCCGTGCCCGCCGGGCAGGCCCGGGCGGTGCGGGCGGCGCGGTTCGGGCAGGGCCGTCGACCGGTCGCTGACCTCGATCCGCAGGCGGGTCTCGGAGGCGTCGAGGACGAGGTCCACGGCGCCGCCGGCGTGCAGCAAGGCGTTGGCGACGAGTTCGGCGACGAGGAGCACGATGTCGTCCTCGGCCCCGGAGGCGCCCGTCGGCCACGACCAGTCGGCGACGGCCTGCGCGGTGTACGCCCGGGCGCGGGAGACGGGCTTCGGCAGCCCGGCCAGGTGCAGGCGTCGGCGCTGGCCGCCGGGCGGCAGCGTGGGGCCGGCGCCCGGCCGGTCGCCGTCGAGGGTTGCCCGGCTGGTCGTCATGTGCGGGTTCCCCTTCGGTTTCGGCGCTGTGTTCCGCTACGTCTGCTCGGTTTCCCGACCACTGCCGGATTATGCGTGCCTCCGGCTGCCGGGAGTGGTCAGAACGGTGCGGCGAGCGCGTCCTCCAGGGACGGATGGAGCGAGAACACGGTGTCCGTGCAGGTCAGTTCCAGCAGCCGCCGCACCGCGACGGAGGGCGCCGACAGGCGAAACCCCACGTCCGCGGCTGCGGCCGCCATCCGCGTCCGCAGCAGCAGGTTCAGGCCGGAGGAGTCGCAGAAGTCGACGCGCCCGAGGTCGACGACCAGCAGCGGCGGATGCCGCTCCACCAGGTCGTCGAGCGTGCTCCTGGCTGGGGCCAGGGTCTCGATGTCGAGGTCGCCGGCCAGCGCGCAGACGGCCGCCAGGGTGTCGGTGTGCCAGGTGTGCACGGCCAGGTCGGGCCCGGAGCGGGCACCCGGCCGGGAGGGTTCGGAGGGGACGGTGGTCGGCGGCACGGTCGCGGGCTCGTTCTCTGCGGGCATCGTCTTCTCGGCTGGCATCGTCGTCGTGTTCCCTCCACGGGGGTCCTCCAGGAGCCTGCGCACGCCGACCGGGGTACGGCCAGGCCGTGGTCGGCGTGCGCGGCGTCGCGTGTGCTCCTGGTGCCGTGAGGCCGGCTCAGGTGGCGGTGAGGTCCGCGCGCAGGTGCTTCAGCGTGCGGGTGAGGAGACGGGAGACGTGCATCTGGGACAGCCCGAGGCGGGCGCCGATCTGGGACTGGGTGAGCTCCTCACCGAAGCGCATGGACAGGATGAGCCGGTCACGTTCCGGCAGGGCGGCGATGAGGGGCTTGAGGACGATCAGGTTCTCCACCGTCGCGAACCGCGCATCGTCCGCGCCGAGGCGCTCGGCGAGCGGGCTCGGCTCCTCCTCGCCCTCGGTGGCGGAGGTGTCCAGGGAGCCGGCGGTGCGGCCGTTGGCGGCGGCGAGCCCCTCGATCACCTCCTCCTCCGACAACTCGAGGTGCGCGGCGAGCTCGGACACGGACGGCGAGCGGCCCAGCCGCTGGAACAGCACGTCGCGCGCCTTGGCGAGGGTGATGCGCAGCTCCTGCAGGCGTCGCGGCACGTGCACGGCCCAGGTGGTGTCGCGGAGGTGCCGGCGGATCTCGCCGAGGATGGTCGGCAGGGCGAAGGTGGTGAACTCCGCGCCGTGGTCGGGGTCGAAGCGGTCGATCGCCTTGATCAGGCCGAGCGAGCCGACCTGTATCAGGTCCTCCTGGGGCTCCCGCCGGTTGCCCACCCGGTGGACCGCGAACCGCACCAGGGACAGATTGAGCTCGATGAGCGTGGCCCGCACGTACGAGTACTCGCGGGTGCCCTCCTCCAGTGTCGACAGCCGGGCCAGCAGCACCCTGGTCAGCTCGCGCGCGTCGGCGGGCGCGACCTCCCGCGGGTTCTCGATGCCGGCGAGTTCCGGGACGACGGCGCGCGGGGCGCCGGACGCGTCGACCGTCGGGGCCTCGTGCTGACCCGGGGCTGTCGCCCAGTGGAGGAGTTCGTCACTGGTCGTGGCCATGTCGGTCCTTTCCCCTCGGCGTACGGTCCGTCCCCGGGTACCCGCCGAGACCGGATCCATGTCCGGTGCCGCTGTGAAGATTGTGCGAACGGTCGGCTCGGGCGGGCGCCGTCGCGGCGGGCGCATGAACCGCGGCATCGGGGGCAGCCGAGCGGATACGACCCGCCGGGCCGTGCCGGATCGGACCGGCCTCACCGCACCTCACCTCACCTCATCGCACCGCATCGCACCGCATCGCACCGCACCGCACCGCACCGAGAGGAGCCCTCGCCCATGACCATCGCCCCCGCCCAGCCCGGCCTCCCGCCGCCACCGCCGCCCCCGGAGCCCCCGGTACCGCCGAAGCCGACCCGGCCACCCGACCCGCCCGTGGTGCCCGACCCGCCACCGCCACCCGGCTCCCCCGTACCTCCGGCGGATCCGCCTCCGGCACCCGACCCCATCCGGCCGGACCCCGACCCACCCGCGCCGCGGCCGGGCCGCCCCCACCCGACCGAACCACCCGACTGAGCCCCCGTCAGCGGCATCCGCTCTCTTGGGCCGAGCCCTCCCCGTCGGCAGCAGAACGGAGCGCGGGACATGTGGTGGAGTCTGCTCCGCCTCGTCGTCGGCGTCGCGGCCGCGCTCTTCACCTACGGCCCTGCCGGCCGCGCGAGCACCTCATCGGCCGCCTCCGCGACAACCACCCCTACGCGCTGCCGCGCGTACCCGTGGCGGAGACGCCGGTGCGGCGCCCGGACGCCCGGGACGCCGCCGACATCCCCGGGCCTGCGCCGGGCCGCCGTACTCCGTAGCCCGAAGGCCCGTAGCCCGGCATTCCCCTGGTTCGACAGCCCGTCACCGGATGGCCCGTCACCGAATCCGCCGGTGTCCGGCCCTGCCCCGTCGCCAGGGCCGGACACCGGCGCGCGCTCGGGTTACGAGCGCGGGTCGATGGGGGCGAGCACGCCGAAGTGGCGCTCGATCACCTCGGCGGCCTCCAGGCACAAGTCCTCGCGGTACATCCGCCCGATGAGCTGGAGGCTTTGCGGCATGCCCTCCGCGAGCCCGGTGGGCACGCTCACCGCGGGCACGCCGACCAGCGAGGTCACGGTGCACAGGGCTCCCGGCAGCATCATCCGGGCGTGGCTCTCGACGTCGGTGCCGTCCGGGAGCACGTCGGCCCCGGGGACGGGCTGGGGGCAGGTGGCCCCGAGGAGCAGCGGGTGGGTCTCCAGGAGTTCGGCCCAGTCCCGTTGGAGGCTGAGCCGGACACCGGTCTGCCGGAGGAACTCGGCGAGATCGGCGTGCGGAGTGCGCTCCATGAACAGGTCGATGTGCTGGGCGCCCTTCTCGGTGAGCAGTTCCCTGGTCCGGGACCACTTCAGGCCGAACTCGGTCATGATGAGCTTGCCGTAGCACTCCAGGGACTCGAACAGCTTGGGGATCCGCACCTCCTCCACGGCGTAGCCCGCCTGCTCCAGTGCGGCGGCCGCCTCGTCGATGGCGGCACGGATCTCGGGGTGGACGCCGATTCCGGACGGATCGGCCACGATGCCGATCTTGAGCGGACCGGTGGGGCGGGGCCCGTACGCGGGTACCGGGACCGCCCTGGGGTCCTGCGGGTCCGCGCCCGCCAGTGCCTCGTACGCCGCGCGCAGGTCGGCGACCGAGCGGGCGATCGGACCGTCGACGGGGATGAGCTGGGAGGCCAGCATCGGCTCCTGGCCGAGGATGCGGTGGTCGGCGGCGAAGCGGCCGTGGCTCGGCTTCAGTCCGGCCACTCCGTTGAAGGCCGCGGGCAGCCGGACCGAGCCGCCCGAGTCGTTGCCCAGGCCGAGCGCCGCCATCCCGACGGCCACCGCCACCCCGTCGCCGGTGCTGCTGCCGCCCGGGGTCTTCGACCGGTCCCAGGGGTTGTACGTCCGGCCGAAGAGCTGGCTCGCGGGGTCCGAGGAGATCGCCAGGTCGGGCATGTTGGCGTGGCCGATCGGGATCGCTCCCGCGGCGCGCAGCCTGCGCACCGGCGGGGAGTCGGTCTCGGCCACGTGATCGCGGAACCTCGGCACGCCGTGCGTGGTCGCCCACCCCGCGACGTGGATGTTCTCCTTGACGGTGAACGGCACGCCGGCCAGCGGGCCGAGCCGCTCCCCCGCCGCGCGGCTCCGGTCAGTTGCGCGCGCGGCCTCGCGGGCGCTGTCCGCCATCAGCTGGGTGACGGCGTTCACGACCGGGTTCACCGCCGCGATGCGCTCCAGGTGGCTCTCGACCACCTCGGTCGCCGAGATCTCGCCACGGGCGACGGCCGCGCCCAACTCGGTGGCGTTCAGCTTCCACAGTTCCGTGTCCATCGCTCGCCGGGCCGCCCGCTGCCCCTTGGTGGTGCGCGGGCCGCCCTGCCCCCTTTCCCTCGCTACGCCGTGACGGGTCGTGCCACGCCATGGCAGCGGCGGCCGACATCGACCGCCCGTCGTTTCGATGCGCTTGCATCACATCCCATTCCGGGAAGCGATGCAAGCGCATTACTACGGGGCGGTGACGGGCCGTCGAGGTGGTGCGGCTCGGGCCGTCGTGGGGCCTTGACGGGGGCAGGCGCGTTCCTGCGCGCGTGTCGCACCGATGATCTGACCGCCCATCGTCAACTCCCCGATCGGCAGCTTCACCTGGCGGGGTGGTTAGCCGCCGATTTTCCGAAGGTACTCGAACCGACCTGCCCGAGCAGCCTGGTACGAATACGGAGCGAAGGAAATCCGGTACGCGGGGGCGCGGTTGCCGCGCCGCCGGAGTGGTTCGGGAGGGAGGCGGGGAACGGATGAGGGCAGCGGCGGACGTCCGGGCCATGGCCGTGGCCGGGGTGGAGTCCGGGTGGGGCAGTTCGGGGAAGTTGAGCGCGGTGCTGTCCGCCCTTCGCGACCGGGGCGGAGGGAAGCTCAGATTCATCGGACTGGCATCCGGGCTCGGGCGGCCGGTGCTGGCCGCGCAGTCGGCGCAGCGCCGGTTCGACCTGCCGGAGGGTGGGTCGGGCGAGGAACTCGGACGGATCGTCCGGGCGCAGCGCGTGCGGGCGGTGCTGGTGGTGCTGGACGGAGGGCTGGCGAAGGCAATGCGCGCCCACGGTGTGCCGGTGGTGTTCGTGGACAGCCTGCCCTTCCTCTGGACGGGGGGTGACCGGCCCTACCTCCCGCTGGACACCGAGGTGTACTGCGCCCAGCGGTGCGTGGAGCTGCCCTCGGAGGGCGCCGGGGGGCTGGCGGACGCACACCGGCTCCGCTGGGTGGACGCGGTGATCGCCGGCGACGGAGTAACCCGCGATGCCGCGCCGACGCGGCACCCCCGCCGCGCCCTGGCCCAGCACGGTCTTCGCCGAGGAGGAGGCGCTCGCGCTGCGCGCTCACGGCGAGGGGACGGCCCTCGATCTCAGCTACGGCGGGATCGCCCGCGCCACCGACCTCGACCGCCGGCGGACGGCAACGGCCGTACGGGAGAGCCTGGTCGAGAAGCTGAAACACCTGGCCGGTGAGCCCGGCATCGACTGGACGGCGCTGACCACGGCGGTCGGCACGGGCGGCGCGGCGCAGGTCGCCGACGCCCTGGTCGAACTCCTGGGGGCCGCCGCCCCTGCCCGCCGATGAGGTCCGCCGTTCCACACCCGCTGACCTACGTCCGCTTCCGTGTGCCCGCTGCTGGCTGCCCGTTGAGGTGAGCCGCCGACCCGGCCGACGCCACCGATGCAACCGTCTGGCAGCCCCCGCCACCCGAGCTCCAGTGGGCCGCGCTCGGACGTCTACCGGGGCATCCGTCCGGACCTGCGCCACCGGCCGCGGCGCTGCGCGGGAGATTTCGGGAGACCTGGTGCTGCCGCCCCCCGCGGTCCGCCGGATCACCCCGACGGCGGAGCTGCTGCGTGTCCCCGGCGTGGTCGAGGCCGTTCTCAAGGTCGGTGTCGGCAACGCGGTGTCCGCCCAGCGGGCCTCGCACAACGCCTCGGGGTACGTCCACGCGGTGGGTGCCTCGATCAAGGAGGTGGAGCGGAGGATGCGCGAGGTGCTCGGTACGTTCACCACCGAGCTCACGCCCACACCGGTCGACGGCCCCTCGCGCACTCCCGTCGACGGCCCCACGCCCACGGACAGCCCCGCCCTGGAAGGCGCCCGGTGAGCGACACCCTGGGCGGTCCAGCGGGTGCTGGCCCGGCACGGCGGCTGATCCGCCAAGCCCACGGCCCCACCAGCAAGACCCATGAGACCTACCCGACAGCCCCTACCACCGACAGGAGTACACGGCGTGCGACGCCCCCTCCTCCCCCTGTTCTCCGTCCTCGCCGTGCTCCTGTCGGTGGCCGCCGGGCCGCCCGGCCGCGCGCCCGTCGACCCGACGCGCACCCCCGGCACTCCCGCCTACTCCGTCGAGCTGCGCAGCGACGCCACCGGCGCGCACTGGCGGGGCCACGAGCGGATCACCTTCAGCAACACCTCGCCCGAACCGCTACGCGAGGTGTACCTGCGGCTCTGGGACAACTCCCACGGCAGTTGCGCGGCCCCGCCGGTGCGGGTGTCCGGCCTCAACGGCTCCGCCGAGGTCGCCTGCACCGCGCTGCGCGTGCCACTGCCCCGCCCGCTGCCCCAAGGCGTCGCCGGGAGTGTCGAGTTCGACCTCTCCATCGACGTCCCGGACGGCGTCGACCGCTTCGGCCGCGACGGCGCCTTCAACTTCCTCGGCAACGCCCTGCCCGTCCTAGCCGTCCGGGACGAGGCGGGCTGGCACCTCGACCCGTACACCGACCTCGGCGAATCCTTCTACGGCCTCGCCTCCGACTTCGCCGTCACCCTCGACCACCCCACCAACCTGCTGGTCCCCGCCACCGGCAGCGCTCTGGACACCCCCGGCGAGCCGGGCCGCACGGTCACCCGGGTGGGCGCCCACCAGGTGCGCGAATTCGCCTGGGCGGCAGGGCCGTTCAGTCGGATCGCGGGCCGATCCGCCGACGGCGTCCGGATCGCCGTGTACTCGGCCGCCGGCATCAAGGCGGAGGACGCCCGCGCGATGCTCGACCTGTCCCTGCGGACCGTCGACGCCCACTCCGCCAGCTACGGCGCCTACCCGTACGGCGATCTGGCCCTGGTGCTCGACAACGGCTTCGCGTTCGCCGGCATGGAGTACCCGGCCTTCGTGCTGGACCGGATCAGGCCCTCCGCCGTCATCCACGAGCTGGCGCACCAGTGGTGGTACGGCATCGTCGGCGACGACCAGTACCGCGCGCCCTGGCTGGACGAGTCCTTCGCCGAGTACGCCATGGACCTCGTCCTCGGCGACACCGGCGAGGGCTGCGCCGCCGCCACGCCCTGGCAGTCCGCGAACGAACGCCTCACCAATCCGATGAGCTACTGGGACGCTCACCCCGACCGCTACGAGGCGGTCATCTACGACCACGGCTCCTGCGCCCTGCACGAACTGCGCCGCCTGATCGGGCCGGAGCCGATGTCCGCCCTGCTTCGCGGCTACGCCCGCGCCCACTGGTACGGCGTCTCGACCACCGCCGACTTCAAGGCCGCCGCCCAGGCTGCGACCACCGTCGACCTGACGCCCTTCTGGCGCGAGCACCGCATCGACTGAGCCCGCGCCGGCTCGGTTAATCGGTGGCCCGGCCCTCCCGCACGCTCCTACAGTGTCCGCCGGATCAAGGACGTTCAGGGAGCCGGACATGCGAGTGCACTACCCTCGGACGCCGCATCTCCCCTGGTCACCGGGGGCGACGGCGGACGACGTACGGACCGGGGACCTCTCCGGACTGGCCGGCGCGGAGGTCGTCGTCACCGAGAAGCTCGACGGCGAGAACACCACGCTCTACCCCGACGGCCTGCACGCCCGCTCGCTGGACTCCGCGCACCACCCTTCCCGGGCCTGGGTCAAGGGCTTGCAGAGCCGGATCGGCGCCCGGCTCCCGGAGGGCTGGCGGATCTGCGGGGAGAACCTGTTCGCCCGGCACTCCATCCCGTACACCGACCTGGACAGCTGGTTCTACGGCTTCTCGGTCTGGACCGAACGGGACCACTGCCTGGACTGGGACGACACCGTCCGCTTCCTGCACCGACTCGGCATCCCCGTACCCCGGGTGCTGTGGCGCGGCCGTTACGACGAACGGGCGCTGCGCGCACTGCGGTTGGACCTCGACCGGCAGGAGGGGTACGTGGTCCGGACGGCCCGGGGCTTCCCCCGCGCCGAGTTCGGCGAGCGGATCGCCAAGTGGGTCCGCCCGCAGCACGTGCGCACCGACACCCACTGGATGCACGCCGCCGTGGTGGAGAACGGGCTCGGGCCGGGCGCCGCGCTCTGGGCGGTGCGTTCCGGCCAGCTGCCCGAACTCCCGCCGCTGGCAAAGGCCTTGGGCCTGCCCGAACTGGCCTGCGAGCCCGATGAGTTGGCCGAGGTCTCCGCCCGACTGGACGAACTCGGCCGGACCGGGGACACCCGACTGGCCGGTGTGCTCGCCAGCGCGCTGCGCACCGCCCGCCGGGAGCAGCTCGCGCCGCGACTGGCCGGGCGGCTCGGCCTGCCGCTGGCCCGGCGGGTCGCCGACCTGGTCGGGCTGCACCCCGGTCTGCACCAGCCGTACCCGGACGAGGAGCGCCGCGCCGGGCTGGTCCGGCTCTCCTGCGCCGCCGACCTCGGCGTGCTGCACGCGGTCGCCGCGGCCGCCGCCCCCGGCCGGGCCGAGCGCGAACAGGTCGCCTGGTCCGCCCTGCACGCCGAGGACGCCGCGCTGCTCGGCCCGGACCCGCTCGGCCGGCTGCGCACCGGTCTGCGCGAGGCGCTGGCCGACCTCGACCGCGACGCCGCCGACCGCTGCTGGGCGCAGGCCCGCGAGGCCTACGCGCTCGGCCGGATCTCCACCGTGGAGGAGGCCCTCGCCGCCGCCTGGCGCTGGCGCGACGGCCGCTTCCCCCGCCTGGTCCACCTGAGCGGCCCGGCCGGCAGCGGCAAGAGCACCTTCGCCGCCACGCTGCCCGGAGCCGCCACCCGGATCAGCCTGGACGACCTGCGCGCCGCCCGCGGCTCGCGCGCCGACCAGCGCGACAACCCCGAGGTGCTGCGCGAGGGCCTGGACCGACTGGACGCCGCGCTCGCCGACCCGGCCACCACCGTGGTCTGGGACGCCACCTCACTCAACCGCCACCAGCGCTCCCACGTCCACGCCGTCGCCCGGCGCCGGGACGCCCTGGTCACCCAGGTGGTGCTGCTGGTCGGAGAGGAGGAGCTGCTGCGCCGCAACGCCACACGCCCGCACCCGGTGCCGCCCGAGGTGCTCACCGCCCATCTGCACCGCTACAGCCCGCCCTACCCCGGCCAGGCCCACCGCACCTGGTACGTCGGCCCGCGTGGCACCGTGGAGGACACGGCGGGCTCGCTCGACTCGCTCGACTCGCTCGACCCCGTGGAGGACTGATGCGCCCCATCGAACAGGTCTGCCAGCGCATCCGCTGGGACGCCCGATTCGACCCGGCCCGGTTCACCCTGGGCGTGCGCCAGCGCGACGACCGCACCGAGCGCGTCCCGCTGGAGGCCTTCGCCGCCTCCGGCGAGATCCCCTGGCACCGGGTGCACTGGGTCGAGGCCGACGGCCTGCGGGTGTGGGACCGCGCCACCGGCACGGACCTCCTGGACACCACCGAGGCCGGGCGCCGCACCGACCCGCGCCGCCTGCCCGCACCCTTCTTCACCGCCACCGCCCCGCACGCCTGGCGGCCGGAGGGCGGCTGGCAGCCCGGCGTCGACGCCGGGACGGCGGTCGCGGACAGCCTGCGCGTGGTCACCTGGAACACCCTGTGGGACCGCTACGACGCCGACCGGATCGACACCGCCCGCCGCCGACCGCTGCTGCTCGCCGCACTGGAGGCCGCCGACGCCGACGTCATCGCACTGCAGGAGGTCGAACCGGCTCTGGTCTCCCTGCTGTTGGCCGCTCCCTGGGTCCGGGACGGCTACACCCTGGGCGCCGACCCGAACGGCCCGGACGTGGCCGACCACGGGCTGCTGCTGCTCAGCCGGCTCCCCGTACTGGAGGCCGGACGGCACCAGCTCGGCCCGCACAAGGCCGTCATCGCCGTCACCCTCCGGACCGTTGACGCACCACTGACCGTCGCCGCCGTCCACCTGAGCAGCGACCACTCGCCGGACGGGCCGGCCCGCCGACAGACCGAACTCGCGGCGCTGGCCGAGGGCTTGGGCGCAGTCGTGGGCGAGCTGCTGCTGCTCGGGGACTTCAACGACGGCCGCTCCGGCCCGGCGGGCCCGGCCGCCGCGCTCGGGCTGCGGGACGCCTGGACCGAGGTGCACGGTCCGGCCGACGCCACCCCCACCTTCGACCCGAGCGCCAACCCGCTCGCCGCCGTCTCCACGCTCACCGGCCGAGCCGCCCGCCTCGACCGAGTGCTGCACCGCTGCGACCGCGCCCGGGCCACGGGGGCCACCCTGCTCGGCGACCGCCCGACCAGCGACGGGCTCCGCCCCTCCGACCACTACGGCGTGGCCGTCGACCTCGCCCTCGGCGGCGGCTCCTCCCCGGCGACGCTCGACGCCGCGCCGACCGCGCGCACCGCCGTCGCCTGGCTGCCGCCCGAGGAGCTGTGGCCACCGATCCAGCGCCTGCGCGCCGCGTACGACCCGCAGCTGCGCCGCTGGCCGCCGCACGTCAATCTGCTCTTCGGCTTCGTCCCGGAGGCCGAGTTCGACCGCGCCCTGCCGCTGCTCGGCGCGGCCGCCGCCGAGGTCTCCCCCTTCACCGCCCGCCTGGACGGCGTACACACCTTCGGCCACCGCGAGGGCGCCACCGTCTGGCTGGACCCGGCCGCCGACTCGCCCGAGCCCTGGGCGGCTCTGCGGCACGCCCTCGAACGGCGCTTCCCCCGCTGCCGGAGCCGTGCCGAGGGATACACCCCGCACCTGACCCTCGGGCGCAGCGCGGACCCGCAGCGGGTGGCCGCCGACTGCGCGGCCCGGCTCGACGGGGTCTCGGCGCGGGTGGGCGAACTGGTGGTGCTCTCCCGGCGGGGCGACGAGCCGATGCGGGTGCGTGCGGTGGTCGAGCTGGGAACGGGCGAGGTGCGGGTCCCGCCAGCGGAGCCGGTGGTCCCGCTGCGGCCCGAGCCCGCTGAACGTACGGCTGTCGCCGCCGAGTTGGCCGCACGGATCGCTGCGGCGCTGCCCGAGGGCCTGGTCCACACCGTCGGCTCGCGGCGGCTGGGCTGCCAGCTGGACGGCGGCGACCTGGACCTGGTGGCCGCCCTGCCCGGCCCGGCCGATCTGAGGGCGTCCGCGCCCGGGTGGCGGCCGCACTGCCGGAGGCGGGCCGGGTGCGCGAGGTGCGCGGCGCTCGGATGCCCGGGCTGCGGCTGGAGGCGAACGGGCTGACCGTCGACCTGGTCGTGGTGTTCACCGGTGAGCTCGAACCGTCCCAAGCCATCGCCCGGCGCGCCGAGTTGGGCGAGGCGGCCGCGGTCGCGCTGAGCGCGGTCACGGACGCCGAGGCGATCCTGACGGCGGTCGGTGAGCGGCGCGGGCGTTTCGTCCGACTGGCCCGGGAGGTCAAGACCTGGGCGCGGGCGCGCGGCCTGGACTCCGCGCCGTTCGGCCAACTACCGTCGCTGGCCTGGTCGGTGCTGGCCGCGCGGACCGTCCTGGACGCGGACGACACCGCCGGAGCCGCCCTGTTCCAGAGCTTCGCCGAGACCTGGGCCTGCTGGGACTGGCACCAACCCGTCAGTCTGACGGCCGACTTCACGGATCGGACCGCCGCTCCCCTGAGCGTCCTCACCCCCTCCGCCCCCGTCCGCAGCTGCACCAGCCAGGTCGGCGCCGACGCCCGCGACCTGATCGCCGAGGAGCTCTACCGCGCCTGGGAGCTCGGCACCGAGAGCCCCGACCCCTGGCCCGCCCTGCTCTCCCCGCCCCCGCTGCACCGCCGCCACGCCGCCTGGGCCGTGGTCACCACCGGCGAGGAGTCCCTCGGCGCCGTCCGCGGCCGCCTCCGGGCCCTCCTCGCCTCGCTGGAGGAAGCCGGTGCCACCCGCCTCCACGCCTGGCCCCGCCCCTACCGCAGCCGCGACGGCCGCACCCACTTCGCCATCGGCCTCGGCCCCACCCCACTGACCCGGGACCGGCTCACCCCGATCACCACCGCCTGGTCCCGAGACCTCCCAGGCGTCCACGTCGACTACGCCGAGGGCGGCGCGGTCCCGACCCTCGCGTCACCGCGGGAGGGCCTCGGCTGAGCGCCTGGGCCGACCGCAGCGACCCCTCGTAGACCTCGCGGCGTGGGGCCCCGCCGACGATGCCGATCGGCTGGGGGTCGAGGAGCACCGTGACCCGCCCCCTCGGGCCGGTCTCGATCTCCTCGCCGGTCGGCTCGCAGCGGAACCCGTCCTTGTCCAGGGATGCGCGGTCGAGCCGGTAGTCGGGCTTCTGGACGAGCAGGAAGAACTCCCCGCCCGGCACCAGGCTCCGGTGGATGTTGCGGCACATCCGTTCCATCGCCGCGATGCCCTCGGCGTAGTTGAGGCACTACACGCCCAGCGCGATGTCGAACCGCCGCTCCAGCGGCCGCAGTTCGGCCACGTCGCCGACCTCGTAGCGCACGCCCAGCGGCTCGCGCTGCTCGAACTCCCGCGCGGCGGCGATCATTTCGGCGGAGATGTCGACGCCGAACACGTCCGCGGCGCCGCGCCGCTTGAGCTCCCGGCGGTAGAAACCGTTGCCGCACGCCAGGTCGAGGACCGACTCGCCGCGCACGTTCAAAGCCCCAGTCGCCGACGAGGAAGCGTTGGAGCGCGGTGATGGTGTTGGGGCCGAGCTGGCCGTCAACGGTTCCGGCGTTGTATCCGCGATCGTTGAGGTAGCGCTGCCAGGCCTTCCAACTGCCGGGGCCGAGCTGACCGTCGATCGCGCCGGGGTCGCATCCGGCCGCGCGGACGTAGCACTGCACGCTCTTTGCTCCAGTGGTGTTGAGGCCGAGGTTGTTGACTGCCTGGATGGTGACGGTCCGGCCGGTGACCTGCTGGGCGGGCGCGGCGGTGGTCGCGGTCGCACCGGCGAGGGCAGTTCGACGACCGCTCGCGGCCCGGGCGCCGAGCTCAGCCGGATCCATCCGGCCCGCCTGAGCAGCCATCCGGCCGTACTGACAGCTGAGTTGAGGAGTACGGTGACCGCGATCAGCACCCGTTCGGCGGGCGTGACGGGCCCCGGCACCCGCGCCACCCGACATTCTCAGAACCGGCACACCAACCACCCACCGGCGCCCACGGCGGCGAGCAAAAGGAGGAGGTTGACCAGCAGCGCCCCACCCGCCACCTGAGCCGGTTCGAGCCGAGCGCCCCACTCCAGTACCCCTTCCATCCCCGTCCCCTCGCGTCAGCAGTCCCTTGCTGCACTCAACGACAGATCCAAAAATTTTATTGCGCAATTTTTCCTTCGGATCTACCGTGAAGCATGCCCCAGCACCCCGAGCCCGAGCGGATCACCGACCTCTCCCGCCTGAAGGCGTTCACCAACCCGCTGCGCATGCAGCTCTACCGCCTGCTCTACGCCGCGGGCACCGCTACCGCTTCCCAGCTCGCCGAGCAGGTCGACCAGGCGCCGTCCCTGGTCAGCTACCACCTGCGCAAGCTCGCCGAGCACGGCTTCGTGACCGAAGCGGGCGCGCAGAGCCCCGACGGGCGGGAGCGGTGGTGGCAGGTGGCGTCCGAGGAGGGCTGGGGCTTCCGCGAGTCGGACCTCGCCGGTACGCCCGAGGGCGCGGCCGCCGTCGGCGCGGTCACCCGCAGCCTGGTCGACAGCCGCGCCGCGCAGTACCGCACGTACCTGGACCAGGGCGCCGCCTGGGGCAAGGAGTGGACCGACGCGGCCTTCAGCGCCGAGTGGCTGCTCGACCTCACCCCGGTCGAACTCGCCGAGATGAGCGACGAACTCGAAGCGCTGGCCCGTCGCTGGCGGGAGCGCGGCAAAGCCGCCAAGGCCGCTGGCGACACCGAGGGCCGCGAGCACGTGTCCGTCCACCTGTACGGCTTTCCGTTCCGCCCCTGACGCGGACGTCCGTTTCCGTCACCGACCCGCTGGAGCCCGCCATGGCCACCGTGGAGACAGCACCGCCGATACGCCCCGACGCCCCCGCCCACCGCGACGCCAATGTGCTGCGCTGGCTCACCGCCTACACCGCCTCGCTGATCGGCGACAGCGTGTACTTCCTCGCCCTCGGGTGGTCCGCCCAGAAGGCCGCCGGGCCGACCGAGGTCGGTCTGGTGATGGCCGCCGGGGCGCTGCCACGGGCGGTGCTGATGCTCGGCGGAGGTGTCGTCGCCGACCGCCTCGACCCCCGCCGGGTGATCCTCGGCAGCGACACCCTGCGCTGCCTCCTGATCCTCTCCGTCGCCGCCGCCATCGCCCTGACCACGCCCGCGCTCTGGCTGCTGGTCGTGGTGGCCCTGGTCTTCGGCGCCGTGGACGCCCTGTTCGTCCCCGCCGTCGGCGCCCTGCCGCCTCGGATCACCAGCTCCGACCAGCTCGCCCGGGTCACCGGCCTGCGCTCCCTGGCGATGCGTCTGAGCCAGATCGCCGGCCCGCCGATCGGCGGCCTGGCCATGGGTCTCGGCGGCCCGGCCGTCGCCTTCGCCATCGCGGGCCTGCTCTTCGCCCTGTCCCTGCCACTGCTGCTGACGATACGGATCCACCCGCTCGAAGCGCCGTCCGAACAGCCCCGGCCGGGCCGGAGCACCGCCCGCGCCGAACTGCTCGACGGGCTGCGCTACATCCGCCGCCACCGGCTGATCGGCCCGCTGGTCGCCGCCGGGGCGGTCTGCGAACTCGGCCTCACCGGCACCCTCAACGTCGGCATGGTGCTGCTCAACGCCGAACGCGGCTGGGGCCCGTCCGGCTACGGCTGGATCGTCGCCTGCTTCGGCGCCGGAGCGGCCGCCAGCGCCGCCCTGCTCGCCATCGCCGGCTGGCTGCCCCGGGCGGGCCTGACCATGGTCGCGACGCTGCTGGTTGGCAGTGCGGGCGCGGCCGCCATGGCGCTGGTCCCGAGCCTGTGGGCGGCCGCCCTGCTGGCGGCGCTGGTCGGGCTGGGCGCTGGCGTCTTCGGCAGCCTGGACAGCGCTCTCATCCAGACCACCGCCGACCCCGCCTACCTCGGCCGGGTCACCTCCGTCGTGATGCTCACCATGGTCGGCCTCGCGCCGCTCAGTTACCCGCTGGTGGGCGCCGCGATCGGGGCCTGGGGCACGACCCCGGTGTTCCTCGGCTGCGGCGGCCTGTCCTGCCTGGGAGCGGCCTTCGCCTTCGCCTCGAAGGCGGTTCGGCAGGCGGAGCTGCCCCGGCGGTAGAGTCCACGCCCATGTGGGAGGAACTCGGCGCGATCGACTGGGCGGGGCTCAGGCACGACTACGGCTCCGCCTCGGACGTCCCGGGCCTGCTGCGGCACTGCGCGGGCCCCGGCGCAGGCCGCCGATGCCCTCGCCAATCTCCTCTTCCACCAAGGCGGTTGGGCCTGCCCGGCCGCGACCGCCGCACTCCCCCGCCTGGTCCGGCTGGCCACCCGGTCGGGCGTCCCGACCGGCCTCCCGACCCGGCTCGAACTGCTGGACCTGATGACGGATCTGAGCAGCGAGGCCGCCGTCGTCGACGCGAAGTGGGTGGACGAAGGCTGGGCCGCGGCCTGGGAGCGAGCCGTGCCCGAGCTGCTGGGCCTGGTGTCCGGTCCCGGGCCGGAGATCCGCCGGGCCGCCGCGAGCCTGGTCGGCCGGGCCGGCAGCCCCGGCACATTCGTCCTGGCCACGCTGCTGACGCGATGGGACGCGGAGGAGGATCCCGCCACAAGCCTCGACCTGGTGATCGCCCTCGGCGCGGCCACCCACCCCGCCGCCACCGTCCTGGCCGAGACCCTCACCCGAGACGACCGCCTCATGACCTCCGCCGGCTGGCACGACTTCGTCGACGACGAGACCGTCCGCGCGGCCGTCACCACCCTGGTCACGGCCACAACACCCCCGGCCGCCCCCCCGTACCGACCCGTAACGGGCGTCCGGCGAAAAAAATCCGGTCCGAATCCGCCCGCCGTGTCGATCCGCGAGCGCGCCGTTCGACCTGGGACTGAGAGGGTCGGGAGACGACCCCCGATCAAGGAGAAGGAGAGCGACGATGGCGAAGTACATGCTGATCATGCGGGGCACGGACGAGTCCCTGGCGAAGATGACGGAGACGCCCTTCGAGGAGATGCTCGAAACCATCGGCCGCTTCAACGACGAGCTGATCCGGGCCGGCGTGCTCGTCGCCGCCGAGGGCCTGGACGACCCGTCCCAGGGCGTGGTGGTCGACTACAGCGGTGAGACCCCGGTGGTCACCGACGGGCCGTACGGTGAGACGAAGGAGCTGTTCGGCGGCTTCTACGTGCTCGACGTCGCTTCGAAGGAGGAGGCCGTCGAGTGGGCCAAGCGGCTCCCGGCGATCCCCGGCTCGAAGTGCGAGATCCGGCGCGTGCCGGGCATCGACGAGTTCCCGCAGGACAACGAGTGGATCGTCAAGGAGCGGGCGTGGCGCGAGCGGACCGGCCAGCTGTGACGCCCGAGGCTCCCGACGGCCCGCCGATCGCCGAGTCGGCGCGGCGGGCCGTCGAGGCCGTCTGGCGGATCGAGTCGGCGCGGATCGTCGGTGCGCTGGCCCGCTACACGGGGGACTTCGGGCTCGCCGAGGACGTCGCACAGGAGGCGCTGGCGGAGGCGCTCGTCACCTGGTCGCGCGACGGCGCGCCGGCCAGTCCGGTGGGCTGGCTGCTGGCGACCGCCCGGCGGCGGGCCATCGACACCTTCCGCCGCAAGTCGGCACTGGACGAGCGGTACGCCGCGCTCGCCGGACAGCTGGCGGACGGCGAGTTCAGCTCGGGCGCGGCGGCCGCGCCCGAGCGGCCGGACGACCTGCCGTGGGATCCCGACCGGGTCGACGACGACGTCCTCGCGCTCATGTTCACCGCCTGCCACCCGGTGCTGTCGCCCGAGGCCCGGGTGGCGCTCACGCTGCGCGTGGTGGGCGGCCTGTCCAGCGAGGAGATCGCCCGGGCGTTCCTGGTGCCGACTCCGACCGTCCAGGCCCGGATCACCCGGGCGAAGAAGACCATCGCCGCCGCCCGCGTGCCGTTCGAGCTGCCGCAGCCCGAGGAACGGCGCGAGCGGCTCGGCGCCGTCCTGAGCGTCCTGTACGTGATCTTCACGGAGGGCTCGACGGCGACCACCGGCGACCACCTGCTGCGCCCCGATCTCGCCTACGAGGCCGTCCGGCTGGCCCGGATGCTGGCCGCCCTGCTGCCCGCCGAGCCGGAGGTGCACGGGCAGCTCGCGCTGTTCGAGCTCACCGCCGCGCGCTTCCCGGCGCGGACCGGGCCGGACGGCGAGGCGGTGCTCCTGGAGGACCAGGACCGGCGGCTGTGGGACCGGTCGGCGATCCGTCGCGGCCTGGCCGCACTCGGCCGGGCCTCTTCCGCCGGGCGGGGCCTCGGTCCGTACGGTCTGCAGGCCGCGATCGCCGCCTGCCACGCGACGGCGGCCTCGGTGCGGGAGACCGACTGGGAGCGGATCGTGCTCCTCTACGAGTCGCTCGGCCGGGTGGCCCCGTCGCCCGTGGTCGAGCTCAACCGGGCCGTGGCCGTCGCGATGGCGAGCGGACCGCAGGAGGCGCTGGCCGTGGTCGACGACCTGCTCGCCTCCGGCCGCCTGTCGGGCTCGCTCCTGCTCCCGGGCGTGCGCGGCGAACTGCTGGCCCGCCTCGGCCGCACCGCCGAGGCCCGGGCCGAACTGGAGCTCGCCGCCCGGCTGTGCCGCAACGCCCGCGAGCGGTCGGTGCTGCTGCGCAAGGCTGCCGCATTGGCCTGACGCCCGCCCGGCGGCTCCGACCGCACCTCCCCACGAGCACCCGAACTCCCAGGCCACCCGCGTCGAATTGGCCCGCGACACCCCACCCCCCACCCACTAGCCTCGGGCTGACAATCGATCAACGGAGAAGCCCCATGCACCCCGCACTCGCCGCCGACCTCGACCAGTTGCCCGCCCTCCTGGAGGAGACCCGGCAGCGGGCCGTCGCCTTCCTCGCCGGCCTCGACGGCCCGGTGATCCCGCAGCAGGCGGACCGGCCGACGCCGGCGCAGCCGCTGCACGAGGACGCCGATGGTCTGCGGGCGGCGCTGGCGGAGTTCGGCGAGCGCTGGCAGCCGCGGCTGTCGGCCAGCGCCGGACCTCGCTACTTCGGCTTCGTCACCGGCGGTGCGACCCCGGCCGCGCTGGCGGGCGACTGGCTGACCTCCGCCGCCGACCAGAACTCCAACTCCTCGCTGGACCCGGCCGGTCAGCACCTGGAACGGGAGACGGTCGGCTGGCTGCGCGAGCTCTTCGGCCTCTCCCCCGCGCACAGCGGCACCTTCGTCAGCGGCGCGACCATGTCCAACACCGTCGGCCTGGCGGTCGCCCGGGAGTGGCTGGGCGAGCGGCTCGGCGTGAACGTGGCCGAGGACGGGGTCGCCGCGCTCGGCCGGGTGCGGGTGCTGTCGGGCAGCGCGCACTCCAGCGTGTCCAAGGCGCTGAGCGTTCTCGGCCTGGGCCGCCGGGCGCTGACCACCGTGCCCACACTGCCCGGCCGCGAGGCCGTGGACGTGGCCGCTCTGGAGGGCGCGCTCGCCGAGGCCGACGGCCCGTGCATCGTGGTGGCCAACGCGGGCACGGTGAACACCGTCGACTTCGACGACCTGCGCGCGATCGCCGGCCTGCGCGAGCGGTACGACTTCTGGCTGCACGTGGACGCCGCCTTCGGCGCCTTCGCCGCCCTCTCGCCGAAGCACGCCGAGCTGACGGCCGGGCTGGACCTGGCCGACTCGGTCTGCGTGGACCTGCACAAGTGGCTCAACGTGCCCTACGACAGTGCCGTGCAGTTCACCCGCCGCCGCGACCTGCAGGCGAGGGTCTTCCAGAACGCCGCCGCCTACCTCGGTCCGATCGGCGAGCACCCCGACCTGGTCCACCTCACCCCGGAGAACTCGCACCGACTGCGCGCCCTGGCCGCCTGGTTCACCCTGCGCGCCTACGGCCGGGCCGGCCACCGGGAGATCGTGGAGCGCTGCGTCACCGGCGCCCGCGCACTCGGCGAGGCCGTCGACGCGACCGACGGCCTGCGGCTGCTCGCCCCGGTCCGCCTCAACGTCGTCTGCTTCACCCTTGCCGCCGACCCCACCCCCGAGCGCCTCGCCGCCCTCGCCGCCGGACTCTCCGACGAGGCCTTCCTCACCCCCACCCGCTACGCCGGCCGGCCCGCCCTGCGCGCGGCGTTCAGCAACTGGCGCACCACGGACCAGGACGTCCGCCGCACCGCGTCCGCGCTCGCGGACGCAGTCCGGAAGCTGGCATCGAACTGACCTACAGCGGGCTGCACCTGCACCGCGAGGCCATCGCGTCCAGCGGGGTGTAGTTCCCCCCGGGAGAAGCAGGTGGTGTGCTGCGCGGTGTCGACGCCCTTGCCGCAGGGGCGCCCGGAGTCGGCGTCCGCCGCGATGATCACCCCGACGGGCGAAGGAGGCCATGGCCCGGTTCATCTCGGCGAGCGGGTGGCCGGCCGTCCGGTAGTGCAGCTCGTAGCGTCAAACCCGCTGCGTGCAGCGGCTCACCGGCGCGCGCAGCGGCTTACGGGTGCGCACCGTCCCCGTACACGCCCCCCGCCGAGTCGGTCAGGCTCGCCATGAACTCCGCATGGGCGAGGTTCATGAACACCAGTGCGCGCCAACGGGGCCGGTGGGCGGGGTGGTCGCGGAACCGTTCGGCGGTCTCGCACAACCGCTCCCACCAGAGCATGACGTCCTGGCGCAGCCGCTGGGTCTGTCCGGGCTCGTCGTACCGGCCTTCGGCCATCACCTCCTCCCAGGCGCCGAGCAGGTCGGCCAGGTGGATGCAGTCGCTGGCGGTGATCTCCGCGAGGCGTTCGGCCGCGAATCGGGCGTCGCTGCCCTCGGGCTGCGCGGCGACGACCTCGCCGAGGCGTGCGGCCAGGAACTTCTGCAGCGGGGTGACGTCCTTGTAGTGCAGGTCGTCGGAGAACTCCAGGACTTCCTTGGGCTGGTGGGAGGCGGCCATCGTGCGGTGCCCTCTCGGCTCGAACAGCACTCGGTGACGAATCGTCACTCCTCGTCGCCTCCCGACCCTAGCCCCCTGCGGCCGCCGCCATCGGCGGATTGCACAGATCCCCGCCGTTTCGCTCCGATCGTCCCCGCCGCGCAACACGCCTGCCGTGCCTTGACCTTCACACCGGTGTGAAGCCCGATGATGCTCCCATGACCGCCACTGCTTACGACCCGTACGCACTCCTCGCGCAGAGCCGACTCGGCGTCCTCGCCACCATCAAGGCGGACGGCCGGCCCCAGCTCTCCCCCGTCATGCCCCACTACGACCGGGAGGCGAACGTCATCCTGATCTCCACCCGGGAGGGGCTGGCCAAGACGGCGAACCTGCGCCGGGACGCACGGGTCAGCCTGGAGGCGACCGGACCGGACGGGCGGTCCTGGGTCACCGCCGAGGGCGTCGCCACCCTCACCGGGCCGGGCACCGACCCGCACGGGCCCGAAGTCGAGGCGCTGGTCGACTACTACCGCCGGGCCGCCGGGGAGCACCCCGACTGGGCGGAGTACCGCGAGGCGATGGTGTCCGACCGCCGGGTGCTGCTCACCATCCCGGTCGACCACGTGTACGGGGCCAGGATCTGAGAACGCATGGCCTGAGCACGCGGGGCCTGAGCACGCGGGCGCTGCGACCGCACCGTCCGCGGACCGAGGCATGACGGCCCGTCCCGGCCACCGGCACGGGGTGCGGTGGCCGGGACGTTCATCGTTCACGGTCGGGTCGCGGTGACCACCGTCGCGTCCAACTCCTCGTCCCGGCTCACCATCGCCGTCAGGCCCGCCGCCCGCGCCACCGCCAGCGCGCCCGCCGCCTGCCGCTCGCTGGTCTCGAACAGCAGCGAGCCGCCCGCCGCCAGCCACCCCGGTGCCTCGGCGGCCACCCGGCGCAGCACGTCCAGTCCGTCGGCCCCGCCGTCCAACGCGGGCCGGGCCTCGTACAACCGGGCCTCGGGCGGCAGCAGTTCGAGGTCGCCGGTCGGTACGTACGGGACGTTGGCGATCAGCACCTCCACCCGCCCGCGCACCGCGTCGGGCAGGGCGGTGAACAGGTCGCCCTCGAGGATTCGGGCGCCCGTTCCGGCCAGGTTGCGCCGGGCGCACCGGACCGCGCCCGGGTCCAGGTCGGCGGCGTACAGCTCGACGGGGTGTCCGGCGGTGGCCGTGACGGCGGCGCCGAGTGCGCCGCTTCCGCAGCACAGGTCGACCACCAGCGCACCGGGGCCGGTGAGTCGGGCGGCAACGGCGGCCAGGAACTCGCTGCGCCGACGTGGGACGAAGACGCCGGGGTCGACGGCGATCCGCAGACCGGCGAACTCGGCCCAGCCGACGACGTGTTCGAGCGGCCGCCCCTCCGCGCGGGCGCGGACCATGGCGGCCAGCTCGGCGGGTGAGGCGGCGGCGGTGAGCAGGATCCGCGCCTCGTCCTCGGCGAACACGCAACCGGCGGCGCGCAGCCGGGAGACGACCGAGGAGCGGAGAGCGGCGGAGGAGAAGAGCGGCAAAGGGAACCCCTTGGGCAGGAGAGGAGGAGAACGGAGGACTCCGTCAGGGCTCCCGCCAGGGCCGACACCGCATCGGCGCACCCGCGCTACGCGCGCGGGGCGCCCGCACGGCCGCGCTCCGGGAGCACCCGCTCGGACATACCGGTAATGGGTCTCACCTCCCTGTGTCGCGGTCGTGTTCGGCGTCGGCCACCCTACCGCACCGGCGCCGCCGGCGATCAAGCCGTTCCCACCGCCCTGGACCAACTCAGCCGAGGAAGTCGGCCACCAGGGCCACGAACTCCTCCGGCGTGGTGATCGGCACGCCGAGCTCCTCCGCCTTGGCCCGCTTGGAGCCCGCCTTCTCGCCCGCGACCAGCAGGGTGGTGCGCCCGGACACCGAGGAGGAGGCCTTGCCGCCCGCCCGCTCGATCAGCTCGTTCATCGCGTTGCGGGAGAGTTCGGCCAGGGCGCCGGTCATGCTGCCGGTGACCACGACGCTCTGGCCCGCCAGCGGGCCCGCCGCCCCGACCTCGTCCGTAGCGGTGGAAACCGAAGCGGCGGCTGCGGCGGGCTCGGTCACCTCCGTGCCCACCCCCTGCGCCGCCAGCCGGTCCAACAGCGCTGCCACGTCGGCGAGTTCAGCCAGGATCACGGCCGCCTTCTCCACCCCGATGCCGTCCACGGCCGCCAGCGCCTCGGCGTCGGCGGCGCGGATCGCGGCCATGCTGCCGAAGTGGGCGGCGATCCGGCGCGACATGGTCCGCCCGGTGCCCCGGATGCCGAGCGCGCAGAACACCCGGTTCAGCGGCCGGGTGCGCGCGACGTCGATCGCGGCGAGCAGGTTGTCCGCACTGGTCTCGCCCATCCGCTCCAGGGTGAGCAGCTGCTCACGGGTGAGGGTGAACAGGTCGGCGAGGTCGGCGACCAGCCCGGCCTCGACCAACTGCACGGCCCGGGTGCCGCCGAGGCCCTCGATGTCGAGCTGGTCACGCCCGGCCGCGTAGATCACCGAGGCGACGGTCTGGCAGCCGCGGCCGCGCACGCAGCGCCAGCGCTGCTCGGAGGTGTCGATGGCGTCGCCGCAGCGCGGGCAGACCTCGGGGAAGGCGATCGGCTGCTCGGCGCCGGTTCGCTCGTCGACCAGCGGTGCCTCCACCCGCGGGATCACGTCCCCGGCGCGGTAGACGAACACCTGGTCGCCGATCATCAGCCCGCGGCGCTCGATGTCGGCGGGGTTGTGCAGGGTCGCGTAGGTGACGGTGACGCCGTCGATCACCACCGGTTCGAGCACCGCCCGGGGCGCGATGATCCCGGTGCGCCCGACGTTCCACTCCACGCCCAGCAGCCGGGTCACCTTGTGCTGGGCCTGCAGTTTGCGGGCCACCGCCCAGCGCGGCGCGCGGGAACCGGAGCCGGCTTCCTCCTGGTCGGCCACCGCGTCCGCCTTGACCACCACACCGTCGATCCCGAAGGGCAGCGCGGCGCGCAGGGCGGCGATCTCCTCGATCCGCTGCTCCGCCTCGGCGAGGGTGGCGCAGCGACGGGGTGCGGCCTCGGTGCTGGCGGCGGTGTTGGCGCCGAGTCCGGCCAGCCGGACCAGTAGCTCGGCGTGGTCGAGACCGGGCAGGCCGAGGGCGTCGTAGCCGAAGAAGGTGAGCTCGACCCGGTAGGGGCGGTCCTTGGCGCGCAGGGTTCCGGCGGCGCCGCTGCGCGGGTGGGCGAAGGGGGTGGCGCCGTGGGCGGTGCGGACGGTGTTGGCCTGCTCGAACTGCTCGTGGGTGAGCAGCACCTCGCCGCGCAGTTCGACGTCGAGCGGCTCGGCGAGCCGGGCGGGCAGGCCGAGCACCATGTCGGCGGCGTGGCTGATGTCCTCACCCGCCAAGCCGTCGCCCCGGGTGAGCAGCTGGGTGAGCCAGCCAGCCTTGTAGCGGGCGGCGACGGCGAGGCCGTCCAGCTTGGGTTCGACGCACCAGGCGGCGACCGGGCGGCCGAGTCTGCGCTCCAGCCCGGCGGCCCAGGACTCCAGCTCCTCCGCGGAGAAGACGTTGTCGAGCGAGAGCATCGGCGCGCTGTGCGGCACGTCGCCGACGGCCGCGCCGCCGGCCACCTTGCCGGTGGGCGTCTCGGGCAGCACCTCGCCCGGGTGCTCGCGCTCATAGGCCTCGATGGCCCGCACCAGGGCGTCGTACTCGTCGTCCCCGAGCGGGGTGGAGCCGTCGGCGTAGTACGCGGCGGCGGCCCGTACGGCGGTGGCGACGGCGTCGGCGTAGGCCTCCGGGGAGGCGAGGGCTGCGGGGGAGGCCGTGGTGGCTGCGTCCTTCATACCGACATCATGTCGAGCAGCGCTGACATTCGACCTGTCGCACGTGCGCGCCGCCCTCGCCGCGGCGCACGTCAGACGGGCTGCGGAAGCCCCGCATGCCAAGCCTGACGCTCCGCCGACTCCTCGCCACCCTCCTCCGCCGCGCGGGCCGCGGCGACCTCGGCGACCACCTGGGCGCCACGGTCCGGGCTCATCCGCAGCGAGCCGAGCACTCCGGGCACCGCAACGCTCGGCATCAGGTGCTGGAACAGCCCGGACACCCGCTGCTCCAGGTCGGCACGACCGGAGAGCTTCTGCGATTGGATCTGCACGCCCGTCCAGGCGGCGGTGATCAGCCAGGCGGTGTCGGCCGGAACGACGTGCGGGAGCAGCTCGCCGCGCTCACCGGCGGCGACCAGCAGCGTCTCCATCCGGCTTATCCAGCCGGGGATCGAGCCGCCGCCGATGTCGTCGAACACGTCCTGGCCGAGCGAGAGCCGGGCGCCCGCGCTGAGCAGCGGGTCACGCGGCATCAGGTGCGCGACCACCATCCCGGTGTCCACGAACTCCTGGAGCTTGCAGCTCCGTTCAGGCACTCCGTCCTGGACGAACTGCTCCTCCACGACGCCTTGCGCGAGATCCCGCTTCGAGGCGAAATGGAAGTACACCGCGCCCCGCGTCACCCCCGCCCGGGAGACCACCTCCCCGATGGTGGCCCCCTCGTAGCCGAACTCGTCGAAGACCGACGCCGCGGCCTCCAGGATCAGCCGACGCGTCCGAAGCGCCCGCTCCTGCCGCACCACCGCAACCACCCCGCCTGAGCTCCCGCAAAACAAAACCAAACACCCCGCATCTTAGCTGCGGGCGGCCCACAGGCGACAAGGCGATGACGGGGAATCGACCCAACCTCCCCTCTTTCCCCACGCACCCGTTCATTCCTCCCCACGACCTGTCAGATCCCGGCAGCACCGGCCGATGCGGAGCCAGCCACCGATCCGACGACGAACCCTCCCTCCACCCTCCATTTCCACCTTGAAACCGAACGATCGGTTTCTTTCAGTCGTCTACCCCGGGGCACGTCACGGCAGCACGGCCACCGCCTCCACCTCCACCAGCTGGTCGGTGTAGCCGAGCACCGCGACGCCGAGCAGCGTGCTAGGGGCGTCGTGCTCCCCCATGTACTCCCGGTACACGTTCCACACCTTCACCAGGTCCGCCTGGTCACTGGAGGCCACGTACACGGTGGTCCGCGCGATGTCGGAGAGCCCCGCACCCGTGTCCTCTAGCACGGTTATCAGATTGCGCATCACCTGGTGGGCCTGCCCTTCGTAGTCGCCGACGGCGACCGTACCCCCCTCCTCGTCCAGTGGGCAGGCCCCGGCCAGCCACAGCGAGCGGGCTGGGGCGTCGACCACCGCCGCGTAGGCGTAGTCGACGGCCGGGGTCAGGCGCGTGTTGCGGACCAGCTTGACGGCGCTGTTCACGAGGTCCTCCGATGGTTGCGGCCGAACTTTCGCGCTCATCGTTGGCCCCTCAGGACCGGTGGTCAAACGAATTTACGGCGAACTCCCAGCGGCGCCAAGGCCCGTGTGCTCACGATTCACCGTTGCGGGTGATGGCGCGCGGGCCCGCCGGACCGCGATCCTGGTAGCCGTCCGACGTGCGCCCCGCCGCGCCCCGCTGCCCCGCTCACACGGACGACCACGCCAACACCGCAGCAGCACCGGGGAGTCGACCGATGGAGTCCCAACCGCCCAACCGCGACCAGGCCTCCGGAGTCGGACGGCGCCGGATGCTCGGCCTCGCCCTCGGGGCGGGTCTCGTCCCGGCCCTCACCCCGGCGGCCGAGGCAGCGACCCAGGCCGCCCAGGCGGCCCACGCCGCACCGCCGTCCGAGCCCGTCGCCGCCCTCGGCCAACGGGTCGTCGCCGTGGCCGAGACCCAGATCGGCATTCCGTACGCCTGGGGCGGCGGCGACCGGCTGGGCCCGAGCCTCGGCTTCTGCGACGACGAGAACGGCTACCTCAACGGCAAGTGCCTGGGCGAGACCACGATCGGCTTCGACTGCAGCGGACTGTCCCTCTACTGCTGGTACCGGGCCAGCCACGGCACCGTCGAGCTCGGGCACTACACCGTCGCCCAGTTCCACCTCGGCGCCCCGGTCGAGCGCGACGCCCTAACCCCCGGCGACCTGCTGTTCTTCTCCCGCCCCGACGCGCCCCTGCACCACGTCGGCATCTACGCGGGCGACGGCGCGATGATCCACGCCGAGCGCACCGGCACGCTGATCGCCCGGGTCGAGCACGTCCTCGACGTCCCGCGCTGGGCGGGCGAGTTCGCCGGCGCCCGCCGTCCGGGGCCGCCGAGCGCCTGAGGTCAGAGGGCGCCGCGCCGCTCCTCCAGCCCGTGGTGCACCCGCAGCAGCAGCTCCCGCAGTGTCCGTCGCTCCCCCGCGTCCAACGGCGCCAGCAGTTCGTCCTGCACCGCCCGCGCCTGCCCTGCCAGCTCGGCCAGCAGCGCCCGCCCGGCCGGGGTGACCGACACCGAGACCCGTCGCCGGTCCCGCTGGTCCCGGGTGCGCTCGACGTACCCGGCCGCACCTAGCTGGTCGGCGACCTTCGCCAGGTCGCTCGGGTCGATGCCCAGCCGCTGCACCAGGTCCCGCTGTGCCTGCGGCCCGAAGTCGGCCAGCGCGGCGAGCACCGCCAAGTCCCAGAGCCGCAGATCGCGTTCGGCCAGCTGCTCGGCGAGCCGACCGCGCGCGGTCCGGCCGATGCGGGCGAGCAGGAACGTGCTGAGGTCCAGCAGGGTCGGCGGCAGCCCGTCGGGCGGGGTGGGGGTGTCGGAGGCCATGGCGGCATTCTAGGGTCCGTCCCTATAGTGGGTCTCGACCCATTAATTGACCCACCTCATCGCCCCACCTCATCGCCCCACTCATTCCGACCCCAGGAGTTCCTGCCGTGGACGCCCTGTACCCCCGTCTGCTCGTCACCCGCTTCGCCGAGTGCTTCGACTTCTACCGCGCGGTCCTGCCCGCGCTCACCGGCGCCACCCTCATCAAGGGCACGCCCGAGGGCCCGTACGCCAACTGGGACGTCGAGGACCAGGCCGTCCTGGTGCTCTTCGACCGCTCCGCGATGGCCGCCGCCCTCGGCACCGCCGACCTGCCCGCCCTCCCCACCGCACCCGCCCAGGATTCCGCGATGCTGGTCTTCCGGGTCGACGACGTGGACAAGGCCCTCGCCCACTGCCTCGACCACGGCGGTACCCTCGCCGCCCCGGCCACCGACCGCCCGGAGTGGGGCCCGAACCTGCGCAGCGGCCATCTGCGCGACCCGGAGGGCCATCTGATCGAGCTGCAGTCCTACTGACGGCCGCGGGTCGGGCAGCCCCTGGCCGTCCGCCCTCGAATCGCTCAGCCGCGCGGGGCCGGCGGCGGCGGACACGACCGCCGCGCCCATTCGACGGACGGCTGCCGCGGTCCCGCCGACACACCGCGCACCGCACCAGTCGTACGCATGCCACCGGTTCACCGGACGGACTCCTCCTCCCACAGTTCGGCGCTGCAGCCGGCGACCAGCGCGCCGATCCGTACCCAGGCCTCCTCGGCCGCCATCGGCTCAAGTCGGCGGCCGTCCCGCAGCCGCAGCGCGACCCGGTCGTCCACGGCCTCCTTGGCCCCGATCACCGCCTGGTACGGCACCAGCCGGGCCTCGCGGATCCGGGCGCCGAGGCTGCCGTGTTCCGGTCCGGCGATCTCGGCGCGCAGTCCGAGGTCCAGGCAGCGCTGCCGCAGCCGCTCGGCCTGTGGGACTTCGGCGTCGGAGATCGGCAGCAGCACGACCTGGGCCGGCGCGAGCCAGGCCGGGAACGCCCCGCCGTAGAGCTCGATCAGGTGGGCGACCACCCGCTCGACGCTGCCGATCACGCTGCGGTGCACCATCACCGGGCGGTGCTTGGCGCCGTCCGGGCCGATGTAGTGCAGGTTGAAGCGCTCGGGCTGGTGGAAGTCGATCTGGACGGTGGAGAGGGTGAACTCGCGCCCGGCGCCGTCGGCGATCTGCACGTCGATCTTGGGCCCATAGAACGCGGCCTCGCCTTCGGCCGCCTCGAACGGCACCCCGGAGCGCTCCAGCACATCGGTCAGCAGCGCGGTGGCCCGCTTCCAGAGGGCCGGGTCGGCAACGTACTTGCCGCCCTCGCCGGGCAGCGAGAGCCGGTAGCGGACCGGCACGATGCCGAGCGCGCGGTGCGCCTCGCGGATCAACTCCAGTGCGGCGACGGCCTCGTCGGCCGCCTGCTCGGGGGTGCAGAAGACGTGCGCGTCGTTCAGCTGGATCGCCCGGACCCTGGTCAGCCCGCCGAGCACACCGGACAGCTCGGAGCGGTACATGCCACCCAACTCGGCTATCCGCAGCGGGAGTTCCCGGTAGCTGTGGGGGCGGGAGCGGAAGATCAGCGCGTGGTGCGGGCAGAGGCTCGGGCGCAGCACCATCTCCTCCGAGCCGAGTTCCATGGGCGGGAACATGTCCTCGCGGTAGTGGTCCCAGTGACCGGAGATCTCGTACAGCTCCCGTTTGCCGAGCACCGGCGAGTACACGTGGCGGTAGCCGGCCCGGCGCTCGCGGCCGCGGATGAACTCCTCCAGGGTGTGCCGGATCGCGGCGCCGTCGGGCAGCCAGTACGGCAGGCCGGAGCCCATCAGCGGGTCGGTGTCGAACAGGTCGAGTTCACGGCCGAGCTTTCGGTGGTCGTGCTTCGGCTGGTCGTGCAGGGGCTGGTTGTTCATGGGGCTGGTCTCCACTCTGGTTCCGCGGGCGAGTGGATCCGGAGACGACGAAGCCCCGGGGCACTCGCCCCGGGGCTTCGGACTAGGTCAGCAGTCAGCGCACCGGGACTCTCTCCGGCGTCGTCGTGGCGAGTGCAGCGCGCTTCATGTCGTCCACGGTAGCAGGTCTTCGACGGTCTTGTTGATCTTTTCCCGCCGCGTCTCTCCGCCGATTCCACGCCGATTCCCCGCCGCAGCGGAACCGACCTCAGAACAGCACCACGCACCCGCGCGCGGCGAGCGCGTCCAGCAACCGGGCCGACGGCCGTACCTCGTTCCACCGCAGGTCGAGCTTCTCCAGCGCGGGCAGCGCGGTCGGATCGGCCAGCCAGTCCGGCAGTTCGACGATCCGGTTGCCGCGCAGGTCCAGCCGGCGCAGCCGCGGCAGCCCGGCCAGCACGTCCGGAAGCTCGGCGAAGGCGTTCTCCCGCAGTTCCAGTTCCCGCAGTTCGGCGAGCCGGGTGACGGAGTCCGGCAGGGCGGCCAACTCGTTGCCGCGCAGCCAGAGTTCACGCAGCGCACCGAGACCGCCGATGGATTCCGGCAGGGCGGTGAGCCGGTTCTGCTGGGCGCGCAGTTCGACCAGGGCCGCCATCTCGCCGATGGTGGACGGCAGTTCGGTGAGCCGGTTCTCGCCGACGTTGAGGTAGCGCAGCGCGGTGAGCCGCCCGAGCGCCTCCGGCAGGGCGGTCAGCGCATTGTCGTGCAGGTAGAGGAAGCCCCCGAGCGCGGCGAGTTCGCCTAGTTCGGCGGGCACCTCGGCCAGCCGGTTGTGCCCGAGGTCGAGGGTGCGCAGCCCGGTCAATCGACCGATGCCGGGCGGTAGTTCGGCGATCCCGGTCTCGGCGAGGATGAGCACGGTCAGCTCGGTGCGGTCCCACACCTCCGGCGGCACTTCGCCGAGCGGCTGCTTCCAGAGGTTGAGCGTCACGTCCGTCATGCCTGCGCCCCTCGGGTCGATGCGGGGTGGAACGACCCGTCCACGACGCGGTGGAGGAGGTCCTCCGGGAACTCGGCGAGCGTGCCGCGGGCCTCCTCGGTGAGGCGCATCGCAGTGGCGCCCTGGTGCAGGATGACCAGCAGCCGGGCGAGGTCGCGCGGGCGGACCTCCGGGGTGTGTTCGGAGGCCTCCTCGATCAGTTCGACCAGTCCGTCGATCAGCCGGGCCTCGTGCTCGGCGAGACTGCGGGCGACCTCGGGGTGGCGGGCGGCGTGGAGGGTGAACTCCATGGAGAGCAGGAACCAGCCCTCGTCCTCCCGGCGGCGGTCGGCCAGCTCGCGCAGCAGGCAGGAGGGGATGTCCTGGCCGGGGCCGACGTCCGTGAAGGCGGCGCGCAGGTCGGCGAGCAGCTTGTCGATCTGCTGGTCGTAGAGGGCGAGGAACAGCTGTTCCTTGTCCTGGCAGTTGGAGTAGAACGCGCCGCGGGTCAGCCCGGCGCGGGCGACGACGTCGCGGATGGACGTGGCGTGGAAGCCGTGTTCGACGAACAGGGCGAGGGCGCTGCCGTTCAGGGCGGCGACGGTCAGCGGGCGCCGCTTCGTGGGTGACTTGGGCACGAACTGCGGTCCTCGGCTCTCGTTCTCCGCTCGGCGGTGCCGCCGGGCGGCCCCGGCCCAGTCTACGGGTGGGCCGGGGCCGAGCCGTCCGCTCTAGTGTCCTGCGCCTGAAATTCGCTGCATATCTGCAGCCTTGCCTCCATGGCGCGCATGGGACGGCCGATGGCCGAGCTCACGTTGACCGACGACGAACGCGAGACGTTGGTCCGATGGGCGCGACGGGCGAAGTCCTCGCAGGCGCTCGCCCAGCGGTGCCGGATCGTCCTCGGCTGCGCGAACGGCAAGACGAATCAGGAGGTCGCCGCCGAACTCGGCATCTGGCCGCAGACGGTGGGCAAGTGGCGGCGGCGATTCCTGGACCGCCGGCTGGAGGGCCTCGCCGACGAGCAACGCCCCGGTGCCCCGCGGAAGATCGGCGACGAGCGGATCGAGGAACTGGTCGTCGCCACGCTGGAGCGGACCCCCGAGGACGCCACGCACTGGTCCCGGGCCTCGATGGCGGCGGAGACCGGCCTGTCGAAGTCCACGGTCGGCCGGGTCTGGCGGGCCTTCGGGCTCAAACCCCACCAGGTCGACACATTCAAGCTGTCCAAGGCCCCCAGTTCATCGACAAGGTCCGCGACGTCGTCGGGCTCTACCTGGACCCGCCGGAGCGGGCCCTGGTCCTGTGCGTCGACGAGAAGTCCCAGATCCAGGCGCTGGACCGCTCGGCACCGGTGCTGTCGGCGTACAGCTGAACGTCCCCAGCCACGTACGGATGAACGTGGCCACTTCTTGATGCGTGTCGAGGACCCTTCCCCGGCACTCTGCTGCTTGGTCGGTGAGGCCACGTGATGAAAGGACCCGACGGCATCGCCGTCGGGTCCCAGGCCGCCGCCGAGGCGGACGACTGGCTGGACCGTCCTTGCCCGATTCGACGGGTCGACGAGGGTCAGGTGGTGGCGAGCAGCATGTCCTCTCCGGTCGACGGGCGAAGGCCGTCGGTGCGATTGGCGAAGTAGCGCCCAGCGTGCGAAGCCCCCGACACGTGTCGGGCGTCCGCGAAACCGGATTCGCGGGCGAGGGCCAGCATCTCCTTCGGGGTGTAGAAGCTGATGAACGGCGTTCCGGACGCTCGCGCACCTTCCCTGCTCGCCCGCAGGCCGGGGCGGTCGGCCTCGTCGAGCAGGTCGGGCGGCAGGAGGAAGGTCATCGCGAGTGTGGAGCCGGGGGTGAGCCCGGCGATCTGGCGCAGGGTGGCCGCGGTGGCGTCCTCGGTGAGGTACATGGTGACGCCGGTGGACGCGATGAACGCCGGCCGACCGGGGTCGAAGCCGACGGCAACCAGCTTCTTCAGCCAGTCCTCGCTCGCCTCGAAGTCGACCGGCACCAGCTGCAGCCAGTCGGGGATGCCGTAGCCCAGTTCGACCAACCGACGGCGCTTCCACGCCTGCGGGCCGGGCTGGTCGACCTCGAAGACCCGCAGGCGGGAGGCGGTCTCCGGCCTGCGTTGGGCGAAGGTGTCCAGCCCGGCTCCCAGGATGACGTACTGGGTGACGCCGCGGTCGGCCTGCTCGATGACCAGGTCCTCGATGAACCGGGCGCGGGCTGCCATGGCCGCCCGGAACCCGCTGGTGAGGTGCGGGTCCATGTCGGGCCGGTGGCGCCAGTCGCCGTCGGGGGCCGCCAGCTCCAGGCCGATCTCGTCCTCGAACACGTGGGGCGGCCGGTCGACCTGGACGTGCATCGCCCGCCAGAGGGCGGTCCGCACCGCGGTGCCGTCCGGCGCCGCGGTCGCTTCGTCTGCCATGGTGTTCCCCTTCTCCGTCGCAGTCAGTTCTTGACCGGAGCCTGGAGGCTCCACAGCCGCCCGTCGGGGTCGCGGACCGTCATCAACCTGGTCCCGAAGTGGGTGTCCTCGAACGGCGTGACCACCTCGACGGACGGATCGGCACGAAACGCGTCCGCGTCCGGCACCTTCAGCACGACCTGCACCTGAGGCTCCCGGTCCTCGGGGACCTCCGCGATGAAGACGTAGGGACCGTCGCCGTTGCGGAGCTGGCCGGAGCTGTGGCCCGTCTCGAACTCCAGGTCGTAGCCCAGCGCCTGGAAGAAACGTGCCGCCTTGCCCCAGTTGTGGGTCTCCAGGAACAGGGCCTCGATTCCCTCGGTCGCCATGTCAGGCCTCCTTCTCGGTCGATTGGCACTCTTGCCCATGGGCGTCGTCGAGGTAGGCACGCAGCGCCTCGGCGACCAGTGCCGACAGCGACATGCCCGACTCGATGGCGCGGTACTTCACCTGCTTGATCAGCCCGATCGGCAGGTACACGTTGAACTGCTTGACTTCCTCATCGCCCACGAGACCAGGCTAACTCGTTGCTAGCATGCTAGCAAAATAGCCCGACCAAGACCGGGCGCGATCCCGAGGTGCTGCGGCTGGTACTCCGCGTCAACCCGGTGCTTACCACCGCGCCAGTCCCCGAGGAGCAGGTGCCGCAGCGGGGAAACCTCCGGCAGGTCGCCGGGTAACTGGCCGACGCCGTCCGGGAGCCGGCTGCGGATGCGCGCGGCGGGCGACGGCAACGGGCAAGGCACGGCGTGCGGCAGGCCGGTGGCCCGGGTGATCGCCAGCGGCGTACGGTGGAGGCGGTGAGCACGGCCGCACCCGCCTGGCCGCAGATGGAGCAGCTGCATGTCCGCCACCACGGAGCCTTCGCCTGCGTGAAGGCCGAACTGGCCGACGGCGAACGGGGCAAGCTGATGCGCCTGCGCTACACCGGCGCCGTCGGCAGATGGGGATTCGCCCCCTACTACGCCAGCAGCGATCGCTACGAGGACTCCCTGGTGCCCACCGGCCGCCCCATGGGAGCCGCCGCAGACGCACTCGACTGTGCCTGCCGGCTCCACCTCGCCGTCCCCGACATCTGACCAGACGCCAGCCACAGCCCCACCTCCGCCGTCAACCCCCGAAGGACTTCCGGAGCCGACCACTCAGCGAGACACCGAGGTGGCCTGACAGCTGGGGACGTTCGTCTGTACGCACCTGGGGAACTGAGGCCGTACGCCGACAGGTGCTGCCGATGATGCCCGGCATGCCCGAACGCCGAACCCACGACTACCTGCGCAACGGCGTCACCACGCTGTTCGCCGCCCTCGACGTGGCCAGCGGCGAGGGCATCGGCTCCCTCCACCGCCGGCACCGCGCGGCCGAGTTCACGAAGTTCCTCACCAAGCTCGACAAGGAGGTCCCCGCACACCTGGACGTCCACCTGGTCTGCGACAACTACGCCACCCACAAGACCCCGGCCATCCAGAAGTGGCTGGCTGGCCACCCGCGCTTCCACTTGCACTTCACCCCGACCAGCTCGTCCTGGCTCAACCAGGTGGAGCGGTGGTTCGCGCTACTGACGGACAAGTAACTCCGCCGGGGCGTCCACAAGTCCGTCCAGGCCCTGGAGAAGGACATCCGGGCCTGGATCAAGACCTGGAACGAGAACCCCCGCCCGTTCACCTGGACCAAGACCGCCGACGAGATCCTCGAACGACTCGCCTCATATCTTGAACGAATTCCTGGCGCAGGACACTAGCGACCGCACCGGCCCCGGTCACCGCCTTCAGCGCCTCCGCCCGTCGGCTCGCGGCGTCCTTGACGGCGGCGTTCGGTGCGGCGGCGTTCGGTTCGACGACATTCGGTTCGACGGCCGCCGAGGCGACCGGTGCGGCCAGCGCCAGACAGACCGTCGCGACCAGGGCGGAAACCGCATGACGTGCCATGCGACCCCCCTTCGTCAGCGGCGAGCCCCCGCCCGCCTCTGACGCCCAAGCTTCGTCGCCGCTCTGATGCTCCGGCATCCCCCACGGGAAGGAAACAGTCGTACACCCGCCATAGTAGGGCGTACGCCGAACGGGGAAGGCCGTGCGAGTAGGCCGGCTACTGCCCCGGGGTCGGACGGACCGGGTGCTTGCTCATGATCGACACCCGGTTGAAGGCGTTGATCGCGATCGCGACCCAGATCACCGCCGAGATCTCCTCCTCGGTCAGCGTCTCGCGCGCGACGCCGTAGGCGGCCTGCTGCAGGGCCGCGTCCGAGGGGGTCGTGGTCGCCTCGGCCAGCGCCAGCGCGGCGCGCTCCCGTGCGGTGAACAGTTTGGTGTCCCGCCAGGCCGGCAGCACGCCCAGCCGCTGGGCGGTCTCGCCCTCACGCAGCGCGGCCCGGGTGTGCACGTGCAGGCAGTAGGCGCAGCCGTTGATCTGCGACACCCGCAGGTTGACCAGCTCCACCAGCCGCCGGTCCAGTCCGGCCTCCGCCGCGACCGCCCGCGACGCCTCGGCGGCCGCGAGCTGCGCCCGGTAGGCCGTAGGGCTCTGCTTGTCGATGAAGACCCGCCGCTCCACCGGGACGACCGTCACGTCACTCACCTGGACTCCTCCACCCGCTCGCCGCTGCCCGGCACTCTGCCATGATAATAGTTGAATCTAGAACTATCTGCCACCATTCTCCACCGTGGGAGGGATCACCACCGTGAGTACCGCAGAGACCACAGAGACCGAGCCGCACCCCGCCGCTCAGCCACAGGACCCGCAGGTGGAGGTCCTGACCGCCCGGGACGTCCCGCTCGGCGGGCCGCGCGCGATGACCGTCCGCCGCACCCTGCCGCACCGCTCGCGCCGGATGATCGGCGCCTGGTGCTTCGTGGACCACTACGGCCCCGACGACGTCGCCCGCACCCGTGGGATGGACGTCGCCCCGCACCCCCACACCGGCCTGCAGACGGTCAGCTGGCTGTTCACCGGCGAGATAGAGCACCGCGACAGCCTCGGCGTGCACGCCTTCGTCCGCCCCGGCGAGCTCAACCTGATGACTTCCGGCCACGGCATCTGCCACTCCGAGGTCTCCACCCCCGCCACCACCGTCCTGCACGGCGTCCAACTCTGGGTCGCCCTGCCCGACGAGCACCGCCACACCGCCCGCGACTTCCACCACCACGCCCCCCGACCGGTCCCCCTCGACGGCGGCGAGGCCCGCGTCTTCCTCGGCACCCTGGCCGGCGACACCTCCCCCGTCCCGACCTTCACTCCTCTCCTCGGCGCAGAACTCACCCTCCACCCGCACGCCGCCGTCACCCTCGCCCTCGACCCCGCCTTCGAACACGGCGTCCTCGTCGACCACGGCGGCATCCGCCTCGCCGGAACCGCGCTACACCGCGCCGACCTCGGCTACCTCGCCCCCGGCCCCACCACCCTGACCCTCGCCAACACCGGCGACACCGAGGCCCGCCTCATCCTCCTCGGCGGCACGCCCTTCGAGGAGCAGATCATCATGTGGTGGAACTTCATCGGGCGGTCTCACGAAGACATTACCCGAGCCCGCGAGGAATGGATGAGCTCCGCGAACCCCGACCGCTTCGGCGCCGTCGACGGCTACCCCGGCGATCGCCTGCCCGCCCCGGAGCTCCCAGGAATCCCCCTCAAGGCTCGCGGACGCACCCGCTGACCTGGGCTTTAGGCGGTCGGCGGTGTGGCAGCCCCGGGCTACCACACCGCCGACCCGAGCCCCCTCCGCCCCGCCTCGAAGCGCCCCTTTCGACACTCGTCTCCGCCCTCGACGCATGACACGGTTCGACCATCTGTGACAGCGCCTGCCAGGACCAATGCTGACCCAATGCTGACTTTACTGACGTTCCGTCAGGCCTTTCTGGACGGTCCACGTCGCGCACTCGCGGAGTTTGCGGAAGTCGCCACACGGCGCCCAGCCTGGATCGTCGATTCGGTGCCGACCGCACTGTCGCGACGGTGCCCCGTGCCGGGCCTTCGCAGTCCTTCCGGTTCGCAAGGTTCGACGGCTCGTACCCGCAGCGGCAGCACACCCCGGAGGGTGCGGCTGCGAGGGCCTGCGGACGCCCCGGCACGCCCCTCGCCAGTTGCCGAAGGACGGTCACCACCCCGGACGGGGCATACCGGCGGAGACAGCCACCATGCCGCCCGCACCCCACCGGTGATCTTGCTTCAAGCCAGTTATTAGATCCGATCCCGCAGGAGGTTCCAAGAGCCCGCCGACGGAAAGAACCCGCCGGCCCGACCATCCCCGTCGCTAGGGTGACCCCATGACGGACGTCACAGCGGCAGCGGCACCCTCGATCGAGGCGCTGAACGCCCTGGTCGAGCTGGCCTGCGAACCGCCCACGGGCACCTCCCGGGCGAAGCAGCTGCGTTGGATCGCCAGCGAACTGCGCACCGCTCTGGCGCGAGGCACCATCGCGGAGACAGCCGCCGGCTCACTCGCACTGCTCCTCGCGCCGGACACCCTCGCTGCCTATCTCACCGCCGCCGAGCAGGGCCTGCTACGGCGCAAGCCCACCGCACGACCGGGCCAAGCCTCACCCGCGTCCATGCGCGCCCGGGAGGACTGCCTCCGCATCCTCAGCACCCGGGCCGGCCTCACCGTCACGTTCCCGGACCGCGACCGGCCGCAGGTCACACTCCGGCCAGTGGTCGCCGCCCGCCCGCGCAGCATCCTCCTCGGCCACCTGGAACACTCGGCCCGCCCCGGCCGGTCCGCGTCCCGCAGCCGGATCCTTGCGATCATCGGCACCGTGCTGGACACCGGCTGCCGCGCCGGCGAACTCTGCGCCCTGCGCACGGACGACATCGACCTGCACCACGGCACGATCCGCCTCACCCGCCGCCCCCAGCACCGCAACCCGCACACGACACCCGCCATCGAGACGGTCGCGCTGTCCCGCTCCACCCGGGCCGCGCTGCGCCATTGGCTCACCGTCCGCAGCCACCTCGTCACACGGGACACCACCGAACCCACCGGCCCGGATAACGAGACCACGAACGCCCTGTGGGTGAGCACCGCCCCCAGCGGCCACCCCCGCCCGGGCCTGCCCCTGCAGTTCCGCGGCCTGGCCCGGGCCTACGCCCGCGCGATCCACGAGCTCAACGCCGACATGGCCACAGAACCCGGCTGGCACCCCCTGCCGCGACGCATGGAACAGCTACGCCGCGCCATCGAACTCGAACCGGCCGACCCCGACGGTGAGACCCTCCGCCGAACCCGCACACCTGCCGACGGCTCCGAAGCAACGGCACCGGATAGTCGAGGCTGCCCAATGAACGGCTCTGTCCGGTAATCGGCTCTGTCCCGTAATCGCTGGTAGCGAACCGTGACAGGCGTCGTTGGCAGGTCATGCGAGATGCCAACGAGCTTGTGGGAACGGTATTTTCAGGGCTTTCGGCGCTGGTCGTCGAAAGCGTGACGGACGAGGGCGAGGTCGTCCGGGTGTCGGCGCTGACCCGAGACAGTCCGGTGCCGTTGCCACGCGCGCGGCACAGCGACGGCCGGGGGCAAGCTGGTCCGCCAGCGCGCGGTGCCCGCCATTCCGTTGGTCACCATGCGGAAAGTCCAGGCGAGGGAGTCCTCGGGCACGCCAGATCGGCGGGCCGGGGGTACGGGAGGTCTCTTGGCCAGCCGCAGGCTCTCTCCGACGGCGGGTCGGCAGTTATCACTTCAGGTCGGCCCACACCGAGCACGGGACGAAGGTACTGGTGTGCTCGTCGACAGCCAGCGGGCGGCCGATGGCCGGGGCTGAGCGCTGGGCGCAGGCGAGGCGTTCGCAGACCTTGCAGCCGAGGCCGATCGGGGTGGCGGCAGCCTCGTCGCCGAGATCCAGGCCGGTGGAGTACACCAGCCGGCCCGCGTGCCGGATCTCGCAGCCGAGGCCAATAGCGAAGGTCTTGCCGGGGCGCCCGCAGCCGCCGGGTGAGCGGGTGACGGCGCGCGCGGTCCAGAGGTAGCGGCATCCGTCCGGCATGGCGGCGACCTGGACGTGGACGCGGCCCGGCAAGGCGAGGCGAGGCGAAGGCGCCGTAGATGTTCCACAGTGGGCAGGTGCCGCCGGTGCGGGAGAAGTGGAACGGCGTGGCGGGCTGCCGCTTAGAGACGTTCCCGGCGCGGTCGACCCGGACGCAGGAGAACGGCACCCCGCGCCGTCCGGCGCGCTGCAGGGTTGGCCAGGCCGATCCGGGTGAGCGAGTGCGCCGCCGAGGACTCTGGGCTGGCCTGGGCGGCGAGCTCGGAGAGCAGCGCATCGTGCTCCGGGTAGGCCAGTTGGGTAGCCAGCCGGAAGCCTGCTGGCCGGGGCGGAGTCGGTCCGACAGCCGCAGGATCCGCGTCTTCGGGTAGTACTGGTGGAGTTTCTCCCCGTCGGCCGCGAGCTGGACACCGTGCCTGGTGGCCAGCCGTTCGGCCAGCACCGCCCTGACCTCGCCGCGCCGCAGATCTACGCCGAGCTCACACGCCTCGCGGAGCGGGCGGCCGTCGACGCCATCGCCTGGACCCTCAGCACCGCCAACCGCGCGGTTCTCGGCGAGCCCGCCTGCCGCAGCCGGCGCCCCTGGCACCAGAACCCGCGCCCCCACCACTTGCCTGGCCGCCCATCAGACGCCGCAAGAGATCGAACCCGCCACCGCCTGGCCGATGTGGCTCGGCGACCACACTGCGACCACCAGCCGACGGAACACCAAAAAGGCCGTTCCCGCCAGAAGCGGAAACGGCCTACAACCTGCAGTAAAGCAAGTCGGGACGACAGGATCTGAATCTGCGGCCCCTTGACCCCCAGCGATCCGCCCCGCATGACACCTGATGCCCGCTCATGACGCCCCATCCGTGAGAGACGCGTGAGAAGCGGTTCGCGATGGCAACCCTGACTGCGACCTTCCTCACAACCTCATTGTAGCCTCGCTCGCCCAGGTGAACACGGCCACAGCTTCTGATTCTCTTGTCTGCCGGATTCTGCTGATCGCCCATTCGAGAGTTCCGCGAAAACGGTCGGTTCTTTGCTGGTCCGGCAGGACTCGAACCTGCGGCACGCCGCTTTGGAGACGGTTTCTCTTCCAACTGAGCTACGGACCAGTGCGCTCCACCGCTCTCGACGAGGACGAGATCGGCCTGCTGGTCGCAGGGTGGGCGTTGAGCGGCACGACGCCGACGGCTTGGCATTCATCGCGCTCCGAAACTCCGCGGCAACCCCGGTCGCCTACAAGAAGAACGAGCGCCGCCACGTCCACGTGGTCCCATGTGGCGTTTGGCGGATGATCGGACTACGGGAGTTGGATCAGGTGAATGGCCCGCCGGATTCAACCCGACGGGCCATAAGAACGACCGATCTGTGCTACAGGCGGTCGAGGAGCCAGTTGCCGTGCTCGGCGGTCATGAGGGTGTGCCCTTCATTGGTGGCGGCGCACTGGAACTCGTCCAGCCGACTCTCCTGCGGCGGACGGCTGTTGACGTCGAGGTAGAGGTCGTCGTTGGTGTCGAGGCCGCGCATTGCCACGGCGCTGACCGTGGGGATGAAGCAGGTGTCGGGGTAGTTCAGGTCGGTGCTGCCCCCATGGCTCAGCGCGTCGGCGAGGATCTGGAAGGAGTTCAGCAGCCCGCCGGGGGCGCCGTCGCCCTCGGGGAATCCGTCGGTGTAGATGTCCTTCGGGTCCAGCCCGAGCTGGCTGCGCAGCTGGGCGACCAGCTGATGCTCGCCGCTGGCCTGGATGTAGAGCGTGGTGTCGTGGAACCAGAGGCCGGTGGATTTCACGGCCTCGGCGTGGGGGACGTCGCCGTTGCCGGTCCCGTTGCCCGCGCCGTTGGCCACGCCGATCTTGCGCGGTCGGCTCGGCCAGTCGCCGACGTCTCGGAGGTCGGCGAGGAACTTGGTGCGCAGCGGGTCCACGGCGGGTACGTCGTCGACCGTCTCGATGTGGCGCCACAGCATCTGGCGTGCGGCCGGGCTGTTGACCTGGTCGGAGAACAGTGAGTTCATCGGCTTGCTGTAGTGCGCGAAGGCTTGCAGGGAGAGGGGGATCCAGGCGCCGTTGTGTGGGGTGTCGTAGCTGAAGTATGTGGCGGTCTGGTGGTCGTCGTCCTGGGATTCCATCTTTGCGAGGGCGTAGCGGGTGATGAGGCCGCCCATGCTGTAGCCGCCGATCACGAGTTCGGCGTTCCCCGACCGCTTGCTGATCGTCTTGTGGATCGCCTGGATGACGGTCTCGGCGTGGTCGAGGATGGAGGCGCTGCGCTCCTGGTATCCGATGATGATCAGGTCTCGTCCGCGGGCGAGCAGGTTGCTGAAGAACGGGAACTGCTGGCCGTTCCAGGAGTCCCAGATGTGGTCCAGCGTGCTGGGGCCGCTGTCGAATCCGTCGGAGAGGATCAGCGGTCTGACCAGGCCGTGGTTTCCCTTGCCGTAGAACACCCAGGCCTGGCCGTAGGGCAGGCTCCAGGTGTCGTTGGGCTGGGGTGCAGCGAGCACGGATGGCGGCCGTCCCTGGGGGGTGACCAGTCCGACGGTGCCGATGGCCCGGGCTGCTTGAGCGTGGTGCTGGCTGTTCTGGGGGGTCGCGCCTGGGTGGCTCATTTCGGTTCGCCTTTCAGTGGTGTGGGGGTCATGGGGAGTGGTTTCGTTGCGGGGTGTTCCCGCGGCTTCGGGGAGCCGGACGTCCGGCCTGTCAGTTCGACCGGGGGCGGGCGGCGGGTGGTTGGGAGGGGAGGTGGGCGATGTCGGGCATCTTGTTGATCAGCCAGTGGACGCTGTTGTCCCCGCCCAGTTGGGGGAAGGTGGTGATGGCCTGGTTGCAGAGGTGGATCAGGTGCTCCTTCCTGGTGTGGTGGGCGCCGAACTTCCTGATCTCGCTCGGGAAGTCGTAGAACTCGAAGGTCGGCGCGGCGCACGGCGGTGGGGCGTCCGGGTTCGGGTTCAGCCTGCCGGTCGCTGTCTGCATGAGCAGGTCGGCGATGGGGTAGAGCAGGCCGCTCATCGCTGAGACGAAGGTGCGCTCCACGTGGTAGCGGGGGCTGGGCGTCTCGGCGGTGAAGGTGGCTGGCAGGTTGTAGAGCTTGTCGAGCATTGCGAGGGTGTAGCAGTAGGCGGCGTTGAACAGCCTCGCCAGGCCGGCGGCGGGCTCCTCGAAGTCGCCGATCTTCGGGTCAGTCACTACGTCGCGGACGGTCCCGATCGGCTCGATGCCCTGCTCGATGCGCTTGAAGCGGGCGTAGTGGGAGAGTTCGTCCAGCCCGGGAGTGGGGTTGACCGGGTCGATGGGGACGGTGGCCTTCGAGGGGTCGACCCCTTCACCCTGCTCGACGACCACCTTCAGTGCCTCGAGGGCGGAGGAGAGGTCGGTGATCAGGATGGGCTCGCCACCGCCGTCGCGGTTCCAGTAGGCGCGCTGGTACTGCCAGGGGATGCTGTCCTTGGCGTACTTCCATAGCTCCTTGCCCTCGGCGGCGTCCACGCGGACCAGGCCGTCCTCGATCGCCTGGTAGAACTGCCCGAGCGTCTGGTACTGGTCGGACTGCGGCGGGGCGTCCTGCTCGGCGGGCAGCTCCAGCGGCATGAAGACGTTCCTCATCAACTCGGGTGAGCAGGGCTGCAGATGCAGCCCGAGGTCGGGCACCCGGTGCAGCATCTTGCTGGGGTAGCCGGGGATGAAGTGGGGATCGTTGAAGGTGATCCGGTCGCCGGCGCCGAGGGCGACCATGAGGTTGCGCACCAGGCACAGGTGCAGCATCTCCTCGATCGCGATCGAGACGATGGTGCGGAAGGCGGAGATGCCGGGCTGCCACTGGTTGTGGCCCTTGGTTTGGATGGAGTAGGCGGCGAAAAGGTACATCGGGATGGTGGACATCTCCACCTGGGCTGCCTGGTGCAGGTGGTTGACCAGGGTCTCGTAGTCCTGGATCGGCTCGTTCGCTCTCACCTGGGCAAGTGGCTTGACGGTGAACGGCAGGCCGGAGGAGGCGAGGGTTGTCATCAGTGCTCCGTTCGGGTGGCCGGGTACTGGCTACCCGGGCGGGTGGGAAGGGGGCTCATGCCGGCGTGGGGGCGTGTGCCGCGTGGGGCTGGGTATCGAGGGGGCTGGTGACCAGCAGTGATTCCTCGCTGACGGCTACCCTGTGGCCGATGCGGCGCAGTGTCAGCAGGACCGGCTGGGCCGGGGGAGGCACGGGGTCCCGCCCGCGGGCGACGGCGTGCACGTAGGTGTGCACGGGGTGGCGGCAGCGCAGGACACGGCGGGGGTCGGGTTCGGCGGCGTCGTAGACCTCGGCGAAGGCCCGTTCGTAGCAAGCCAGTTCGATCACCAGATCGACCCACGGATCCCGTTCGTCGACGGGATCGGCCGCGTCGGGCCGGTTCTCGGCCAGGTGGACGGGAAAGCCCTGGACGAAGCGGTCGAGGGTGTAGCTGCTCGGGGGGACGGCGTCGAGGTACTCCTCCGCCAGTACGTCGAACGCCTGGCGGCCCAGCAGGTGGCGCAGTGCCGGGAAGCTGGCGTGCAGGCAGCCCAGCAGGCGCAATCGGTAGGCGCGTTGATACACGGCCAGACGCTCGGCTGCCGTCTGTCGCGCAGAGCAGGTCAGTACCGCCGGGACATCGTCGGCTACTCCGCGATCCGGGCACATGATTGCTTTCCGGAGCCAGAGTTGAAGACCGACCAGGTCGGCCGGAGGGATGGCGCTGGCGCGGTCGACCGCGCCATGCGTTCGGGCGTTGCTGCGCATCACGCTCCCGCCGGTGCGACTGTCCCCGCAAACTGCCGGGCCGGGCCGAGTTCACGGACCAGCTCGGGGAACGAGGGAAGCCGGTCGTCCCACTCCAGCAGGGTGGAGACCGGGCCCACTCGGGCCAGAACGTCGGCGTACAGGTCCCACACAGGGGACGCGACCGGCGCGTCGTGGGTGTCCACCAGGTGCGTGCCGGCGTCGGTGTGACCGGCCAGGTGGATCTGCACCACACGGTCCAGCGGAAGCGCCGCCAGGTACTCGGACGGGTCGGTGTCGTGGTTGACCGCTGAGACGTACAGGTTGTTCACGTCCAGCAGCAGCGCGCAGTCCGCTTCGACGGCAAGGCGCGCGACGAACTCCTGCTCCGGCATCGTGGAGGCGGTGAAACCCACGTACGAGCTGGGGTTCTCCAGCACCAACGGGCGCTCCAGCAGGTCCTGGGCGGTCCGTACCCGCTCGGCCATGTGAGCCAGCGCCTCCTCGGTGAACGGCACCGGAAGCAGGTCGTGCGTGTTGAGGCCCGCCACGCCGGTCCAGCAGATGTGGTCCGATACCCACGCCGCACCGACGGCGTCCGCCAGGCGGCGTAACCGGCGCAGATAGTCGACGTCCAGTTGATCGACGCTGCCCACGGACATCGACACCCCGTGCAGCACCACCGGACACCGCTCGGCCACCCGGTCCAGCACATGGCGCGGGAAGCCGCCGGAGTCCAGGTAGTTCTCGGTGATCACCTCCAGCCAGTCCACCCCCAGGCCGGTGTCGAGATGCTCAAGTACCCACCCGTGGTGCGGAGCGCGAAGACCGACTCCGAACCCCAGGAAGGGAAGACCGAACCGAGACCACGCACCGGTACCGACGACACCGGACGGCGACGTCACGCGACGGCCCCGTCCGACCCACTACCGTCGCCGCTTCCGGCGGAGCCGCTGCCGGCCGCCACGGTGGTGTCTCCCAGCGGCCGCCGGTCGCGCCTCGGCGCCTCGTACGAGGGGACCAGTTCGTCCGGGTAGCCCTCGCCGGGCGCGGGGCCGAACGGGATCCCGGCCTCGTACATCCGGGCCTCGAAGATCTGCCGGGCCAGCTTCCACACACTCTTGCCCTTCAGCGGGCCGCCGGCGAACACCCGGCTCTCGTTGATCGGGCTCGCGCAGCTGCCGTTATAGCGGCAGGCCTGCTCTCCCGGCTTGGCCAGCTCGGCGTCCGGCCCGGTGTAGCCGCACCCGCCCTGCCCTCGGCACTCGTTGGCGCCATGGCACACATGCAGCACCGTCGCGCACCGGCCCATGCCCGCCATCGGCGCGGTGCCGTCCAGGTCGTGGCCCTTGCAGGCGTTCAGGCCCATGCACACATGCAGCTCGGTGAGTTTCTGCAGCTGCGCTGCCTCGACCCGCGGCCCGCCCGACTCGCTCGCCATCCGCCGACGCGCCCGGCCCAGCGACCCGCCGACGCGGACCGCCTCGATCGCCTCCAGGGCCGCCGGATCGCGGGTCACCTGGCCGTTGCCGCTGCCATCACTGCCGGTTACGGACATCCGTCCTCCATCCAGAACGCCCCGAACGTGGGCCGGGCGGGTCGTTATGGAGTGCCGACCCGCTCCGATCCCAGCATCGGGGCACCCGACGGACGGCGCACGGACAGCGCCGCCATCCGAACCAACACCGCCGCCGACCCGACGGTGATCACCGACCGCGGTACGCCCGGGGCACGGGGCGTAGCGGACGGCGTGTCCCCTGCCGTGGTGGAACGTCATAGGAGCGGCGCCACCAGGACGCCGGCTCGGCCAGCGCTGGGGGTGGCGCGGCTGCGGCCTGCCGGCAGGCGATTTCGGACCGGCGCGGTTCGGCCTCGGCCTGGCGGCCAAGGTTCCCCCGGGCGGTCTGGCCTCCGGACCAGGTCCGTCCAGCCGGACGCACCATCCGACACGTTCTGATCGCGCCCGGCAGGCGGGGCGCCGCAGAACCCTGGGGTGCACGATTGGGCGATCTCCGGTGGCGCCTGTCGCCTCTCCCGCCCTGGTCGGCTTCCAAGATCATGCGATCTGGCCAGGGCAGTGATGGCCCTCGACGAAGAGATCACCGAGCTCGACGCCCTCATCGAGGACCGGTTCCGCGAGCACCCGCACGCCGACGTGATCCGCAGCCTGCCCGGCACGGGCAGCCAGCTCGGCGCCGAGTTCGTCGCCGCCACCGGGGGGTGACATGGCCGCCTTCGCCAGCGCGGACCGCCTGGCCGGCTATGGCGGGGTGGCCCCGGCCCCCAGGGACTCCGGCCGGGTCAGCGGCAACCTCCACCGCCCCCGGCCGCTACCACCGCGGGCTGCTGCGGGATATACCTCTCCTTGATGGCCAGCCTCCGATCCTGCCCCGCGTCGGGGACCTACTACGTCCGCAAGCGCGCCGAGGGCAAGGGACACAAGCAAGCACTGATCGCGCTCGCGCGCCGACGAGTGAACGTCCTGTGGGCGGTGATCCGTGACGAAGCGTGTTATCAGCCACCACCAGTCACGACGGCGGCTTGACAATGGCATTGGGATGTTCTCTGCTTCGAGATCCGCAAGGCAACTCCTGCACACCATCGCTCGATTGGACGATCAGGTCGTACACGCCTAACCTCGTAACGGAGGCAGCGGATATCTCCGGGGAGGCCTGCCTTCACCTCATTCCCCGAGAGGGCCCGCGCGAACGGCAATGCCCGGCACGTGATCATCGTGAAATTCACTCCATAGCTCCGGCTGCCATCCGGAAAGCCGTTTCTGCGACACCTCCCGCCAAGTCTTTCGGCGGAAGGGCCGTGTCTCTGTACCCGCACGCCCCAGGAGGTTATCCATGGGCACCGCCACGACCGGCACTGCCGCAAGTGCTGCCGTCACTCCGCTCTATGACGACATCTATGTCAGGGACAATTTGGCCGACGACGGACATGTTCCGAGTTCGGGAACCCTGTGGCATTCTCCTGACATCATCCCGTACGGCGAGGATCTTCTGACATTCGATCGGCTGGAGTCCGCCTACGGCCAGGATCTGGGGCGCAACATCGACAACGGGAAACCCAACAACGTCTATGTCAGAGGAAAGAACCTCGGAGCCTCGTCCCAGGGCCACGTGAAGCTCTTCGTCTCGCCTGCCTCCCTTCTCCTGACTCCCCGCCAGTGGTTCCCCATCACCCCGGTGGGAAAGGTCGAGCCGTCCGTCCCGTTCGCCCACCGCAGTGCGACGGACATCGCGAACGGCCAGATCTGCGCCACCCAGTACGCGTTCGTCTGGGAAGGCGACCACAATGTAGACCGCTACGGCAATCACTACTGCATGATCGCCATGGTCGGCACGCCGCGTCATCCTGTTGCCGACATGCCTCCCTCCTTCTCGACGAACGAGCAGTTCGCCCGCTGGGTCAAGTACTTGCCATCGGTGTCGTGGCGTAACGTGCACCTCGTTCCGTCAGACAGCAAGAACTTCTGCGTGAAATACTTGCATTTTGGAAACGAAAACAGCGGTCCAACCGACTTCTTCGTCACCGTCAAGTTCAAGAACATCTCCAGCGGGAAAGCGCACCTGCAGTGCACCGACCAGCAGGTGCCCCTGGACGAGTGGCTGACCATCGAGCCCAAGCGCACCACTTTCACATATCTTCTGGAAGATGTGCCCGGGAACTTCGACGCACACTTCACCCTCACCTACACGGGCATCCAGCCGATACCTGCGGACGCGAGTATCACCATGCAGTACCACGAGGTTTCAGAGGATCGCATGGAGGCAGGCGACGAGGACCTCTGGGTCCCCGCGGCGAGCGTCACCGGAAGTGCGTCCTCCGGGAAGGCGCTGCTGCTCGGCGAGTACTCGATAAAAGTATTCCACTGACATTCCCCCGCCACCTGCGGGCATGAGGGGCCCGTTCAGCCTCGCGCCGGCGAGGAGGGCGGGCCCGTGCGTGCCGGGCTCCGGGCCCGGTGCCCTCGCCATCCGAACCCGGAGGAGACGAGATGAACGCGAATATCGACCTTTCCGGGAAGGTCGGCGGACCTTTCATGGACGACCTGATCGCCGACCTCATGGATCTCGTGAGGATACCTTCCGTCTACGACCCCAGGGACCTCACGCCGATCAAGAGCGCCGCCGACAAGTGCGCCGAGCTGCTGAGAAGCGCGGGCGTCCCCGATGTCAGACAACTATGTATCGGGGACGCGAGCAAGAACGCCCCGCTGGTCTACGCGGAGTCCCCCGGACCCGACCGGAGCCCCACGGTGCTGCTGTACGCGCACTACGACGTCGTGGAGGCGGGAGGCTGGGAAAAGGCCTTCGAGCCCGAGACCAAGGACGGCCGGGTGTACGGCCGGGGCTCCGCCGACGACAAGTCCGGGATCATCATGCACCTCGGAGCCCTCCGGACGTTCGCCACGATGCCGCCCGTCCATCTGAAGATCGTCCTGGAGGGCGAGGAGGAGGCAGGGGACAGCCTGGAGGAATACGTCAGACAGAACCCCGACCTCTTCAAAGCCGACGTTCTCGTCATTGCGGACACCGGGAACTACGAGCTCGGCAAGCCGACGTTCACCACGAGTCTGCGCGGCATGGTCGCAGCGGATGTCACCGTCCGCACCCTCAACTCGCCCGTACACAGCGGCGAGTACGGCGGCCCGACGCCCGACGCCTTCATGACGCTGATCCACCTCCTGGACCGTGTGCAGAACCCGGCTGGCGACGTCGCGGTGCCCGATCTGCTCCAGGAGGCGTGGCAGGGTCACGAGCCCGACGAACGGAAGTTCCGCAAACAGGCCGGGGTGAAGGCCGGGGTGCACCTCATCGGCACGGGCTCGCTCGGTAGCCGCCTGTTCGGCAAGCCGTCGGTCAACGTGGTCGGGCTCGACGGCCCTCCCCCGATCGATGGTTCCATCAACCAGCTCGCGGCGACGGCCACGGCGCGCGTCAGCCTGCGTATCGCGCCTCTTGAGGACCCCCAGCACGCCTTCTCCCGGCTCAAGGCGTATCTGGAGGACCCCGCGTTCAACCCCTGGAACGCCGAAGTCCAGGTGAACCCGGTCGAGGGCTCGGCCGGCCGCGGCTTCCAAGCCGACACCACGAAACCCGGGTACGCGCTGGCCGAGATGGCCATGCTGCACGCCTACCCCTGCGAACAGGTCGTCTTCACCGGTGGCGGCGGTTCGATCCCCCTGGTCACCCAGCTCCAGCAGGTCAACCCGAATTCCACCTTGCTGCTGATCGGCTGCGAAGAGCCGCTGTGCCGCATTCACTCCTTCCCCGAGAGCGTCGACATCACCGAAATGCACAAGATGACCCTTGCCGAGAGCTACCTTCTAATGTTCTTGGGCGACCGGAAGACAACGGCCGAGGTCGAGGCCATGGCCATTGCCTCGAAGGCTGTGCCGGGGGGAATGTAGGAGGCCAGGGCCTCGAAGGCGGATCGCGGTCCAGTACCGGCCGTTCGGTTCGGCCGCCGGCCGACTCTGCAGATGCTCCTGGAACCGCCGAAGCATCGCTGCTTGGCCTGATGAACGGGCAGCTGACCATCGGGAAGGCACCGTCGTCCGGCTGATAGGGCTGTCCGAGCCGGGCGGCGTCGACCTGCTCCGGCTGCCTGAAGGGTGTCTTTGAACCGGATCGGCGGCGGGGGTCATTCCCTCTTGGCTAACCCGCCAAATCGGGCGTCTCCCGCCACGCTGTCACAGAGGGACCCGCGGGATCACCTCGCCTGCGGCTGCCAAGCACTTGTCGCCACGACAAGGGATCGTCCCAGGTCAGAGCAGGTTTTGGTGCCCCGGTGAGAGCGGGGTGAGTGCGGCGTTGCTCGACCTTCGATCCGCAGCGCGGGAGCATGAGCGTGGCAATTTCACACGAACCTCCCTTGGGGGCGATCACCATGCGCTCCGCAGTCCACGCCGGGCACGTCTTCCGCCGGTGCGGCTGCCGCGACCTGGGCGGCAAGCAACTCGGAGCCAGCTGCCCCAAGCTCGCCACCGACCCCAATCACGGCACCTGGACCTTCTCCCTCGACCTCCCCTCCCCCGACCAGCACCGCAACATCGTCCGCCGCGGCGGCTACCCCAGCGCCGAGGCCGCCCGAACCGCCCTGCGCCGGATGATCGAAGGGCAGGCCGGCGGCTTCAACGCCGACCCCAACCAGACCATCACCGACTACCTCACCTCCTGGCTCAAGGACAAGAAGCTCACCCTCAAGCCCACCACCTACGTCCGCTACCGCGATTACGTCACCAACGACCTGATCCCCGCCTTCGGTCAGGTCAGGCTCGACGATCTCGGCTACTCGCACATCGCCGCCTTCGTCCACACCCAACTCGACGCCGGACGCGGCAAAGTGACCGTCCACCGCTGCCTCGCCACGCTCTCCAGCGCCCTCGGCGACGCCGTCCGACACCACCGGCTCCCCTACAACCCGGCACGCCCGACCGTCATCCCGCGGCCCGCCGCAGCCGAACGCCAGATCTGGACCGTCCAGGACGCCATCCACTTCCTGCACTGTTGCCGCGCCGCCGATCCGGCCTTCGCCGACCTCATCGAGGTCCTCATCGGCACCGGCATTCGCAAGGGCGAAGCTCTCGGACTGCACTGGAACGACGTGCACCTGCCCGAACGTGTCCTCTACGTCCGCTACACGCTCTCCGCCGTCGACAACAACCACCTCCGGCTGAGCAGTGGCGCTCGGCCTTCTCGGAGAACCGTACGAGGAAGGCGGGTTGGAAGGTGACCATCACCTCGCTGCGGCGTTGGGTGGCGATCCGTTGCAGGAGGGGGAAGGGGACTTCCGGGCCGCCGAAGCCGTCGAGGAGGACGACGCAGCTGGCGGCCGATGTACTGCTCGAACAGGTAGCCCATCTCGATGGCGAAGCTGGGGGCCGAAGTGGTCGCGTCCGGCGTAGTAGATGCCGGCAGGTCCGGCTTTGCGGTGGACGAGCTGGGGCACCGGGCACAGGAGCCAGGTGTCCCCGTAGCCAGTGACGGCAGGTCTGCCGATCAGCGGGTTGTAGGTGAAGCGGCGCAGTTGCGGGCTGCGTGCGTGGGGGACAGCTTCGAGGCGCTTGTTCGTCTGGTGTTCGGCCCGTTTGAAGGCGGCTGTGTCGATGGCGAACTGGCGGTCGAGAACGCGCACGATGGTGTCCCGACTGGCGATGTCGCCGATTCCGGTGGCGTCCGCGGTGTCGAGGAAGGAGGGGTCGAAGCGGCCCTGGCAGACGAGGGCGCTCGCCCACAGCAGCTGCGCGGCTCCGACGAACTCGGTCAGCGAGCACCCGAACAGGTCCGCGTCCCAGCCCGGCAGCATGTGTCTGGGGGTGCGGTCGTCGGGGAACGGAGTGTGCAGGAACATGGCCGCGGTACGGGCCAGGGTGGCGAAGTCCGGCTCCTGCCAGGTGAGCTGCTCCCCGGCGGTGCGGAGAAGGAAGTCGCGTAGCCGGACCTCATTCTCCCCATTGCTGTGCAGGGTGGAGTCCATGAGGGTGGAGTAGGCGGCGAGGATTTCGAGCAGGTCCCGCTCGGTCGCGGCGTTGCGGTTGAACTCCGTGCCGTAGGTCAGGGCGACGCGGGCGGCGTCGGCCAGTGCCCATGGCGTGTACTTGCGGAAAGGGCTGCCGAGCCATGCCATGAGCGGCGACACCGCGCGCCGGGCGGAGCATGCCGTCTGATCAGTGGATGCAGGGCGGAGCCACGCTCGCGACGAGTGCGTAGAGCGCGGAGGTGAGGTTTCGCTGCTGCTGGAGGTCCGCAGCTTACGGCTCATTTCAGCGATCTTGTGAGGGGCAAGGATTTCCGGAGCCGACCGCGTAGCGTGGTTCCCGGCCCTTCCGACAGGACTCAGGCACAGGAGTACCGATGTCACCGTCCCGCCTCGCGCTCGCGGATCTCCCCGGTGTCTGGCGTCGAACCTTCGTCCGCGAGGCGGATGGCTCGACCGATCGCGTCACCGCCGTCAGTTGGGTGCAGGGGCCGGCGCTGTTCGGAGATCTGCGCTGCCCGCCCGGGCTGGACGCGCTGGTGGGACGGACGGCCCTGACCGATCTGGATCAGCCGCAACTCCTTGCGCTGTGCGGGCAGAAGGCGTTCGCCGGCACCTTGGAGCAGGATGGCGACACGTTCAGCTGGGTCCGCCGGATCGACCTGCACCCGCCGGCGCCGCTGCCCGACGCGGGCACCTTGCATTGGGATGGCGGGGGGCTGGTCGAAGAGGGCCTGCACGAGCCCTATCTCGAGCACTGGGAACCCGTCGAGCGGTCACGGGGGAACCCGGCGGCGGCCCTGCTCACCGATCCGGCGGAGGGCTGTGCGGGTGTGCTGGTCCGGGTCGGATCCTGGTTCTGCTACGCGCGGGACCGCTCGGTGCCGCTCCCCGCCTCCCAGGTCCCGCTCGTCGAGCAGGTCCTCGGCTGCACCCGCCACGCGGAGGCGGCCGCGCTGGTGGACTGCGAGGTGTCGATCGGCCGGATTCGTGCCGGTCGGTGGGAGATCGTCAACTCCACCCTGCCGCATCGCACGGGGGTCCAACTACAACCCGAGCTGAGCCAGGACGGGCACCGGGTGCGGATCCGCGACACCGATCCGCACGGCCGGGCCCGCCCGCGCAACTGGCAGATAGCTCAGTCCGAAGGCCCGACGCAGCTGCTGACGACCGGCGACGCCTGAGAGCGCCGGTGCCGGTACCCGGGCACCGCGGTGTCCACCCGAGTGGTGGGCACAGGGGTTGCCGGTGTCAGGGCGGGAGCAGTCCGAGGCCGGACGTGCCAGTGCGCCTGCGTAGCACGACCAGCAGGGTGCAGCAGAGCGTGAGCAGGTAGCAGGAGAAGGCGGCGGCGGTGAAGGTCCAGGCGGGTAACGTGATGAGAGTCAGCGCAGCACTGAGCGCCATGAGGGCGTAGACCGTACGGTCTTCGGTCTCGGGGTGGCGGTAGCACTTCACGACGGTTGGCACGGCGGCGCAGCCGTCGGCCAGGATGCTCAGGGCGAGCGCGGTGTCCGGGTCCACGGTGATCCACCACCCGACGAGGGCGGCCAGGGAGAGTGCCGCACAGCAGAGTTCGGCGGCACTCGGGCGGGTGCCGCGGAATCCCGGGCAGGTCAAGGCGCACAGGAACACCAGCAGCGGGCCGAGGCCCACGCTGAGAGTGGTGAGGGCGGGCAGGCCGACGTGGCGAGCGGCTTGGGCCGCGAACGCCACGCCCGGTGCGAGGGCCCACAGCAGCCAGGTGACGAGGTTCGGCCGTACCGATCCGCGCAGCGTTCGCAGCGCGTAGACGCCGCTGCCGCAGAGGTTGAGCACCGCCCCGGCCGGTACCACGAACCAGCCGAGCGTCACCGGCTCAGTCCTCGGCGGCGCCGGCGGGCCAAGGCGCAGGGTGGGGCGAGAAGTTGGGCCGCATCCTGGTCGGCTCGTAGCGGCGCTGCCAGACGGGGGTAGTCGAGCCGCTGGTCGCGGGCACGATGGCGGACCAGTCGGCCGGGCAGCCGCGGCCGCTCTTGTGCTCGCGTTCCTCGTGCCGCACGAACTGCTTGGTGGCGAAGTGGTGGTCGATGATGGACACTCCGGCCTGGTCGTAGGAGTGCAGGACCGCCGCGGTGAGTTCCAGCAGCGCCCGGTCCCGCCACAGGGTGCGGTCCCGCCCGGTGTCCAGGCCCATCCCCCGTGCAACCTTGGGAAGTTGGTCGTAGCGGTTGGTGTCCGAGAGGTTGCGGGCACCGATCTCAGTGCAGGTGTACCAGGCGCTGAACGGCGCGAGCGGATAGCGCAGCCCGCCCAGTTCCAGCACCTGGTCGGAGATGGTGGGAAAGGCGTGCCAACGCAAGCCCAGCCGTTCGAACCACAGGTGGTCGGGGTGACTGATCCGAACCTCGGGGACCGCATCCGGCGGCAGCTCGAACCACCGCGGTTCACGTCCCGGCCACTGGATAACCAGGGGCAGCACGTCGTACGGGGTGCCCCGGCCACGCCAGCCGAGCCGCAGAACGGCCTCGGTGAGCCGCACCGACTCGGGGTCACCCACGACGGACCCGTCGTGCTGCAAGTAACCGGCGTAGCGGATGAGCTGGCCGTTCCAGACCCGCGGGCCAGGTCGATCGGGCCGGCTTGGGGCGAACACGCTCAGCAGCAGCCGCACCTTGCCACCGTTCCAGGCCAACCGCAGGTGCTCCACGAGGGCTTCGAACAGGGCGTCTTCCCTGCCGCCGGCCCCTACCTCGCGGCAGTCCCGGACCTCCAGCCCCTTCCAGTAGAACTTGCCGATGCACTGCGGATTGTTGCGCCAGGCGATCCGGGCGCCCAGCAGCAGTTCCTGAGCACTCTGCTGGTAGGTCCCCGTCTCGGCCACCTCCTGCGCGATCTCCTTCACCCGCAGCTCTGCGGCATCGGCCATGAGGTGTCCCTCCGCCGCCAGTTGGCTCACCAGATCCTCAGCCTCGGCGGCCACCGACTCAGCGGGCAGCGCGAGGGAGGTGGACGGTGGTATGCACTGGTTCCTGCTCTGCACGGAAACCCCCTGTCAACTATGGCGAGACGAAGGAGAGTTAACTCGCACGAAACATCCGACCGCCTTCGAACGCTACCCCGGCGGAGGCGCGGCGCTAACCCTGCCGAGACGCCTTTGACGAAACCCATGCACACGCCCGCTAGCAACTGCCCCCTTCGACCGTCCGGGCGCTTTGGGGGTACCTCGCCGCACTTCCACTCCGTGCGGCAGTGGGTCAACCGCCGAGGGACAGCGTGCGCAGCGTGGTCGGGTCTACCGGCGGTGTGGGTGCAAGGACGGGACGGGGAAGCAGCTGGGGCCGTGGTGCCCGCGGCTGGCCGGGTGTTTTTATCGGGGTGAAGTGAAGTATTTGCCGAGAGCGGCCCAGCCGCCGGTGGCAAGACGACGCCAGACACCCCCACCCGCGCCGCGCGGACGCATCGGCGGCGGGCCCGCCTGTGGTGCCGCCGCCCCGGGCTACACGGCAGTGGTGGCAGCTATGGGTGCTCGGGGGCAGCTGTGAGGGGTTGGGCGCGGGCGATGAGGAGGGCGACGTCGTCGGGGTCGGCGGGTCGGCGGAGTTCGTGGAGGAGCCGGTCGCAGGTCTGTTCCAGGGAGGGGTCGGGTGTGTCGAGCAGGTGGAGGAGGGTTGCAAGGCGTTCGTCGATGGGGTGGTGGCGGGTTTCGACCAGGCCGTCGGTGTAGAGGACCAGCTGGTCGCCGGGGTCCAGGCGGAAGGTGGTGGTCTCGAAGGGGACCTGGCCGACTCCGAGCGGGGTGCCGGTGGGCAGGTCGAGGAGTTCGGGGTGCTTGCCGCTGCGTACGAGGACGGGGGGCAGGTGGCCGGAGGTGGCGATGTGACACTCGGCGCGGTGCGGGTCGTAGACGGCGTAGACGCAGGTGGCGATGTAGTGCTCCAGTCCTGATGTGATCTTGTCGAGGTGTTGGAGTACTTGGGAGGGGTCGAGGTCGAGGTCGGCGAAGGCGCTGGTGGCGGCGCGCAGGCGGCCCATGGTGGCGGCGGCATCGATGCCGCTGCCCATGACGTCGCCCACGACGAGTGCGGTCTTGTCGCCGTCGAGTGGGAGGACGTCGTACCAGTCGCCGCCGACCTCGTAGCTGGCCTGTGCGGGCCGGTAGCGGGAGGCGACCTGCAGGCCGGGAAGGTGGGGTGGGTGGTCCGGGAGCAGGCTGCGCTGAAGGACCTCGGCGGCGTTGCGCACGCTCTGGTGGGAGCGGGCGTTGTCGATGCACACGGCGGCGCGGGCGGCCAGTTCGGCGGCGAGGGCGAGGTCGTCCTCGTCGAAGGGCTCCGGGTTGCGGGCGCGGGTCAGGCCGAGGAAGCCCAGGATGTGGCCGCGGGCGGTGAGCGGGACCAGCAGGCAGGAGTGCACGCCGGCGCGTGCCAGCAAAGCGGCGGCATGCCCGTCGGGGGCGATGCGCGCCAGGTCGGTGGCGTCCGCCTGGGGGATCAGGATCGGGCGGCCGGTGCGCACGCACTGGGCGGCCAATCGGTCGGCGTCGTAGGCGGCGAGGTGGCCGGGCGGATCGGCCGCCTCGACGGCCTCGGTGGGGTAGGCGGCCCGCACCGCGAGGGCACGGAAGAGCACGGGGCTGTCCGCGGGAGCCGCGGAATGCTCGTCCAGGACGGAGTCGAGGACGTCGACCGCGACTACGTCGGCCATCTCGGGAACGGTGACCTCGGCCAGCTCCCGGGCCGTCTGCTCCACCTCCAGGGTGGTGCCGATCCGGGCCGTACCGTCAGCGATCACGGCCAGGCGCCGCCGGGCCCGAGCGGCCTCCATGGCCGCCTGGTACCGCTCGGTGACGTCCACCACCAGATCGGCCACCCCGAGGACACGCCCCTGGGGGTCCTCCAGCCGGTAGAATGAGAGCGACCACGCGCGCTCGTTGTCGGGGTCGCTGGGCGAGCGGCCGACGAGGGTGTACTGGTCGACCATGGGAACGCCCGTCTGGAGGACCTGCCGCATCGCCGCCTCGGGCTCGTCGAACTTCTCCGCGGCCATCACCTCGCGGTAGTGCCGGCCGAGATGGTCCTTCGCGGGGACGCCGTGCATCCGCTCCAGGGCCGGGTTGACGGCCACGTAGCGCAGCTCGGTGTCGAGGATCGCCAGCCCGATGGGGGACTGGGATATCAGCCGGGTGGACAACGCGAGGTCCCGCTCCACGTCGCGCAGCGTCGGCGAGTCGGTGGCGAGCCCGAGCGCGTAGACATCGCCGCGGTCGTCCAGCAGCCGCATGTTGCGCAGCTCCACCTCCCGCGTGCTGCCGTCCTTGTGCCGGATGGGGAACGCGCCGCTCCAGCTCCGGCCAGTCTCGATGACCTCGGCGAACGCCTTGAGCACCAGGTCCCAGTCCTGTTCGTGGACGAGCAGTGGCGCCGCGTACTGGCCGAGCGCCTCCTCGGCGGTGTAGCCGAACAGGTCCTCGGCCTGCGGGCTCCACAGGACGATCCGCCCGCTGGCGTCCAGCAGCACGGCGGCGACACCGAGCAGGTCCATCAGCCCGCTCGGCTGCGATGATCTTCCCTCCGGCTGACCAGTGTCAGCCGGACGCCCTCCGGCTGCGCCCACCGCAGGCGCTCCTTCCACTTGCCCGAAGAGGTTGGCTATCCCTCGCCCGAATCCGTCGCCGGTCCGCTTGTCTGGCCCCTGCTCCTTGTTATCGAGTCGCGTCGGGTGCTCCGGCTTCCATGGTCCCCCTGGATCCGGAGCTTTCACCCCGCGGACGACCCCGCCGTCGAGAACTGGGTCGCCGCCCATGCCCCGCACCATGCTGGCCGGCGACAGCGAACAGGTCATTGCTGAGGGCGGCCGTCTTGGCGGCGGTACGATCGCCACCGGCATCATCGAGGGCGCCTGCCGGCCTGCTCAGTTGGTTGACAACCCCAGATGACGCTGGGCGTCCTTGGAGAACCGCCCGCCGGGCGCGTTGGCCGCCTGGACCTTGACCATCGCCTCGACGTCGGCCTCCGCCAAGTGGGCCAGCAACGGCCCGGTGCCGTAGGCGGCGTCACCGTCGACCTCGCCCCTCTCCTCCTCGGCCCACTCGTTCGGGGCGGGCGGCTGGAGGACATCGGCCAGCAGTTCGGCGGCGGGCTCGGCGTCACCGACGTTGCCCGCGGTCACCTCGGTCGCGGTGATGACCTCGCTGTCGGGGTCCTCGGCCATGTGGCCCTTGTAGCCGTCGAAGGACCGGCGGATGGTCTTGTGGCCGCGCCGGGCCTCGGGATCGACGGTGGAGATGACCCTGTGGCGTGTGCGGTGTAGGAGACGGTTGCCTCGCACCTGGCGCGGAGCTTGAAAGTGAACGAGTTCGTGAATTCTGGAGGGAGTGGCGCGTCGAACTCGGCGGCGGTCAGAAACTGCTGGTTTCCGTGGGCGCGATCAGCGTCTCGCCGGCGGGTGAACCACGGTTCAGCCGCCGCCGACACAGCGGGCGGTGGCGTCTACCGGTGCGACGGCGTCGGTGGGCTCGAGCACCTGGCACTGACCTTCGTTGTTGAGGCCCCAGGCGCGGGCGGGGCCGCCCGACGTTCGCCGGGCGGCCCCTGGGAAGTGGTTGCGAATAGCAGCGGTTTAGCAGTTGCCGATATCGCTGCTGGACGAGCCGATCACGACGTTCAGCAACCCGAGTGCGTTGATGTGGACGGCGTTGACGGTCAGGCCCTGGTCGGCTCCGGTCACCGGCGTCTGCTCGTTGAATGTCAGGGTGACTCCGAGCACGGTGACGGTCGTGTTTGCGCCCGGATGCAGGTTCACGTTCACCGGGATGCCGCCGACTGTGACCGACCCGATGGTGACGCTACCAGTCGATCCGCTGCAGTTCGTCGTGGACGAGGACTGCACCAGGCCGATCTTGATCACCGGCACGCCCGTCACGCCGATGGTGGCGTCCTGCACCCCGGAGGTCGCGATCGAGGTGCCGGGATTGACGGATGTGACCACCTGCGCGCACAGTGCGTGGGCGCTGATCAGTCCGCCGATGCTGGCCACGCACGGCGGGCCGAAGGTTCCGGCGGACGCCGTCTGGATCGGACCGGTGTCGGGAATCGCGGCGATCGTGACCAGGCCGCTCGAGGAGAGGCCGAACGCCTCGCCGGTCATGTATTGGAACTTCAGGGTCGCGCTGGCCGAGGCCGGCAGGTAGTAGGCGTCACCGGCGAAGACCGCGGTGACCGGGACCGAGGTGCTGGACGCCGGCTGGTTGACGGAGGAGATGGTGCAGGAGGCGTTTCCGTTGCCGTCGGTCGTACCGGTGCAGGACTGGGCCGAGGCCCCGGAGCCGAGGGTGAAGGTGACCGTGCGGCCGGCGATCGCCGAGGTGCCGTCCTCGAGCAGCACGCCGGAGAGTGTGAGCGGCACACCGTTGGCGGCCTTGGACGGGCCGGTGTACCTCAGCGTGGTCTGCTCAAGGTTGACGGTATAGGTCGCGGTCGACGACGAGCCCAGGTCGGTCGCGCTGCCCGAGAAGGTTGCGGTCAGCGGATAGGAGCCGGCGGCTTCCCGCGGGGTGATCTGGCAGGACGCCGTTCCGCTCGCGTCGGTGACCGCCGAGCAGGACTCGGATCCGTTCAGCGTGAACACGATCGTCTGGCCGGCCGCCGGCCCGCCGTTGTCGGTCAGCACCGCGGACACGGTGCCCGGGTCGTTGTAGTCGCTGGTCGACGTTCCGGTGATGGCCAGCGACGACGGCCGTTTCTGCCAGACCACGGTCACGGTGTTCGAGGTGATCGTGCCCGCCGGGTTGGCGGTCGTCTCGATGGCGATGTCGGTACCGGGGCTCGCACCGGTATAGGAGAATGTCGCCACGCCGTTCACGTCGGTCGTCGCGGTCTCTGTCAGGCCCGCGTTGGGCCCTGACTGCACGGTGAAGGAGACGGTGGCGCCCTGCAGAGGGTCGCCGCAGGAGTTGGTGAGCGTGGCCCGGAATGAGGCCGTGGTCCCGACGTCGTCGGTCTGGGTCGATGGACCGAGTGTGAGAGACGCGCTCGGGCAGCGCGTGCCGAGCAGCGACCACTGCGCCGACTCGTTGGTGCCGGCCGGGCAGGCCGCCAGGTCGATCCCGCCGGTGTTGAGCACCTGCTTCGTGTCGAACAGCGCGTTCGTCACACCGCCGATCGTCACGTCGACCTCAGGGATCACTCCGTCCGGTGTGCAGTTCGTCGCCGCGCCGTTGACCCCGATGTCCGAGGTGTCGAATGCTCCACTGGTACCGCCGCATACCGCGGCGGCGGTGGGATTGGTCTGAGTGACGATCAATTGCTGCCCGGGCGGCAACACGGTGCCATGCGGCCAGATGTCGAAGGTACACGTGCTGACCTTCACGATCACCGAGTCGACGGTTTGCGCGATCGAGGTGTTGTTGACGACGCGCACCGCGCCCGCGTCGTAGGTGCAGCCGACGCAGCCGTCGAACGTCACCCCGGGCGAGCCCGCCCACGGCGTCGGGAAGTTGTTCGGGTTGGCGCGCGCGTTGTCGGCGTAGCCGACCTGCACCACGACGCCGGACGCGGCGGCGGCCGGTGCCGCGGAGACCGCCACGACCCCGGCGAGCGCGAGCGCGGCCGTCACGAGCACGGCCAGCCACCTGGGCATGGCCGTGCGGAATATTCGGATTTTGTGCATGAGTACCCCCCTGCACTGCGGCCCGAGCCGGCCCAAAGGCCGAAGGGGCCTGATAGTCCAACCCCGAAGCCGGAGCTGGCCCTTCATGACGTTAAAGAAACGATCACGAAACAAACAGGCGGGAGACGGGCGCATAAGAGCCCTGAGGTGGTGGACCGTCGAACAGAATGCTCCCGAAACGCTTCCCATGCACCCCGGCCGGGTCCGCCCCCAGGGCGGTGGGCACGGCGTGCAGGCCGAGGCGGGTGAACTCGGCGAGGTCGACCTCGTGCTCGTGCTCGTGGACGATCCGCCGCCACAGCAGGGTGGCCGGCACCGTGGTGCGGTGCACCCCGTTCGCGCCGGCCAGGTCGCCGGGCCGCTGGTCACAGCGCAGCACGGCCAGCACAATGCCGGCGATCTTCCCCGCGAGCACCGCGCATCCGAGCACACGGGCATGCTGGGGTCCGTGACCGATATCGCCACTCGGCCAGCCGCTGCCGGTCCACTCCAAGTCCCGGCCGCGGAGCCAGCGCTATCCGCCCCGCCCAGAGTCGTCAACGACCTCACCCGGGACCTGACCGGCGCCGCCGCCGCGGTGCGCGCGATGCCCGCGCGGAAGCGAGGCAATGACGTGATTATCTGGGGTTCTCCAGAGGATGCAGGCATGTGAGGGACCGCGTCCGCAACTCCGCGTGCCGTACTGATATCTGGGGGCTCGTCAGGTTAGTACGCCACGGGGCGTGCAGCCTTTTCGGTCGAAAAGTTTGGATCATCAGTTCGAAGAGTTTCGACCGAAACGTTTGACACGGGGTCTTAGTCCCCTTGACCTCTGACACGAGATCTTGACCGCTTGACAAATGATCTTGACGGTCAGCGGGTTTCTGCCACTTGATCTTGACCGGTGATGGGGAAGCGATGGCCCCAGTCTATCGTCGGCTGACGGTGGGCCAGCTCGCCTCTCCGTCGTCACGATCGCTGAGATCGGTGGCCTGACCGTGGCGCGATGTGCCACTGATTACCCGCCAGGTCGTGACGGTGGCGAGGAACGTGGCCTCGACCATTCGCGAGGCGCCCGGTGTCTCGCGTGACGGCGCAGGCCGAGCGCTCCCGGAGCTCCCGTCGCACGCCCGCTCACAACCGGTCGGCTCGCGAGCGGGCATCACCCTTTCAGCCGGTATATCCGTTTCGCGAAGGGGCCCTACCTTGGCGGTGGCACATCCCACTGGCATCTGTATGGCAGGCATCATGCCTGCACTGCGTACCGGCCTTACCGCTCTCACCGCCGCCGTGCTCATGGCCGCTACGACCGTGGTGACCCAGACCAGCGTCACCGCGGCTTCGGCGGCGCCTGTGGCGGTCCGAGGAATCGCCCACCTCAACACGGTGGTCGACCTGCCGCCCGGCGTGTGGACCGACACCCCGCTGGAGGTCACCCTTCCCCGGGCCGGGACCTACGAACTCGACGCGAATGTCCGCGGCCGTCTCGCGGGCGTTCCCCCGGTCAACACGTACATCACCGCTCGGCTGTGGGATGTCACGTCGAACACCGCCGTCGCGGAGAGCGAGCGGCTCGTCTACCAGGTCATCGACCTGAACCCCGGCAACGCCCAGGCCGGCGGCAACGCGACCGCACCGATCAGCGAGTTGATCCACGTGAACAGGCCGACCACGATCCGGCTGCAGGGCATCCGAACCGACGCGGTCGGAACGGCGGTCGTCGCCCAGATCTACGACGACAGCGCCGGCCACACGTCACTGCGCTACGAACGGGTCAGCCCCTGAGATTCGAACGGGAGGCCCGAGGAACGTCTGCCGCGTAAGGGCGTCTGAGGAGCATGGAGCTCCCGTGAGCCGTCCCCTGGAGAGCATCAGGCCAGGGGACGGAGCCCTGAGGCAGGAGTGATCCTGGCGTGATCTTCTCGCGGTCAAAGGTCCCGGTGCGACTGAATTCGAGTACATCCGCGGCCTGCTGACGGAGCCGGCCTGGGCGTCATCAACGTGGTGGCCGTGGATCACGGTGTAGCCGGGTTCGTGGCGCCGCAGCTGGTTCAGGTGCTCCTGGACCCGGTGCGGCAGCGCCCGGGCGAGCACCGGCGCGCGTTCCAGCAGCTCCGGGTCCTCCGCGCTGCGGTACTGGCCGATCAGGCCCGCGATCAGCGAGGAGGTCTCCTCGCGCTCGGAAACGGTCAGGGACAGGTCCATGCGTAGCTCCTTCGGGTTTCGCGCCCACGGCCGCCCGGCCGGGGCTGGCGGCAGTGAGGAACGGGAGTTGTGGTGCGCTGCCGGCCGGTGCCTCCGGGGTTGCGGGCAGCGGCTGTGCAGGTGGTTCTCGGGCAGAACGAGATCGACGGGACCGGCGAGAGGGCCGGGCTGAGGCCGAGGGGACTTCCGGTCGGCGGCCCCTCTTCCGAGCAGCGACCCCGTGCGGGCCGATGCTGCGCGATCAAGCTGCCCTACCCGCCGAACGTGCTCTGTGATCACCCTCGCGGCGTGTCGCCAGCGCGTGTCCCGATCAGTCGATCTTGCCCGTGCTCCACGCCCCGCCCGGCACGCTCTGCCGCCACACCCACCACTCCCGCAACTCTGGAACCGCCATCACCACTTGGCTCAAGGAGGAGCCCATGGCGCAGCGTCCCAAACGGGGCAGGGTGTATCGACGGTGCGGATGCAAGGACGGCAACAGCGGGAAGCAGTTGGGTTCGTGGTGTCCGCGGCTGGCCGCCGACACCGCGCACGGCCGGTGGACGTACGCGGTGGACCTGGCCCGGGAGGATGGCAAGCGCCGGACTCGGCGGCGGGGTGGGTTCGCCAGTCGGGCGGAGGCGGCCCGGGAGATGGCGCGGGTGCTGGATGCCGAGTACCGGGGCGTGTACGAGGACCGAACGCTGCGGGTGGGGTTGTTCCTGTACGAGTGGCTGGAGTCGAAGCGGCCGGCACTGGCCCTGAACACCTGGGCGGGCTATCGGGCGTGCATCGAGCGTGACCTGGTCCCGGCGTTCGGCGGCATGCTGCTCGTCGATCTGCGGCCCAGGCACATCGACGCCTGGGTGAGCGCCCAGCTCGCCGCCGGCCGCGGGCGCACCACCGTTCACCACGCGGTGGCCATGCTGCGCAACGCCCTGAACCACGCGGTGCGGACGTGGCGGCTGCGCTACAACCCGGCCCAGCACTCCGTACCCGCCAAGCCCCGCGCCGCCGTACGCGTCTGCTGGACCCCCGACCAGGCCGCGGCGTTCCTGCGGCACAGCGCCGAGCACTACGCCGATCGGCTCACGGACCTGTTCGAGGTCATGCTCGGCACCGGCATGCGGCGCGGCGAGGTCCTCGCCCTGCACTGGTCCGACGTGCACCTCATGGACCGCCAGCTCTACGTCCGCTGGACCCTGACCGCCGTGAACAACGGCAAGATCCACCTCGGCGAACCCAAAACCGAAGCCAGCCGCGCCTGGGTGAGCCTCTCCCCCAGAGTCATGGCCGCCCTCCACCGCCAGGCAGACCTGCAGATGGCTGCCCACCCCGACGGCCGTCTCGAAGGCCTGGTCTTCACCCGCCCGGACGGCGAGCCCCTGCGCCCGCAGTGGGTCCTTGACCAGCTCCGAAAGCGCACCGCCGAACTCGGCATCCCGCGGATCGGCCTGGTGAGTCGGCCCGGGGCGCGGTGCCGGGATTGCTCCCGGTCCGTTTCCCCGGACCGCTCTCCGAACCCGGCGTGCGACTCTCACCGCACCGGGCTCTCCACGGTTCCTGCCGTCAGGCGGGGTTCGCAGGAGGCCATGGGGACGGGATCTTGTTGCCCCGGTAGGTGTAGCGAGAGACCGTCACACCCTGGATCCGGAAGTACTCGACCCCGTCGGCCGCGACCCTCCATTGCCCGGAGGCGGCGAGGTGTCGGCGGATCTGTCCCCAGTTCCAGCCGTGACGCGCCCTCAGCATGTGGACCAGCCTCCACCAGGTGAAAGCGTCCAGTTTGCTGAAGGTCCATTTCGCCACAGCATGTCGGAAGTAGTTGGCCCATCCGCGCATGATCTGGGCAAGCCGGACCAGCACGGACGCGAAGTCCTGCTGCGATGTCTTGTGCGTCAGGGCACGGATCTTCGCCTTCAGCGTCCGGACGGGCCGGGCCGCGATGAAGGTGTAGACATACCACTTGTCCGTCCCCCTCTTGCGCTTCCACCGGATGCGGAAGCCGAGGAAGTCGAACCCGTCGCTCATGTGCACCACTTGGGTCTTGGCCGGTGACAGCCGCAACCCGAGCGGAGCCAATGCGACGGCGACATCTTCGCGTAGCGCTTCGGTGTGCTCGCGCTCACCGTGTACCAAGACGACGTAAGGTCGGCCCGGGGCGCGGTACTGGTGTTGCCACCAGCCCGTTTCCCCGGGCCCGCCTTCCGAACCGGACATGCACCTCTCAGCGCATCCGGCTCTCCACAAGCCCCGCGGGGTTCTGGACTCTCCTCATGCAGTGCTCGGCCATGGGGAAGGGATCGCTGCCCCTCGATATCGGTAGCGGGTCGTCCGCACCGAGCCGGGGTTGAACAGCGTGGCCTTCCCGTCGACGGGCCACCATCCTCCACCGCAGTACTGTCGGCGGAGGTCCTTCCAGTTGGTCCGGCGGTGCTTTCGCCGAAGCCATCCGAACACCTGACGCCATGTGAAAGCACGCAGATACTGGAAGGCCAGGCTCGACACGCCGGGCTTGAAGTAGGCGGTCCAGCCCCGCAGCAGCGGGTTGAGCTGATGCAGCAGGGCTTCGAGCGGCAGGTTGACGTCCTGCCAGCAGATCTTCTTCACCTTCGCGGCGCACGACCTGACGGCCTTCCGCGCCGGGTATGTGTAGACGTAGTACTTGCTGGTGCCCCGCTTCCGGTGGCGCTGGATGCGCCAGCCGAGGAAGTCGAGGCCGTCATCGATGTGGACCACCCTCGTCTTGTCCAGCGCGAGCCGAACCCCGAGCGTGGACAGCACCTCCGCCACCTCGTCGAGGAGAGCTTCGGCGTGCGCCCTGGTGCCTGACACCATGATCGCGAGGAGAGTCGGCGGCGGGAATCGCACCCGCCGCCGCTCGCAGAACCGTGCGGGAGCCTCTCGGCTCACACGGCTCCCATCGTCCAGCCGTCAGGCTTGAGGCCGAACCGCCAGTGCGCGAACAGGTTCGGGTAGCGGCGGGCGGCGCCCGCCAGCAGTTCCCTCGCCCGCTTCTCGCGGCGGTGCAGTCGTTTGTACTTCCGGCAGGCCCAGCGCACCAGCAGGTCGTTGATGCGCCGGAGGAGGGGATACAACATGGACTTGTAGAAGCGCCCGTAGTAGTTGATCCAGCCCTGCACGGTGCTGTTGAACATCCGCGCAAGGTCCATCAGGGTGAAGTTCCACCCTGATCTTGGACAGCGGGTTCTTACGCTGCGGGGGTGAAGTCGTGCTGCAGCCTGGCTCGGGCTTCGAGGGGTGTGAGGTATCCGAACTCAGGGTGCTTGCGGAGCCTGGTGCGGTTGTATTCGACTTCGATGAAGTGGAATACGTCGGCTCGGGCGGCCTCGCGGCTCTCCCAGACGGTGGTGCCGATCTCCGCCTTCAGCAAGCCGAAGAAGCTCTCGGCTGCGGCGTTATCGTAGCATATGCCGGTTCGTCCCATGCTCTGCCGCAGATTCAACTTCCTTATTTCCCTGCGGAATTCACGACTCGTAAACTCACTTCCGCGGTCGGTGTGCATGATGCAGTCGCTCTGCAGGCCGCCGCGGCCGGCGGCCATCTTCAGGGCGTCGGTGACCAGCTCGGCGCGGTGGTGGTCGGCCATCGCGTAGCCGACCACCTCGCGGGTTGCCAGGTCGATGACGGTGGCCAGGTACCACCAGCCCTCGATCGTGGGCAGATACGTGATGTCGCCGACGAGTTTCGTTCCGGGCCGCGTCGCGGTGAAATCGCGGCCCACCAGGTCCGGGGCCGGGGCGGCCTTGGAGTCCTGCTTCGTCAGGTGGCGGCGCTTGCGGCGGGTGACGCCTCGGATGTCGCGCTCACGCATGATCCGCTCCACCTTCTTCCGGTTGATCGCGTGGCCCTTGCGCCGCAGTGCGGCGTGCACGCGCGGGACGCCATAGGCTCCGCGCGAGGAGGCATGGATCTCCCTTATCTCCTCCGCCAGTTCCTCCTCTGCCCGTTGACGCACGGCTGCCGCCGGCCGACCGGCGAGCCAGGCGTAGAAGGTGGAGCGGTTGACGCCCATGACACGGCACATCAGGGCGATGCTGTAGCCGCCGGGGTTGTCCTCGGTGGCCTTCTCCGCATCGATGAAACGGCACACGGTGCCTACTTCATCGTCTCCTTCGCGAAGAAGGCGAGACCTTTTTTCAAGATCTCGATGGTCTGCTGCTGTTCCCGGTCCCTCTTGCGCAGTCGCACGAGCTCCTCCCGCTCGGCCGTCGTGAGCGCGCCCGTGGAGCCGTCCCCTTCGTCGATCTTCGCCTGCTTGACCCAGCCCCGCAGGCCCTCGGGGCTGACCCCCAGCTCCCGGGCGATCTCGGTGACGTTCCGATGCGGCGAGGACCGTACCAGCGCGATCGCGTCCCGCTTGAACTCAGCCGTGTACCGCTTGCTCATGTTGCTCTTGCCACTCACTACCTGGACTGCTTCCTCCGGGACCATCCGTCCCAGTATCAGGCTGTCCAAGATCAGGGTGGAACTTCAGGGACTTGTCACTGCGGCAGGCGATGCGCCAGGAACGGATCTCCTTGCCTATCGCCTTGATCGCCTCCTTGCTGACCGCGGGCAGGAAGTTCACGAAGTGCTTCCCGAACCGGTTCTTGGCCAGCCTGGGCCGGAACGTGTACCCGAGGAACGTGAACGACGTGTGCTCATATGAGCCGCGCCGGTCGGCGTCCTTGCAGTACACGATGCGCGTCTTGTCCGGATGCAGTTCCAGACCGACCTGCGCCAACCGTTGCGCGAGGGCGTCCCGCACCCGGCGGGCCAGCCTCTCGCTGCCACAGTGGATCACCGCATCATCGCAGTAGCGCTCGAACGTGACCTGCGGGAACTCCCGCGCCAGCCACACATCGAACGCGTAGTGCAGATACAGGTTCGCCAGCACAGGCGAGATCGCCGACCCCTGCGGAGTCCCCCGATCCCGCCGCGCCAAGGTCCCGTCCGCCAACGCCAGCGGTGCGACCAGCCACCGCTTGACGTAGAGCAGGACCCACTTTCCGTCCGTATCGACGTGCCGCTCGACCGCCTTGAGCATCAGCTCGTGGTCCACGCTGTCGAAGAACGCCCGGATGTCCAGATCGACCACCCAGTCGCTTCTCCAGCAGCGCTGCCGACACGTCTCCACCGCGTCCAACGCCGACCGCCTGGGCCGGTAGCCGTAGGAGTCGGGGTGGAACACAGGCTCCACCCGCCGCTCCAGATACATCGCGGCCACCGTCTGGGCGATCCGGTCGGCCACGGTGGGCACCCCGAGCACGCGGACACCTCGCCCGCCCGCCTTGGGGATCTCCACGGCCTTCACCGCCGGAGGGAAGTACGAGCCGGACGACATGCGGTTCCACAGCTTGAACAGGTTCTTGCTCAGGTCCTGCTCGTACTGCTCGATCGTCCCGCCGTCCGCCCCGGGTGCACCCTTGTTGGCTTTGACCCTTTGAAACGCCTGCCACACCATCCACTTGGGGATGTCAAACGACTTGCTCGTGACCTCGGCCTGCGGCCTCGATCCGTTCACCTGGCTCCTCCCGGGAACTCCGGTTGACCACCGAACAAGACCAGGACGACCCGCCCCCTTCGCTCCACCCCCATTACAGGGGCTTCTCCACTACTACGAGGCGGTCCGTCCCCCTGCCGCGCGTCGGTACTCTGCCCCTTGCAGTTTCAGCTGCTTGGGGTTCTCCCTTGACGCCGACGGGCCGTCAACACGGCCGCCGGCAGCATCGCGGCGAGGGGTTCCCACGTTCCGCACCGGCGCCTGAGCCGAGCTCGCGCCACCTTCATGCCGGGCACCACCTGGCCAGGAATACAGGAACCCGCCAGACTCATCCCGGGGCAACAACTGGACCCCGGTTTCGGTAGCCGTCCATACGCTTTCGACACTTCGGCAGTGGTTCACTCGCGTTCGCCTTCTCGGCTCGCACCTGACGCATCGAGTGCGCCTTGTCCGCAGTGCTCACCACCCCGGCTCATTCACCGGAGCAGCCTGCGGTGGTTTGAGACCTCCCCCTGCGTGGGCGGTCCCGGAGGGCCTGCCTCCATCACCAGTGCAGCACCACATCAGCAGCTTCCGTCTACACCGAAACCTCCTGATGTGTTCGTGGCGCACAGTCGTCCGCATACCGGATCAGCCGGATGTTGGCGAGCCCGTGACGGCGTCGCTTGGCTCGCTCGACGCGGTCCTTCCATTGCTCGGCGAAATGATCGTCGAGAGCGGTCAGAGCCACGTTGGCCAGCAGCGGTGAGAGGATGCCCCCTTGCGGGGTGCCGGAGTCGGTGTCCCTCAACTGCCCAGCCTCACTGAGGATCCCGGCCTTGAGGAACGCCTTGACCAACGTGAGCACACGCTTGTCCTCGATCCGGTTCCGCACCCGGTCCATGAGCGCCGTGTGCGAGATCTCGTCGAAGCACGCCGCGATATCGGCTTCCAGCACCCACTCATACGAAGTAGACGCCAGCAGTCGCATCTCGGCGACAGCGTCGTGCGCACGCCGGTTCGGCCGGAAGCCATACGAGCACGGACGAAAGCCCGCCTCGAAAATCGGCTCCAGCACCAGCTTCAAGGACGCCTGGACCACCCGGTCCGCCACGGTCGGAATCCCCAGACGACGGAGCTTGCCGTTCGCCTTCGGGATCATCCGCTCCCGCACCGGCACCGGGCGGAAGCTGCGGTCTTTCAACTGCGACCGCAGCCGGTCGAGAAACACCTCGACCCCCTGCACGGCCTCCACGTAGTAGGCGGTCTGACCGTCCACTCCGGCCGTGCGCGCGCCCTTGTTCCCCCGCACCCGAGCCCACGCCACCAGAAGAAACGCGGGATCGGCCACGAGATTGAACAGGTCGTCAAACCTGCGATGGGGATCACCCATCGCCCATCGGTGCAGCTTGGTCTGGATACCCAGTACCCGGATCTCCGCCCCGAACAGAGCGTCGTCCAGCTCGCCGGTGTTCACCAGCGTCCTCCCGGCATTCCAGTGCCCTCCCTGCAGACTTGCTGGCCCCCTTCGCCATGTGGACGGCTTTCCCGCCCTCGAACTACTACGGGGCCTCCGCCCCGCCCCACGGTCGACAGTCGGCAACGGACCTGCCCTCCGCCGGCCTGGCTGGCCGGCGGGACGGGCGACCAGGGACGGTTCCCACGTTCACCACACAACCGATCGACGAGGGAGGTGCCCAGCTGTTGCCCCGACAGCATCGCCACGACTACGCCGCAGACATTCACCGTGGCCTCCCCACCGGCGATTCCTCCCGGCTTCGGAGTTGAACACCAACACGAGTGCGGGCATCCACGCGCTGCTGACCAGCCCATATCCACCAGGTTGGAGCTGGCACGCCGATTACGAGGCTTTGGCACTGGTTCCTCTCGTACACCTTCTCGTCTCGCTTGCCGGACCCAGCCCGTCTGGTAGTTCCAGACCGTCCCGGCGTTGTCAGGGCTGCTTTCCACCCTCACCGGCGTTCCCCGGCTCAGGCTGCCCTCAGCTTCACCCAGCCGCTGCGACGGCCAGGCGGTGGGGTCCTTCCACCCCCACTCGGTCATGCGACGCCTCGTGGCGCGCGAAGTCGTCCGCGTAGCGGACCAGCCGCCACGTCGGCCGCCCCTTGGAACGCCGGTACTCGCGCTTGCCGTGGGTCGACATCGCCCCGCCCGGCTTCCACGGCCCCATCACGTGCTCGTCGAGCACGCTCAAGGCGATGTTGGCCAGCATCGGAGACAGGATGCCGCCCTGCGGCGTGCCGGTCATCGTGTCCTGGTAGTCGCCGAGTTCGGTGAGGATCCCGGCTTTCAGGAACGCCTTGACCAGCGCCAGGACGCGTTTGTCCTTCACCCGTAGACGCACCCGGTCCATCAGGGCCGCGTGGTCGATCGAGTCGAAGCACGCCTCGATGTCCGCATCCAGCACCCAGCGGTAGCCGCGGGTGCCGAAGTGGTGGATCTCGGCGATCGCGTCCTGCGCACGCCGTTTGGGCCGGAAACCGTACGAGCACGGCAGGAACTCCGCCTCGAAGATCGGCTCCAGCACCAGTTTCAGCGCCGCCTGGACAACCCGGTCCGCAACCGTCGGAATCCCGAGCTTGCGAACCTTCCCCGACCCACCCGGTTTCGGGATCTTGCGTTCCCGCACCGGAAGCGGCCGGAACGAGCCGTCCTTGAGACCGGCCCGCAGGCCATCCAGGAACCCGGGCACGCCCACCAGTTCCGTGACGTAGGCGACCGTGAGGCCGTCCACGCCCGGCGTACGCGCACCCTGGTTTCCCGCGACCCGGTCGAACGCCACGATCAGCGTCGCCGGGTCACACACGAAGTTGAACAAGTCATCGAACCGGCGGCCGGGATCGGCCACCGCCCAACGGTGAAGCTTGGCCTGCATCTCCGATACCCTCGCTCCCGGCCCGGCCGGACCAGAGCAAGGAGCATCGCCGTTCGGCGGTGCGTCTTTCGGCATTGCAGTGCCCCTCCCTTCTCGAAACCGCTGCCGCCCTTCCCCATGCGGCCGGCTTTCCCGACCTCGGAGTACTACGGCGGCTCCGCCCCGTCCCGGACCGATCGGCGGTCGACGCGCCCAGCCCTGCCCTCACCGCTGGAGGCGGCGCACAGGGCGAGACCCGGGACGGTTCCCGTGTTCACTGTGGTTCGCTCGACGAAGTAGGAGCCCGACTATGCCCCTGCGGCATCGCCACGAGTACGCCGCAGACCTTCCTCGTGGCCTCCCGGACGGCTCGTGCCCACCGTCCTGGGAGTTACCCGCCCACCTGCTCGACGGGATACGCACCGCTCCCGGCCCAGATCCGCCAGGTTCGAGCCGGTGCCTAATCAAGGGGGTGTCATACGCCGGTTCCTCGCGTACTCCTCTCCGTCCCGCTCGCCGAACCCGGACCGTCTGGCAGTACCGGCCCGTCCCGGCTTTGTCAGGGGTGCTCCCACCCTCCCCGGCGCCACCCGGATCAGGCTGCCCCCAGCTCCACCGCCCTGCTGCGACAGGATCAGCGGCGAAGGCCTCTCACCTCCACTCGAACCACAGCGCCTCACGGCGCACGCACGACCTGCGCCACACTGCGGCCAGCATCATGATCGCCGCCGACATCCCTCTCGCCGTCGTCTCCAAGACACTGCGCCACGCCAACCTCGGCATCACCGTCGACCTCTACGGGCACCTCCTCAAGGACTCCGCCGACGAAGCCGTCAAGGCTCTCGCCTCCGCTCTCGACCAAGCGGACGCCCGCCAGGGCAACGTGAGCCGCGAAGCTGGCTCTACCGTTCGCTTGGCCGCATAGGCCCTGTGAAAGCGCGGCGTCGGTAATGAGAGGTGCTGTGAAGGCCGTCGGGTCCGGCGGTGACGGCGTCGGCGACGGGCCTCTTGGTCAAGTATTCACGGATGCCATGGGGGGAGAGGTAGTTGCCCGTGCTGATGCGTACGTCCGTGACTCCGGCGGCGATGTGGCCGAGGCCTGTGCCGCGTGCGACGACTTCCCAGCGGGAGTAGGCGTTCGTCCCACACGGTCCCGGCGGGCACGGTGAGCGGGGATGCGGCTGCGGCAATCCCATCCCGAACGACCGGCCAGCCCAGTGGCGAGCCGCAGGTGATGAACGCCCGCACGCCGCCGTCTCTCGCGACTGAGATCTCACCGCGCTGGATGATGTCGTAGGCGATCACGCTGCCGTCGACCGCCAGTCTGCCCCTGCCCACCCGCGCGCGATCCCCTTCGCTGGACGGTGTGACTTGTTCAGGGATCCCTGATGGCCAATGATAATGATCAACCTTTGCCGTTACCCGGTCCTGTTGCATGTGCCTCGGACCCGACACCGGAGTTGCGTTATGAAGAGTCTGCACCGCAAGGTCGCCGTCGTCACTGGGGCAACAAGCGGCATCGGAGCCCGAATTGCGGAGGTGTTCGCCAGCGAGGGCGCACACGTCGTCCTCGCTGGCCGCCGCGAACGGGAAGGACACCAGCGGGCCGCGGCACTGGGCGAGTCGGCGACCTTCGTGCGCTGCGACGTGTCGGTGGAGGCAGACGTCGAGGCACTGGTCGGCCACACCGTCGAACGCTACGGGCGGCTGGACATCATGGTCAACAACGCAGGCGGACCTGGGAACATGGCGTCGGTCACCGACTTCGACTCGGACGTGTTCGCCCGGACACTGGCGGTACACGTCGCGGGCGTCATGCTGGGCATCAAGCACGCCGGACGGCAGATGGTCGCCCAGCGCTGGGGAAGCATCATCAATGTGGCGAGCCTGGCGGGAAAGATAGCCGGCTGGTCCGGCCTGGACTATTCGACCGCCAAGGCCGCGGTGCTCCACCTCACTCGGTGCGCGGCGGTGGACCTGGGTGAACACGAGGTCCGCGTGAACAGCGTGTCCCCAGGCTTCGTGCCAACGGGCATCTTCGCCAAAGGCGCCGGAGCCGACGCATCAGCTGCTGACGCGACGGCGACTTCGGTGGCCGCGGCGTTCAAGCCGCTGCTGGAGTGCAGCCAACCGTTCCCCGGTACCGTCGGAACCGACGACGTGGCCGCGGCGGCACTGTGGCTCGCCGGCGACGCCAGCCGCCTGGTCACCGGGCAGGATCTCGCAGTCGACGGTGGTATGACGGCCGGACGCCCCGCCGCGGCTTCCCGAGCCGAACGGACCCGCATGCGCGACCTTCTCTCCCCCTGACCTTGAGGGAGCGCACCCGACCAGCCCCGATCGTCCGGCACACGCCGCCACCGTTGGCACCACGATCTGCTTCGGCCGGCTTGTCCGTGCTCTCGCGGCTACGGTGATCGGAGCACGCCGACGACCCACCGAGCTCGTCGCGTGGTGGCGGTTGACGGTGCGCCAGAAGAGCAGACGTGGGTTTCCTGCCGGTCGAGGCAGTCCCGGAAGGCCGTCGGCGGCCACGGGGTGTCGGTTCGTGGATGTCGAGGGTGGCCTCGCGGGTGCCCGGGGGCCGGTCCTCCGGGTGGGGGTGATCGGCCCGGCGGCCACGGCCAGTACGGAGACCGGGACGGTGGCGGTGCGCGGGTGGCGGCGACCCTGCCCTTGCCGAGAGCCTCATCCGGGCTGGTGAGGGCGGATTCGGTGTCGGGCGCGGTTGCTCAAGTCGGCACCCTGGCGGAGCCGGCGGGCACCTCGGCATGATGATCAGTCGTGCTGCTGAGACTGGCATACCTGGGCGTGACGAACGCGCTCGCGCTGCTGCGGCTGCTGCCGATGAGCGACCGCGAGAAGGAAGTGGAGATCCTGGCACTGCGCCATCAGATCACCGTGCTGGAACGACAGCTGAGCGGAGCGCGGATACGGTTCGACGCGAGCGACCGGGCATTCCTCGCAGCCCTGCTCCACCAGCTCCCGGCACAGGCACTGCGTCGAGTGCGGTTGCTGGTGCGGCCGGACACCGTGCTGCGCTGGCACCGCGACCTGGTAGCCCGTCGTCATGCCGCCCGGTCCCATCCCAAGCGCGGAGGCCGACCGCGGACCGTACGCTCCATCCGCGCCCTGGTCGTGCGCCTGGCCGCCGAGAACCCGGCATGGGGGTACCGTCGTCTGCACGGCGAACTGCTCGTCCTCGGCGTGAACGTGGCCCCGTCCACGGTCTGGGAGATCCTCAAGGACGCCGGCATCGACCCGGTGCCCGAACGCACGTCCACGACCTGGGCGGACTTCCTGCGCTCCCAGGCCGACGCGCTCCTCGCGTGCGACTTCTTCGAGACCATCACCCTGTCCGGAGCCCGCATGTACGTGTTCGCGGTCATCGAGCACGCCAACCGGCGGATCCGGATCCTGGGCGCGACCGCGCACCCGACCGCATCCTGGGTGACGCAGATAGCGAAGAACCTCGTCATGGACCTTGAGGACGCCGGCTGCCGGGCCCGCTACCTGATCCGGGATCGGGACGGGAAGTTCCCCGAGCTGTTCGACGAGGCACTCAAGGACGCGGGCATCGAGGTCGTCCTCAGCGGCATCCGGATGCCCGGAATGAACTCCATCATGGAACGCTGGGTGCAAACCTGCCGCCGCGAGTTGCTGGACCGCACCCTGATCTGGGACCAGCGCCACCTACTCCACGCCCTGCGCGAATTCGAGCACTTCTACAACGGGCACAGACCACACCAGGGCATCGCGAACGCCCGCCCGCTCCACCCACTCCCCCAACCGATCACCGATCCAGGACAGATCACCCGCCTCGACATACGCAAGCGCGACCGCCTCGGCGGTCTACTCCACGAATACCAACATGCCGCTTGACCAGGCCGGATGAGGTTTTCGGCAAGGGCAAGGTCCGGATCACGCGCCCAGGCGGGTGCGGATCGCCGCCACCAGTTCGGTGACACCGTGCTCCTTCAGCACGCTGTAGTGGTCGCCCGCCAGTTCGACCGTGGTGGGGGGAGCCGCGGAGTAGCCGGAGCTGCCCTCGATGAAGGAGTAGTCGTCGCCGACGGCCTTGAGGACGGTCACCGGTGCGCTCAGCCGCCGTTCGGCGAGCTCGCGGAAGCTGTACTCGAACTCGTAGGTCTCCCCGACGATCCGGGTGATCCGGCGGATCAGCTCCTCGTCCAGCGCGGGGAACAGGCGGTGGACGAAGGCGACGAAGCCGTCCTCGTCGTGCGCCTCGGCGAGGCACGCATCCACCTCAGGCCCGCTGATCGAGCCCGCGAAGACCGAGAACAGGATCGTCACATAGGCCGGGTTGCGATAGGAAGCCTCCCGCCCGTGGCGCTGCCCGTCGGCCTGGCGGACCTCCGGGTTGCCGGGGCAGATCAGCAGCAGGTTCTCCACCCGCTCGCCCGCCTGCTCCAGCTGCCACGCCGCCTCGAAGGCGACGCGGGCGCCGAAGGAGTAGCCCCACAGCATGTACGGCCCCTGGGGCTGCACCCGCCGGATCTCCGCCACGTCGGCGGCCGCCATCTCCCGGATCGTGGGGTACGGCACCTCGCCGGCGTTGATGCCGTACGCCTGGACCCCGTACACCGGCCGGTCGAGGCCCGCCTCGCGTCCCAGCAGGCGCAGGTTCATCGGGTATCCACCGAGCCCCGGCCAGCAGAACACCGGTCTCTTCACACCCTCGCGATGGAGCGGGACCAGGCGTGAACTGGGCTCGTCGGCATCGTTCTCGATCCGGGCGGCCAGGTCGACCAGCCTGGGGCACTCGAAGACGACCTGCAGCGGCAGCCGGGTGCCGAACTCCCGGTTGATCCGGTTGATCAGCGCCACGGCGGTCAGCGAGTTGCCGCCGGAGGTGAAGAACTCGTCCTCCACCGACACGTTCTCGTACTTCAGCGCCTTGCCCCAGGCCTCGGCCAGCCACCGTTCGTGGCGCGTCGCGGGAGCCACGTAAGGCGTCCGGTGGTCCGCCGAGCGCACCTGCTCGGAGGCGGCCAGGGCCTTCACGTCGACCTTGCCGTTGGCGGTCAGCGGCAGCTCGTCCAGGATCAGTACCTGGTTCGGGATCATGTAGTCGGGCAGGAGGGTGGCCAGTTCGTCCTTGATGATCTCGGCGGGGCCCTTCATGTGGACGGCGTCCTCGCGCATGCCCTCGCTGCGGATCTGCTCCTCACTCACCTTGCCGCCGAGGAAGAAGTACGACGGACCGGTCCCGATTCCGCAGGCCGTCAGGATGGCGTCGATGCGCCGAGCTGCCGGGAGCGGGTTGCCGCTCTTGGAACTGTAGCCCGAGGACATGAAGCCCAGACCGAGGCCGTTGCGCTGCAGATGGTGCAGCTTCGTCCCCAGCCCGATGTACTGCAGCCACGGCTCGGCCGCCCGGCTGACCGCCGTGATGCCGAAGTCCGCCCGGTCGTACACCTGCTGGTTGATCGCGATAACCTGCTTGCGCAGCACCAGCTCACCCGATATCTGGTCCAACTCGCCTGCCGCGTATCGGTACTGGCCAGCCGGTAGGTCTCTCACCCGGCCGGGGTGTGCCTGGACGAAGAGCTCGGTGCGGTCCTGGCGCGGGGCGCCGTCGTTCGGGTGGATCTCGAAGGTGCCGAGGTAGTAGTCCTCGTCGGCGACGTCCAGGCGGTCCTTGACGGACGGGGTGTGGGCGAGGGGGCGGATGTTCAAACCGTGCTCGGGCAGCACTTCCTCGAACAGGCCCACCATGTGGCCGGCCTCGAACTCCAGCACTTCCCGGATGTTGTTCTTGTACACCGGCTCGATGGCGCGCCGCTTGCCGATGAAGTGCACGGCGAGGTTCCCGTCGGAGGCGGCCGCGGACGCACCGATCCGCACCAGGGTGTGCTCGACGGGGTGGTAGTAGTACACGCCGGCGGCCAGGCCGTCCAGGCCGGCGGTCTCCAGGTACAGCTGCGTCGCGTACAGGGCGCCGGGCGAGGCGTACGCGTATTTCGGCAGCAGCCGCTCGTCGCTCTGGAAGCGGCCGAACCAACGGAGGATCTCGCCCAGTTCATCGAACGACAGCGCGTCGAGGCTGCGCGAGAGCGCGCCTACCGGGCGCGGGGCGAGCAGTTCCATGATCTCGGCCCGGGTGACCTCGCCGCCCTCGTAGAAGCGGTAGGTCTTGCGCGCGAAGGTCTCACGTCGCTGACGCTGCGTCTCCTGCCGGCCCGGCAGCTCGACCACTGGCCGGCCGTGCAGCTCGTCCGGATCCCGCACGCCCGGGTTGGACAGCTGCGCCTTGACCTGCAGCTTGCTGGCCTTGGACTGGTGGTGGCCGCCATGGTTGCCCTGGTCCATCAGGGCTGCTTCCTTCGCGTTCAGCTCGACGCACGCCACCAGGCTCTGGAAGCCGGTCCGCTCGTCGTCGGTGACGACGGCCGCCGCGCGCCTGACCCAGGTGTGCTCCTCGATGGCGAGGGCGATCTCGTCCAGCTCGACGCGATAGCCGCGCAGCTTGATCTGGTTGTCCACCCGGCCGACGAACTGAATCGTGCCGTCGGCGTTCCAGTAGGCCAAGTCCCCGGTCCGGTACAGCCGCTGAGTCGGCACGAACGGTGAAGGGACGAACCGATCCCGGGTCTGGTCGGGCCGATTCAGGTACCCCCGGGCCAGTTGGACGCCACCGATGTACAGCTCCCCGGTCTCGCCGATGTCCACCGGCGCCAGGTTCTCATCCAGGATGAAGCACTGGGTGTTGTCGACGGGCACGCCGATCGGGATCGAGCCGGCGCCCTCGCCGATCTCGTCCGGGTCGACCAGGTAGGCCGTCGCGTTGATGGTGCACTCGGTCGGCCCGTACAGGTTGACCAGCGACGCCCACGGAAGCTCGTCGGCGAAGGCCCGGGCGAGCTGGCGCGAGAGCGCCTCACCACCGGAGAACACCCGTCTGAGCGTGGCGCAGCTGTGGAACTCGTCCGTGTCCAGCAGGGCCTGGAGCAGGGTGGGGACGCACTGCAGCGTCGTCACCCCGTGCTCGACGATGGTGGCGATGAGTGCCTCGGGATCCCGGTAGACACCGGGCGCACCCATGACGACCCGGGCGCCCACAGCGGGGGCCAGGATCTCCCACTGCGCCGCGTCGAAACTCATCGGTGTCTTCTGCAGCACCGCGGTGCCCTTGCCCAGATGCCCGCAGGCGTGCAGCCACCGCAGCTGGGACACGACGCTGCGCTGCTCGATCATCACGCCCTTCGGCCTGCCCGTGCTGCCGGAGGTGTAGATGACGTATGCCAGGTCTCCGGCCTGCGGCGCCGCCGGATCCGCCGAGGTGCAGCCCCGCGCGTCGGCCGGGGTGAGGATCTTCGTCCCCTGTGGGGCCAGCTCGGTCAGACGGGTCCTCAGGTGGTCCTGGGTGACGATGACGCGGGTGCCGCTGTCCTCGATCATGTAGCGGAGTCGGTCCTGCGGGTACTCCGAGGACAGTGGCAGATAGGCGGCTCCGGCGAGCAGGATGCCCCAAGCGCCCACCATCAGGTCCAGGGAGGGCTCGACGTACAGTCCGACGCAGTCGTCGGCCCCCACGCCGAGGTCCCGCAGCAGGGCGGCCAGTTCGCTTCCCGCCTGCTCAAGCTCGTGATAGGTGAGGCCCTGGTCGCCGCAGACGACCGCGATGGCCTCGGGCTGCGCCTCCGCCTGCTCCCGCAGCAGGTGGGGCAGGCACCGGCCGAGGTCGGTGCCGATTGCGCGCAGGCGTGTGGTCGGTATGGTCTTCATGGTTTCCCCCGAGTAGCCGGTACGTGATGACGGCGACATGGTGACGACGGCGCGGTGACGACGCGTGCTTACGACGCGCTTGCGACAGGCTCTTCGGCTGGCACCTGCTCCGGCGGCTCCAGGACCTGCGGCTTCGATCTGGGCTGGGCCAGGACGACCGCGCTCACGACGGCCACCGCACCGGCCAGCTGAACGGGTGAGAGACCCTGACCCAGGACGAGGTATCCAAGGACGGTCGCGGCCAGCGGACTGCCGAAGCCCAGGATCGACACCCCGAGGGCGGGCAGCCGCTCGATCCCGCGGAACCAGATCGCGTAGGCGATCAGGGCTCCGATCACGCTCAGATAGGCGAAGCCGCCGATGTTCGCCCCCGTGATCCGGCCGGGCAGGCCTTCGGCGAGCAGCGTGGCCGGCAGCAGCACGAGGCCGCCGACGGTCAACTGCCAGCCGGTGAAGGTCAACACGCTCACCCCCGCCGGTCGGCCCCACCGCTTGGTGAGGACGATGCCGGACGCCATGCAGACCGCGCCCCCCAGCCCGGCCGCCACACCGACCGCGTCGAGCCCCGCCTGCGGCCTGAGCACCAGCAGTGCCACACCCAACACGCCGAGCACGCACGCCGCCACCTGCATCGGCTGGATCCGATCCTTGAGCAGGATCGCCGCCAGCAGCAGCACCAGCATCGGCTGAACCGCGACCACCAGGGCCGCCACGCCGCCGGGCAGGTGGTAGGCGGCCACGAACAGCAGGTAGAAGAACGCCCCGATGTTCAGCACACCTAGCGCCAGGGCGCGCCACCACCATGCGCCCTGCGGCAGCACCCTGCCGAACGCGAGCAGCACCAGCCCGGCCGGCAGGGCCCGCACGGTGGAGGCCAGCAGCGGCCGATCAGGGGGCAGCAATTCGGTGGTCACCAGGTAGGTGCTGCCCCAGACCGTCGGGGCCAGCGCCGTCAGGCCCGAGTCGAGGACCAACCGCCGGCCCTTCACCGAGCAACCACGATCGGTGTGACAGTGACGGCCGGCAGGCGAGCGGCCGCGATGACGGACTGTCTGGATCTGAGCACGGTGAGTTCTCCGATTCGGGCATGACTGTGCGCTGAAGCCAGACATCCCCCTGGCCCACCAGACCATAGGACAGGCAAGACTTACCTAACAAGCCTCAACGCCCGTCCGGTCACCGACTGGGCATCGACCGCAGACGAACGAACACTTGGCGACGAGTCATGAGCCGTGCCTGACCTGGCAGTTCGGCCCACCACAACTGATTCTGCTTCAGCCGGCACCCCTTGCCAGCTTGGTAAGCCTTCCCTAACGTATGGCTCCGTCAGTTCGCCAGCTTCCGCCCCGCACGTTTGCCCCGGCATCCAAGGAGCCTGTCCATGTCATCCCTTGACGAGTACACTGATCACGCGAAGCCCTATGTGCTGGGCCTCTTCCGGATCGTCATCGGCCTCCTCTTCGCCTTCCACGGCGCCGCCTCACTCTTCGGAATCTTCGGCGGAGCACCGGGCGGTGGCTCCGTCCCCAGCGGTACCTGGCCCTACTGGTACGCCGCCGTGATCCAGCTCCTGACCGGCGTCCTGGTCCTCGCCGGCCTGTTCACCCGCAGCGCCGCGCTGATCGCCTCCGGCTCCATGGCGTACGCCTACTTCGTCGAGCACCAGTCCACCGCCCTGCTGCCGCTGCAGAACCACGGCGAGCCGTCCGCGATGTACTGCTGGTCCTTCCTGCTCCTGGTCTTCACCGGCCCCGGCGCGCTCGCGCTCGACCAACTCCTGGGCGCCCGCCGCAGAATCCAGCCGACCGCAGTAGCCACCACCGCCTCATGACGTCGAAGCACATCATCGACTGAGGGTCCGACCGGTTAGTGCCGACATCCACGCATCAGGACCCGCAACGGATTGACCCAGCCGGTGGAGTCCGGCAATCACCAACCGCTGCCCGGGGCCGGGCCGGACCACAGAGCCGCGAAGCCGCAACCAACTCGGACCCGGCCCTACCCGTCTTCCGGGCCGCTGTCCGTCGGCAGAAGGGCGTGTCTGCGGGGTCGTCCGCTTCGGGCGCCAGCGCCGACCGATGAACGGCGCCACGCAGATGACGGTCAGCTCGCTCGCCGCCACGGCCTCCTCTGCCGTGGTCGCGCTCACCACGCCCCGGGCGACCAGCGCGGCGTCCCGGCCCGAGGTGCGGTTCCAGACCGTGGTGCGGATGCCAGCGTCGACGAAGGCACCGGCCAGGGCGCGTCCCATCGGCCCGAGGCCGAGCACGGTGACGGTGGGCTGGGTGTGGTTGGTGGGCATACTTCATCTCCTGCGGCGCCCATAGGCGCTCATCAAGTGTGGTCCCAAAGTGGTCCCCAGGCCGAGCGCCCCGCCACAGCTACTGCCTGTGATCGAGACCTGTCGGCCCTTCAGCAAACGGCGTCACGCCCGCCCGACTGCCCCCGCGTCGATGCCGTCAGCCGGCCCACGGAGCCGGTGCCTGAGGGCGGATCATGGTCGCTTACTCACCGGTTGCGGACAGTGATCTTCCGGGCGGTGTGTCGTCTTGAGCGTGTCTTCGCCGTGTGGTTCTGACGTGCCTCGCGCACCGCTCCTCACGCTCTGCCGCCACGCCCGACCAGGCGGCGACTCTTGGTCCCAGGATCACCCGATCGGAGAAGGGAAAGCTCATGAGACAGCGTGCGCGGCGGGGACGGGTCTACCGGCGGTGCGGGTGTACGGACGAGCACCGCAAGCAGCTGGGTCCGTGATGCGTGCGATTGCTGGAGGAGGCGGGTCACGGGTCGTGGACGTACTGCGTTCGACCTCGCCCCGGAAGACCGGAAGCGAAGGACCCGTCGACGGGGCGGGTTCACCAGCCGGACCGAGGCGGCCCGCGAGATGGCCGCGGCGCTGGACGGCGAGCTGCGCGGGGTCTATGAGAACCGCCGTACCACCGTCGCGAGCTACCTGCGCGAATGGCTGGCCACGAGAAGGCCGCACCTCGCGCCGAACACGTACGCCGGCTACGCCGCGTGCGCCGAGCGCGACCTCATCCCCGCCTTCGGCCACCTCCGGCTCCTCGACGTGCGCCCGGAACACATCGACGACTGGGCCACGGCCCAGCTGAAGGCCGAGCGCGGGCTCGTCACCGTCTACCGGGCCGTGTCCACCCTGCGCAACGCGCTGAACGCTGCAGTGCGCTCCTGGCGCCTGCGATACAACCCCGCCAAGCACTCCGTCCCGCCCAAGCCCCGCGCCGCCAAACGCACCTGCTGGACCCCGGACGAGGCCGCAACCTTCCTGCGCCACAACGCGGAGCAGTACGCCGACCAGCTCACCGACCTGTTCGAGGTCATGCTCGGCACCGGCATGCGCCGCGGCGAGGTTCTCGCCCTCCACTGGTCGGACGTCCACCTCATGGACCGCAAGCTGTTCGTCCGCTGGACCCTGGCCGCGATCGACACGGGAATCGCCAACCCGAAAGCCCTGGCCATCCTTGGCGGTTATTTTGCGACCTTCTGCAGCACCATAACCAGAGCCAGCCGACCTGGCGACCAGCCCGGCTTGCCCACCCGGCCGAACGCGTCAGCAACGGCCGCGTCCAGAACCAGCTCACCGAGCCGGTCACGGACCTGCACCGCCCGCGGCAGCTCCCGCCTGCCCTGGCAAATCTCCCGAATCGCCGCCCCGACCTGCGGATCCAGCTCAGGCCGGGGCTGCGGCTGAAACCCAAACAAGATCAACGATCAGCATGATCCCATCCCGGCCACCCGAGCTCCATTGTGCCGAGCGGGTGCAGATGTCCCCCAGACAGGCCAGGCATGGATATCCGCCTCACTCTTGCGAGTGGTGGTCCGTGTCCCTCCAATCGGAGCAGAGTTTCCTGCCGTAGCGTTTCGCCTGCGAACGTTCAGATCGAAGCCGGATTCCCGGAGTTGGAGGCACCGAGCCAGATGACCGACGAGATCGTCCGTGCTGCGATCCACCCCGCCATCGGAATCGCCAGAGTCGGAAACTCACTGGAGGAGTACTACACCGGCCCCGAGGTGCCCGACCCCGCGCCGCAGGACCCGGGCTTCTACAAGGACTCCGCCGGCGCGATCAAACGCGAGGCGGCGCGCTTTCGGGTCTATGGGTACAACGCACTGGGCGAGGTGGTGGCCGAGCTCACGGCGGACAACGCCGATATCCGCTGGAGCGCGCACCTGGCGAACAAGAAGGCGGCCTGGTACCAGTTCCAGCTCGCTCTCGACATTCCCGACGCGGCGGGTGCCAAGGCGTCCGAGCTTCGCAACAAGGAGATCACCGGCGACCTCCGAAAAGACCTGATCATCGACCCGGGCCCGATCAGCATCAGCGGGAGAAACCTCTCAGGGCCCGACTTCCACTTCCGTGACGGCAAGTTCATGGGGAAGGAGGTCTATCTCGGGGAACTGCGCACCGACGAGGACGGGCACCTGCTGGTGCTCGGCGGCTTCGGCCAGTCGGCCTCCTACAATGGCAAGCCGATCACCACCTACGCCAACAACGACGGCTGGCACGACGACATCGGCGACGGCCCGGTCACGGCGACCGTCACCGTCGGCGGCCGCGTGCTGCCGGTCGACCCCGCCTGGGTCCTGGTCGCCCCACCCAACTACGCCCCCGCGCTGAAGGGCATCCGCACCCTCTACGACCTGCTGTACGACGTGTTCGTCTGCGACGGATCGCTGCCGTTCCCGGACAGGGTCTCCTTCACTCGCCACATCGCACCGGTACTCCAGCGGTTCACCGACCACCAGTGGGTCAACCAAGGCTTCGCCGGCTACTACGGGCACGACGGTCTCAGCCAGTTCACCACCCCGCAGATGCTGGCACGGCTCAGCAGCAACGCCCCCAGCCGCCGCGCGTTGCGCCGGCAGGTGTTCAACGCGCTGCGCGACTTCGGGCGCGACGGCGGCTCGCCCGTCCCCTGGCCCTGGTTGTACGGGGATGCGATGGCCATCCCGCCGCGCTCGCCGCTGCAGCACATGGCGTTCTCCCCGACCCAGTACCGGATGTTCCAGTACTGGGCCGACGGCGACTTCGAGGACGACTGGGGCACCCTCGGGGCCACCGCGCCGCCCCGGACACTTGCCGAGGTGCGCCTCGCCGAGCAGCCGGCCGCGCTCGACCGCGCCGCACTGGACTTCTGCCTCGCCGACGCCTTCCACCCTGGCTGCGAGGTCACCTGGCCGATCCGGCACTCCTCGATGTACATGGCGCCGTTCCGGATCCGCCACCGCCCGGCCGACCAGCCCGAGCCCTCGTACGGCACGGTCCTCACCCCCGAGACCGCGCTGTCGGTGAACGGACCGCTGTACGCCCAGGCGCCGGGTGACCTCTCCCGGTGGATGGCCGTCCCGTGGCAGAGCGACACGGCCAGCTGCCGTTCCGGCTACGAGCTGTCCCTGGGTCCGCGCCACGACCCGTACCTGCCGACGTTCTGGCCGGCCCGGGTCCCCAACCACGTCCTCACCGAGGACGACTACCAGGTGGTCGTGGACGAGACCCGGCCGCTGGCCGAACGCACCGAGGCGTTCGAGCGGCGGGCCGTGTGGCTGCGTGGGCTGCGCGGGCAGAACACCGAGCAGCTCAACCAGATGATCGACGACTGGTACCGGCTCGGCATCGTGGAGGTGCGCGAGGGCGCCAAGGATTTCCCCGACCGGATCCAGGTGGAGTCCAGGCCCTCCATCGACCTCGAAGGCGTTCCGCTCACCCAGAACCTGGTGACGCTGCACGTGCCCCAGGCCGCGGACCTGACCCTCGCGTCGGTGGCGATCAACCAGGCGATCGCGGTCAGCGATTACACCGCCGAAGAGGTGACGGCCGGCTTCATCGACAAGGTCGCGCCCTTCCGCGACAACGTCTGATGACCGGTCGGCGCACCGCCGCGGGCGACCACTACGACGTGGTGGTCGCCGGCGGCGGCCCGGCGGGCGCCGCCGCCGCCCTGACCCTGGCGCGCGCGGGCCGGACCGTCCTGCTCGCGGACGCCGGGAGCGGCCCTCCCAAGGTCGGCGAGTCCCTGCCCTCGGTGGCCAAGGTCCTGCTCGGCGACCTGGGCGCCGGTCAACGGCCTGTCGCGGCCGGACACCTGACCTGCTACGCCAACCTTTCCTCCTGGGGATCGACCGCCCTGGGCCGCACGGACTTCATCAACGACCCGAACGGTCCCGGCTGGCACCTGGACCGGGCTCGGTTCGACCGGTGCCTGCGCGAGGCGGCCCGCTCGGCCGGCGCCGAAGTAGCGGAGCACACCACGGTCCGCCCGAAGCCCGGGAACCCGGAGGGAAGTTGGGCAGTCACACTGCGCGGACCGGCGGAGCAGCGGATGGTCCGGTGCGACTGGCTGGTGGACGCCAGTGGCCGCCGCAGGGCGGTAGCCTCCGTCGGCCGGGCCGCCACTCAGCGCACGGACGGCCTGGTCGCCACATGCCTGGTCCTGGCACCCGAGTCCACGGGGCGAGCGGGTGAGACCTGCTCGCTGGTCGAATCCGCGGGGGACGGCTGGTGGTACACCGCGCTGCTGCCCACCGGCCGCCGCCTGGTGGCCTACTTCACCGACGCCGACCTCGCCCCGCCCGCACCGCGCACCCGCTCGGACTTCGCCCGGCTGCTGCGGCAGACCCGGCACGTCGCGGCCCGGGCCGGCGCCCACCCGCTGCCCACCGACGCGACTCCTCGGCGGGCCCCCGCCCACTCCTCCCACCTCGACACCCCCACCGGCGACGGCTGGATCGCCGTCGGCGACGCGGCCATCGCCTTCGACCCGATCTCCTCCCAGGGCATCCTCACCGCCCTACACACCGGTATGGCCGGAGCCTCGGCCCTGGCCGCCCACCTCGACGGCGACGGCCAGGCGCTGGAGTCCTACCGCGCCCAGGTCGCCGCGATCCACTCCGCCTACCGCCGCAACCACCACACGGTGTACCGCCTGGAGAACCGCTGGAGCGACCGGGTCTTCTGGCAGCGCCGGCACACGTCCCTACCGCATCCCTCCACACCACAGCACAGCATCCGAAAGGAGTTCGCATGACCACCCGTCACCACCACGAGCACGAGGACCCTTCGGTCCACTCCTTCATCCTGTCCGGCCGGGACACAGTCTTCGGCTACCACCTGGCCATGTTCGGCATGGCCGAGCACCGCTACCAGGTTGTGGTCGAGTACGACCTGCCCACCGACATCGTCGAGATCTACCTCAAGGACCAGGCGGACCGCCCGGCCAGCTGGCACGCGGTGCGCAACACCGAGGACATGGTGCTGCCCCCGATCGGCGACGGCTCGGTCACCGAGTACCCGGCCCGCCTCGACCGGGTCACCCAGACCGGCAACGGCGAGGACCGGATCTGGGAGCCCATCTCGGGCGGCTTCACTGTGCGGATCAAGCGGGTGCTGAACTTCCGCCGGTTCAGCGAGGAGCCCTTCCCAGCGCACCTCACCTACCTGCTCTACGGCCGGGGCAAGGAGGCCCACATCGCCCACCGCCTGGTCAAGCGCCCCCACTTCGAGCAGATCTTCACCCTCCAGCAGGTGCCCGACGGCGTCACGGCGAACGACCTGGCGAACGCCGTCGAGATCACCATCCCCTCGGTGCCCGACAACGGGCACGACGGCCAGCCATGGACCACCAGGCCACTGCCCGACCGTAGCTACCCGGCCATGCTCCACCGCGCCAAGGCGGCCCCCGTGCCGATCACCCTCGACCTCGGTGACGAACGCTGGTGGAACATCACCACGCTCAATGCCTGACGAGGTAGGACCGTGCAGACCGACCCGCTGTCCCGGTTCCTCAACGTGCTCGCCCCGACGAGCCGGGACAATGTGCGGCGACTGCCCCACGTGACCCAGGAGGAGATGGCCGCGAGGTGGGAGACCTACCTCACCGACGACACCGACCTGCTGTCCCTGGACGAGCTCGATCCGCACACCGCCGAGGCCAAGGCAGCCGAACACGTCGTCAAGGACTACTCCTGACCTGCTGACCCCGCAGCGGGGCCGCCGACCGCCGGATCGGGCGCCATCGCCCGATCCGGCGAGCCAGTTCCAGCGCGAGGACCTGGTCGATCCGCTGCCAGGTCTCGAAGCGAGCCCGCAGGCGGGCCACGTGATGAAAGGACCCGACGGCATCGCCGTCGGGTCCCAGGCCGCCGCCGAGGCGGACGGTGTTGCGATCCTCGGCCGCCCCGGAGGGCGACCGCCACGCGCCGGCCTTGCTCAATCAACGTAATCGCCATTGGGTTGCGATCCTCAGCCGCCCCGGAGGGCGACCGCCACTAGATGACTGATGCCAAGGGCTCACTGGCACGCATGACATGAAGCGAGGGAGTCCAAAGATCGGTTGTGACGCCTGATCTGGACTCCCTCGCGACCGCACTCTACGTGAAGACCGACGACCTGCTGAAGGAATCGCCGCATCTGGCGCCGTGGCGTCCCAAGATCGGCATCGAACCGCAGCTCAGCGATGCCGAACTGGTCACGCTGTCGGTGATGCAAGCACTGCTCGGCTTCGTCTCCGAGCGCCGCTGGATCCGCTACGCCCACTCCAACCTCCAGCACCTGTTCCCGTACCTCCCGGGGCAGTCCGGCTACAACCGGCGCCTGCGCAAGAGCGCGGACCTGATCGCCCGCGTCAACCGGCAACTGGCCACCGACACCAGCCTGTGGACGGATAACGTCTGGGTGGTCGACTCCACCCCGATCGAATGCGGACGCTCCCGCGAGACGGTCAAGCGCTCCGACCTGGCCGGATGGGCCGAGTACGGCTACTGCGCCAGCCATTCGCGGTTCTTCTGGGGCCTGCGGTTGCACCTGGTGTGCACCCTGCACGGCCTGCCCGTCGCCTTCGCGCTCACCGGCGCCAAGGCCGACGAGCGCACCACCCTGCTGGACATCCTGGACACCGAGACCGCCCTCGTGGCCGCCCGGCCCGGCCAGACCCTGATCGGGGACAGGAACTACTACGGCGCCGCGTTCGAGCGTGAGCTCGCCGAGCTGGAGATCCGGCTCCTGCGACCGGCCCGCAAGGGCGAATCCGTGCGGGCCGGATCACAGCTGTTCAAGCCGCTACGGCAAGTCATCGAGTCGGTCAACGACACCTTCAAGGGCCAGCTCGACCTCGAACGCCACCACGGCCGCACACCCGGCGGCGTCATGGTCCGCGTCCTCCAGCGGATCCTCGCACTGACCGCCGCGATCTGGCACAACGACCACACAGGCCAGCCCGTCATGCGCTCGCTGACCGCCTACGACCACTAAACCCCTTGGCATCAGTCATCTAGATCCGCGACTTGCGCCGCGAGTGCCAGGCGGCGCCGGCCAGCGAAAGCACCGAGCGGTGCACCGGCAGCTGTTCGTGGTCGCGGTACAAGCGCCAGTTGTATGGGACGAGAGCCAGCTTGCGGGAGGACAGCGATCTCGCGCGCCCGGACCTGTACACCGCCAACGGTTCTTGCAGCCCCCGGGCGGAGTGCCCTTCCCTCATGATCGACAGCCACAGCCCGTAGTCCTGGCGCCTCGGCATGTCCGGCATCAGCCGGGTGCCCAGCACCGTCCGGGAGTACATGGCGGTCAAGCACCCGATGTGGTCCTGCACCAGCATGTCGCGGTACGTCACGCGCTCCCTTGCCGCAATGATCCGCCCGTTCGGGGCGAAATCGGCAGCCTCGCCGCTGAAGTCAGCGTCCATCTTGTAGTACGAGGTGTAGGTCAGCGGTGCGCCGGCGGTGGCTGCGAAGTCGAGCTGCCGTTCGGTCTTCGTCGGCAGCCACAGGTCGTCGGCGTCAAGGAACGCCACCCACTCCCCCTGCGCCCGCGCCAGGGCGAGGTTGCGGGCCCTGGCCGCGCCGCCCTGCTCCGGCGCGGCCTGCGGGTGCACACGCTCGTCCTGCCGGGCCAAGTCCTGCAACAGATCCCAGGAGCCGTCGGTGGACGCGTCGTCCGTGATCAACAACTCGACATCGCCGTGGGTCTGCGCGAGCACGGAGCGCACCGACGCGCCGAGCGTCGGTGCGCTGTTGTGCACGGGCATCACGACAGACACGAGCGGCGGCACAGCTACTCCTTACCCACGTGGAGTCGTCGGCCAAGGCTATACGCGGGAACTGCCGCTCGCCGCCGTCCCGCCGGGGCTGCCGGGACACCCCTGTGACTGCTCACGCTTGTTGGCGAGTGTGACCGAGATCGTGCCTGATCGCGGCGCGTTCTGCTCACCTCAGTTGGCGAGACCCGTTCGCGATAGTTGGCGAATCAAGACTCGCCGCAGTGACGGAGAGTTGTGACTCACCATTGCTCACTGTCGGGTTAGCACGCGATCCGTGATCTTGAAGTCGCTCTACCCGGTGCGACCCGTCCAGAGCCGCCTGGTTGGATGACCCCATGACGGATTGGTCGACACTCACCGACGCGTGCGGTTCTGCGGAACACGTGCCTGGTCTCCTGGACCGGTTCGAGGCCGATCCGACCGGTGTGTGGTCGGAGCTGATGGACCACCTGTGTCCGCAGCTGGACACCGCCTTCACCGCCAGCTTCGCAGCACTTCCGCGCTTGGCCGAGATCGCGACGGCGGCCAGCCCGGAGACCCTGGGCTCGGTGCTGCTGGCGGCGGGAGCCATCTCCTCCTGTTCGCCCAGGCTGTCCGAGCCCGGCGGCCCCCTGACAGTCTTCTCGGCTCCGATTACGGTTCTGCATGAGCTCACCGATCGCCGTCTGAGCCAGACGGCCGAGGCCGAGGAATACGTGAACCTGCTGCAGGCCCTACTCTCCTTCGAGGGCGTCGAGATCTGGGACCGCTCCCTGGACGGCCTCCAGACCGGGGAGTACGAGGTCGACTGCCCCTACTGCGGCGTCGACATGTTCGTGGTGATCGGGCAGGACGACTCCTTCTGCTGCACCGACGACTATGCGCTGCAAGAAGTGCAGAAGTCACCCCTCCAACCGGCGCGAGTGCACGAGCTGGAAGAGCTGCCGCAGAGGCTGTTCACGCGGGTATTGGCGGACGGTCAGGATGCGCTGGCTGATAGCGTCCGTTACCTGTTCGGGCGAGCCGCCTGCCCGGACTGCGGGACCGACTTCTCGGTGGCCGAGCGGATGGTGGCCGGCTGGATTCCGTGATCTGCCTGGACGCTCCTGTATGTTCTTCCGGACTCGGTGAGGGGGAACTTCCCAGGAGCCTAAGGGAGCGATCGTGGTTGGTGAGCGGCTTGATGCCGAGTGGCTCTGCGGCTGGTGCGAGCAGGCGGATGCGGAACTCGCGACGCTGATGCAGTCGTTCCAACCACGGCACGGCTTCGAGCCGGGCAGCAACCTGGTCACGCTCGCTACGGAGAAGAGCCATCAGGCCACCGACGCGCTCGTGGAGCTGACGCCGATTCCCTCGGATCTGACCACCATGTACTGGGTGATCGACGAGGTCTCCCTGCCCGATGTGGAGAACGGCTACTTCGTCCATCCCGCCTCGCTGGTGGCGGACCACTTCCGCGAGTACGGGGCCGTCCAGATCGACGGGGAAGAGCCTGCCCTGGTCTTCGCCAGCGACGGCGGCGGCCATCTGTTCGCACTGGCAGGATCCGGACGGGTCTGGAGGTCGACCACCGCCTCGTGGTTCGATCAGTTCGACCTCGCTGCGGCTGGCCTTCAGGAGTTCTTCGAGGGGCTCGCTCGACAGATCAGCGGCCAGCTCTGACTGCTATTCGAAGGGCGACTCGGCTCAAGCCGGGTGAGAATCCGGATCCTCCCACCCATAGGCAACAGCACTTCCGCTCGGAGCTGATCTCTAGAGAGACGACCCGATGTTGACGCCCAGTGCCGACCGCGCCCGGGTGAAGCCAGCCGCCCCAGAATCAGCTGGGCGAACGGTCCATAGCGTGAAAAGATGCTGGTTCAGGACAGGGGAGGCTGGGCGGAATGGGGCTGGACTACAGCTACGAGATCTTCATGCCCCCTCGGAACGTTGCGCGAGCACTGACCCGGCTGGCCGAACTCACGCCCCAAGGCCACAACACGCCACCGCTTCCGGTCACTCTGCCGGGCGGCGAGCAACTGATTGTGCCGTTCACCTCGAAGTTCAAGAGCGACCCGGTCGACTGTTCAGCAGGCGGCACGCTCGAACTGGACACCTCAATCATGATTGGCGTCGACGACGCAATGCGTGAGTTCCACCTCCGCGATGTCGACAGGATCGACGAGTTGGGAAGAGTGTCAGTCGGGTACATCTACTTGACCGTCTGGTTCTCGCCCGCATGGCACCCGAGCTTTGCGTCACTGCAGTTCACGGCGGCCACCTCGGGCATGAGTCGGATGTTCGAGCAGTCCGCGAGCGTCAGGAAGGTGTTCACCGACCTCACCGCAGCCGCCGGTGGCGTGTGCTGCCTGCTCGACACCGAGACCGGCATCTTTGACATTTGCTGGCTCAACGGCGAGACGGTCAGTGGCGAGACTGTTCCGGGTAGCCGTTTCTTGCGCTTCCACGATCTCGTCGCCGCCTGGCGCGAGCCGGTGGAGTAGAACGGCAACCACCCGTCTCTGGCGTCTAGGCTTCCCGGGTGCGCTACCTAATCGAGTCCTTCGCAGTCGGTGCCCTGACCCGTGGTCGATCAGTCGAACAGTTTCTCGGCCCCGCCGGTGATGCCCAGGCTCCGGGAGTCCGCTGGGTCGAGATTGTTCCGACCGGCTCTGAGTTCAAGGTCGTTCTCCACACGTCGGCAGACGTCGGAAACGAGGACTTCTACGATCTCGTCGAGTTCCCGCCACTGGATCCCGAGACCGAGGACGACGAGTTCGGCTTGGAGATCGCCACGGCACCGGGAGCACATGACGCCCTCGTCGTTGCGGAGCACCGGACTGGAGCCGTTCGTGGCCGTTGGGTCAATCAGGGTGTAGCTCAGGACGAGTACCGCGACTTCGTGCTCGCCGGTCGACCGCGACATGGGTCACCGAGTTAACGCCTCCTTGCCGAGCCGCGTGGGTGGCGGCTCGGAAGCGTCTCTCCCCCGAGGAGTTCATCGGCGTGTCGGTTGAGGAAGGCGGCCAGCGGAATGAGCGGAGACCACTGACCGGATGAGCGGCAGCGCCGAAGGAGACGACTGACGACCTGTGATTCATGGGTCGCGTGCCCGAGTGGGCGACTGACTGCGGAGAACGGCGGCCGGAAGCACGGTGCGAGGATCCACTCGCTCCCTGTGAGCTTCGACCAGACGAATGCCGAAGCGCAACCGCGAAGCCGATCACCCTGGTCCCACTGTCGGAAAGCCGGGGCCAATTCGGTCACGGAGTCCCGGATTCTGTCCCACTCCGCAACGTTGAGGTGCCAGGAGGCGAATTGCTCGCGGCGTTCGTGATAGTCGACCAGGGGGATGGTAGGGATGTGCTCAGCGAGCCTTTCGAACGCGCCGAGTGCACCGTAGGTGGGTCCGCGAAGCTCGCTCTGAATCGGTGGCAGCTGCAGCGGGTTGTCGATCCAGCTGTTGGGCAGGCCAAGGAACCGTGCGGCTTCGGCCATGCCCATGCCGCCGGCGGCTTGGACGAGTTGAACCGCGATGCTGCGTCGAAAGGGGGCCGATCGCGTTGGCGAGTGCCGCGTCGATGAGGCGCGGTCGAACACGCCGACCCAGTTGGCAGGTAGTTCCTGCGGGATGTGCTGGGGCTCGTAGCCTCGGTGCCGGACTGGCAGGACGGCCGGAGTGGGCGGTAGGCGGTCAAGGCGACCGGGCGGTTGGAGAGGGAACCGGCGGCGGAGGGCGCCCTCGATTTCGTAGCGGATCTGCGGCGACGTCTGGTGCTGAAGGATGCGCCAGGCCGTTCCCCAGCGGGGCTCGTCGTCTGAAGGTGCAGTTTCGAGGAGAGTGGCCAGGGAGGCACGGAACTCGTGAGTAGGTTGGCGGAGGACTTGGTCGGCGAGGCTCAGCAGCGCGGCAGTGGCGGCGGCCGACCGGGGCTCCGTGCTCCAGAGGCTGGGGTGTCGACTGCCGTGCAAAGGAAGGGTTTTGATGTCGTCTGCGGCGCGCTGTTGGATGGCGCCGTGCTCTTCGAGCGCGCCCGCGAGGGCGCCGGGCAGGGTAACGATGCTGGTGATGGGCCAGGTCGCACTGATGACGGCCACCATGACTCGCATGTCGGAAAACGACTGTGCCGACTCTTCGGGGTCGCGCTGAGGGGACAGCATTGCGAGTAACTTGCTCTGTAGGTCAGCGAGTTCAGGGACAAGGGCGTTTTCGTGCAGGTCGCTGGCGTCATCGAGTCGGCGCCCGCAGACGGGGCCGGTCGGGGCGCCGTCACTGTTGTTGCGGCATTCAACCAGGTGGTGTCCTGCCTTGATGGGGTTGGGCACCAGTCGCGTGCTGATGCCTGAGTGCCCGCTCTGGGCGGGGAGTCGGCATGCAGGGCAGGTGCCCTGGAGCATGACCTGGTGATCGAGGCAGGCGAACGCAATGGGCAGATGCCAGAACAGCCGCCAAGTTCCTCCGTAGAGGTTCTGGATCGGCGACCCGTCGCCTCGGAGGCAGCGCGGGCAGTAGCGGGTGGAATCGGTGAGGAGCCATGCCGGGAAGGCGCCCCGGGGCTGAGGAGGTGCGCCTGGCCGTCTCGTCAGGGCCTCCGCGACGGGCGGGTAGTGGTCGATGAACCGGCGGAAGGTGAGCTGGTCGGCCTCGTCGGTCGTCATTCGTGTGGCGTGCGCGAATGTGGCGAGGAGGCCGGGTTCCATCATGATCAGGTGGCGGCGTGGTGCCAGTGAGGTGTTGAAGTGGTTGTGCGTCATGCCCGTGCGCCAGGCGATTTGGCCGGGAGGCTCGTCGAGGTGGTGAGCCATGCGGAGGAGGAAGCCGGCGAGGCTCTCTCCCGGTAGCGGGGCCAGGCTGCGGGGCATCGGTGTCGTCGGCCGGCTCGTGACCATCCCGGTCAGCCCGCCGCCTCGTCGGGCTGGTCGTCGACGTCCTCGCCCGGGCGGGGGCCGTTGTCGTCGAAGGCGCCGTTGCGGGGCTTCTTGCCGCCTCGCGGGCGCTTGGGCCGGTCCTGGCCGGAGGCGGGGGCCGGCCCGATCTCGTCCGGCGGGAGATCTCGGCCGATGACGATCTCATCCAGCTGGGACTCGGTCAGTGTCTCCTTGCCGCTGGCCATGGCTTCGTGGGCGCCGTCCTCGATCAGGCGGCTGAGCAGACCGACGACTCCACCTGTCCGCCGTCGCAGGTATTCCGGCATGGTGCCCTCGGTGAGGAAGCCGTCCTTGGCCTTCATCAGCCGCAGATGGGCCTCGATGCCGCGGAGGTGGTCGAGGAAGGCCTCGATCTCGGCCGGCGTGGTGTAGCCGAGCTCGACGAACTCGAAGCGCCGCTCGATCTGGGTGACCTCCAGGCCGTGGACGCGGGTGCCCTCCAGCGGCGGCAGCATCAGCTGGCCGGTGGTGGGGTTGCGGACCGCTTCCCGCAGGAGCCTGGTGCCAGGGATGTTGACACCGGTGAGGATCAAGGTGACATCGAAGCTCATCAGAGACCGGATCAGATCCAGGACGTCCTGGTCGTCGGCGCGGTGCATCCGCAGCCGGTTGATGTCGTCCAGTTTACCGACCGCAGGAGCTCGGATACCGGCTCTGAGCTGCGACGATCCATAGACTACATGTCCGTCATGGTGACGGATGCCCTTCTCCGTAGCTCGTTTGAGTGGTGCCGCAGTAGAACCCGGCGGTGGTGGGGTCACGGGTGCTGGAGTCCCGTGCTTCACCGCTCGCGCCCAGATGGCAGGCCCGTTCGAATCCCGTGGACGGTCTGCCTGGTCGGGGTGGATGATCCGGTCATGCCGACTGAAGAAGAGCTCGTTTCGATGGATACGCGCATCGCGGCCGCGTCCATGGGGGCGTGGGTTCCCGTGCTGGAGACTCGCGGTGCGACCGGCGGGGCGAGCTGTATCCAGATCGCTCCGGCCACTGCCGTGGATGACGATGAGATGTATCTCAGTCGGTTCATCAACGGAGAACGGGTCCAGGTCAGTCCGGACCTGCAACTGGATGCCGATCTCGATTTCATCGCTTCCGCGCGACAGGACATGCCCCGCCTAGTCGCTGAGGTGAGGCGGCTGCGAGGCCTGCTGCAGGGGGACAGTGACCGGCGGCATGCCGCTTTCGTGGCGCTCCGTGAGCTCGGGCGAAGCCTCGACTACCGTGACCGGGCAGATGCCGGTCGCGGCCTGGCGGCCTTCGCCGACATGCAGGAGGCGCTCGGGCCGCTGCTGGAGCTCGTGCTCGACCCGGGTGACACCTTCGTCACCCGAGTGACCACAGAAGCCGTGCTTCGGCGAATGGACAGGGCCGGGCTGACGGTAGTCGCCTCCGCGATGGCGGTCGCCAACTCGAATCACAGCGATTGGATTCACACCGCAATCGTCGACGTGTTCAGCATCTTCTCCGAGGACCGGGACAAAGCGCTGCAGCTGTGCGAGGAGATGCTGCGGGACACTGACGACCGGGTTGCCCTGGGGGCCCGTCAGCTGCACGACATCCTGGCCGAGATCGACCCCGTTCTTCGCCCCGCGTAGCGCGGATCATCCCGGCGGGGTGGCGATCTGAGCTTCGAGGTCGGCGACGCGGCGGTCTTGGAACCGCAGGTTCGATCGGGCAGCCTTGAGTCGTTCGTCGAAGGACTTGTTGTCGGCGGTGAGCTGGCGGACGCGCTGCTTGAGGGTGGTGTTCTCGGTGGTGATCCGCTGGATGGCCTCCTGGGTCCACTCAGCTTCCAAGTCGCGTACCTGTCCGAGGAGTTCCCCGATGCGGGTGCGCTGGGTGAGGATCTCGGCGTGGGCGGCCTTGAGGCCGTCCTCGGCGTTCAGGGCCCGCTCGCGCCAGGTCGCCTCGCGTGCCTCGTCCTGGTCGGTGACCATCTGGGTCCGGCGTTCGCCGGCCTCCGCCATCGCGGCGGCGACTGCGGCCCTGGCGTCGGGGTGGTCGTAGAGGAAGGTGCGGGAGACGTTCGCGCGGCGGGCGACGGCGGCGACGCTGACCTGGGTCTTCTCGCGGCGGAGCCGGGTGATGGCGTCGCGGACCCGTCCGAGGGCGGCTGCGGTTCTGCAGTGGCGGGCTGCCAGGGCCGCGGCGGTGCGCGGGTCGGGGACAGTGGCGGTCACGCGCATTGCTCCTGATCATCGGTGGTGTCGTCGACCTGGCCCTGTTCGTCCTCGGCGGCCTGGGCGAGGTCGGCGGCGCGGAAGGCGGTGGACCACACGCGGTGGAAGTAGTCCTGGGGTTTGCGCAGGTCCAGGGCGAGGGCGTCGTCGAGCAGACCGAGGCAGGCCAGAGCACTCTCCAGGCCGTCGATGGCGCGGGCGGTGGGTTCGAAGTAGCGATGGAGGTAGTCGGCGGTGGCGTCATCGGGGGCACCCTCAGCCAAGAGTCGCCACTGTTCGCGCTTGCGCCGCCAGTAGAGGAGGTCGGCGCCGGACAGGACGAACTTGTCGCAGTTGTGGCAGTCCAGGTTCCAGGGGCAGGCGCCGCCCTCGACGACGGGCTGGAAGGTGCAGAACCCGCCCTCGGCCGGGGTACTGCGGCGCGACAGGTCGATCGCCAGGGCCTGGGCCTGCTCGCGGGTGAGCGGGGTGGCGTCCCCGGCCAGGAGTTGGCCCGGTTGGGCGGTGCCGGGGCCGGCGACCCAGATATGCTGGAGCACGTCCTCCAGATCAGTGCTGGTCAGATGCACGTAATGCTCGGCCATGCGGTCTGAAACCTGGCCGAGGTAACGGCGGATGTGGGTCAGTGAGGCACCGGCCCGCAGCAGATTGGTGGCCAGCGTGTGGCGAGCCTGATGGGGGACGAGCTGTCCCAGGTCGAGTTCGTTCACCCAGTCCCGGAAGCCGCGGTTGAACCACGTGTAGGACAGCGCGGTGGTGCCGGCGGGGTTGCGGACCTTGGTGGCGAACAGGGCCAGCCGGGCCCGTTCGCTGCCCGTCGGTCGACGGCCGTGCCGGGCGACGAAGCGGTCCAGCGTCTTGCGCTGGCGCTCGGCGAGCAGGTCGTAGAGACGGTCCGGGATGCGGATCGCCACGTCGTAGTTTCCGACTTTGGTCTGGTCGTGCCAGAACATTGCCAGGCCGCCGTAGCGGCCGATGCAGTCCCAGCGCAGTTTCACGACCTCGCCGACTCGCCGACCCGTCACCACGATCGTCTCCCAGACGTCCCTCAATCCCAGGTCATCAGGGTCGTGGACCTCGGCGAGCCGGGTGAGGTTGTCCCCGTCGGCCAGGGCGCGGGCGACCTCGTCGGGGAACGGCCGACGGGCCCGAAGCGTCTCGTTCCCGGCATAGGGCATCGCGATGATGAACTCCCGGTCCAGCGCGAGCCGTTCGGCGGTCCCGTGCTCCAGCGCGTCCCGCAGGAGCTTGCGCACCCCGTTGAAGACATCGGTGCGGGTGACCTGGGTGACCGTCGAGGGCTCCCCGGCCAGTCCCTTCATCACCAGCGACGGCAGGCCGTTCTGTTCACGGTGCCTCTGGTCGGCGACGAACCGGGTCATGTGCTCGACCCGCAAGGCAGATGGGTCGTGGCCGCCGCTGGTGGCGTCGACCTCCAGGAACGCGCTGAGCTCGGTGCAGGCCCGGCGGATGCCGTCGATCGGCGCGGCGGTGCGCGGGCGGCGCGGTGAGCTGATCAGGTCGGCGGTGTAGTCCCAGAGCAGGTCCCGAAGCCAGCGCTGGGAGATGGCGGTGAGGTCGATGTGGCTGGCCCGGGCCGGGAAGCGGATGCCGAAGTGGTCGGTCTCGATGAACCCGGCCTCCCGTGCCTGCTGCGGGGTGAAGTAGACCAGCCGCAGGTAGTGGAGCATCTTCTTCACGATCGCCGTGTGGAAGCGGGGGAAGCCGTCCAGGTCCAGATCGGTCAGTGAGCCGGCGTCGCGCTCGCGTGCGAGGTTGACGAGCTTCTGGATCCAGTCCAGCTTCCAGATGCTGTGCCGGTCCTCCTGGGTGTGGGCGAACAGACCCCACTGGATCTCAGCCCGCAACAGGGGCCGCAGGCCGCGCAGGTTGACCTGCCCCGGCCGCGGTGCCGGGCCAACGGCCGCGCACCAGGCACGGAACGCGTTCTGGTCCGCGTAGGAGACACGAACCGGCTGCCCCTGTTTCTCGTAGCGCTGCCACCAGCTCGACGGGAGGGCCGCCCCTCCCGGACGGCGGTCGCGCATGTAGCGGTGCCGGTGCCAGCAGCAAAGCCCCAGCGGGGACAACGCCAGCCCGGGACAGACGGTGACCTGGCAGTTCCCGTAGCCCTCGCACGGCTCCTGATCTGCCACCCACTGGTCGAAGTCCACCGACGCGTCCCGGACGGAGACCGAATACTTCCACGCGCCGTAGTGACGGATGCACAACCGCAGCTCGGTGCGCGGCGAGGTGGGTCGGTCGGGGCAGATCAGGCAGGACCCTTCCCGGTCGTACTCGGCGCGCGGCAGCGGCTCGGCGGTGGTGAGGAACTCTGCCCGGGTCGTTCCGGACGCCCGGGCCGTTCTCCACTCCTGGAAGTGCGTCGAGCAGAGGTCCAACCCGCTGTGCCGGGCCCGTTCGCACGCGTCGACCACACAGGCCCACTGGTAGACGCGGTGGCCCTGCGGGACACGGATGATGACGTCGCGGAAGATCGGGTCGAAGGCCGGGGCGCCGATCAGCGCGGTGAGGATCTCCAGCCGGTCGCGCCCTTCGCGGTCGGGGCGGTCGGTGTAGAGCGGCAGCAACGATTTCACGGTCACTTCGTCTCACCCCAGACCGCGCGGAGCGCGGCGTCGAAGGCCGGGTCGTGGACATCGACATGTCCGTAGACCTCGTCGACCATCGCGGCCGAGGCCCACCCTCCGGCATCGCGGGCGATCAGCAGGTTGCCGTCGGAGGCGTCGAGAACCGCGCTGGTAAAGCTGTGCCGAAATGCGTGGGGTTTCACGAGCCCCAGACCAGCGCGTTTCCCGGCCCGGCCCAGCATCCGGCGGGCCCCGACCGGCGCCCACGGCTGCCCGGTCCCAGGGCCGTGCAGCTGGACCAGGAGCATGCCGTGCCCGGCAGTGTCGCGCGGATACTCACCGCCGGTGAGGTACTCGAAGTAGGTGTGCACCATCGCCGGGCTGACCCGCTTGATCAGCCCGCCCGTCACCGTGCCGCGCTCGATCCGCCAGGGATGCTTGGTCTTCGCCTCCGCCCGGTTCGGGTTGCCGAGGCGGTGGCAGACGTGGACGTGCGGGGTGCGGCACTCGCCGCAGGCCGCGTTCTCACGCAGGTGCAGGTCCACCAGGTGCAGCCCGCAGAGCTCTCCGATCCGCAGTCCGCCGTCGGCCAGCCAGGTCACCAGCAGCCGGTCCCTGGCCGAGTTCACGGTGGCCAGGAGCTTCTCCCGCGCGCCGTCAGGGAGCATCTTCGGGTGCCGGCGGTGCGGCCCCGTCGGCGCGAGTGGGTTGGTGGGCAGCGTGTTCTTCACATGTCCCAGAAATGCGCGGCGGCGGTCCGCCCGCGTGGGCAACCGGGAGGTGTCGAGCTTCTTGCCGAGCTCACCGTTCACGCCGAGCGAGGACTGGTGCAGGTAGAAGCCCTTCAGGCAGGCCGCCGCAGTGGACAGCGCGGAGCGGCCGTAGGGGCGCTTGCCGATCCGCCACGGCTCGCCGAGCGGCATGAGGACCTCCGCGCCGACGATCCCCATGTAGCGCTCAAGGTCACGCAGCACGACCTTGTCGAAGGCCAGGCACTCGCGCTCCAGCCACCGCAGGTGGTCCACCAGGTAGTACGCGTAGGTCTTCTGCGTCCCCGACCCGTCGTGCAGGCGCAGGAACCGGTCCGCCTCCATGTGGATACTGCCCTCGGGCCACATGATCGTCCACGACCGCCGCCCGTCCTTCCGGTCGATCTGCTGGACCCTCAGGTCCCCGACCACCACTCGCCGTGCCACTTGTCCTCCGCACCGACTCCGGAACATGACGGGCGCTCCGGACACGGTCGGTAAACGAGCCCGCGACGCCCTGGTCACAGGCCCAGACGGACATCACGGGCGGCACTACCCGCGGTCGGTAAAGTCGATGATCAGCACCTTGACGCCGTGGTCGCGCAGGCAGTCGGCGACCTGCCCAATCAGCTGCGGGAGCGTGAACTTCCAGCGTTCGCGGCCGAAGAAGTTCAGGATCGACTCGCAGAGGCTCTTCGGAGTGGCGGTGACCGGGGTCTGGACATAGACGACCGGAGCGTGGAGGTCTCTGGTGCCTGGGACTGCGGTGGGATTGAGGTGTTCGTGCAGGTCCAGCCACTGGTCCTCGAACGCGGCGGCGATCGAGCAGACCGTGGCAGTCTTGCCGTTGTTGCCCCAGCCGTTGACCATGACGCCGGGCAGGGTCGGACTATTGCGCCGCAGGGTGTTGCCTCGAAGACGCCGGCTGATCAGCCGGGTGACGTGCTGCAGCATCGGGGTTTCCTGCAGGGGCAGGTTCACGTTCGTCAGCCCGCGGTACGTGTCGTAGTCCGAGCGGCGGTCCTCGGGCAGCATCTTGCGCTGCCGCAGGGTGAGCCGGGGCGGCGGGACGAGCAGGTCGCGGGTGCGGCGGTAGTGCTGCCACCCGGCGAAGGTGTCCCGGTGCGGGGCGTCCTGCAGGACCAGGGCGCCGATCTGCAGCCGTGAGGGAAGTCCTTCCAAGCGGCCTGCGGCCAGGTCGTCGGGGTTCATGCGTTCTCCTGTTCGGGTTCGTCCTCGTCGTCCTCGTCATCCAGCAGGGAGGGCATCAAGAACATGTGGCGGCTCTTGAGGGAGTCGTTCAGCAGCCTCGGGGCGGCCCGTGGCCCGTTGCGTGCGGCGGTGGCCTCCTCACGGCGTCGGCGCCGGTCGGTGTCGACGGCCCGGGCGACCTCGCGGGCGTGATCGGCCCAGGCGACGGGCTCGGCCGACACGGCGGTGCCAGTCCGGTCGGCCGCGGCGGTCTGGGCCCGCGAGATCTCGCGCGAGCGTGCAACCCGGTCCCGCTTCGCCGCCTTCTTAGCCTGCTTCTTGGCTTCCTGCTGCCGGGTCGGCCACTGCTCGACCGGGGTCACCTGACCGAGGATCTCCAGGAGCAGCGGCAACAGCTCGGCCTGCGACTTGGGGGCGAGCTTGCGCTCGCGGACGACGGAGAGCAGTTGCCCTACGCTCTTGTCCGAGAAGGCCGGTACCTCGCCCCGGGGCGGCAGCCCGGTCCAGCGCAGGTCGTGCCAGCGGTCGCGGTCGAGCGGATCCTGGACGAAGACCTGGCGCCGGTCCCTTCGGTCACTGTGGATAACCCACTTACCCCTGTGCTTCCCGCCACGGCCGGAGTGCCCGGCGAAACGCTCCTGCTCAAGGACCTCGTCGTAGTACCAAAGCCCGAGAATCTTCACCCCCCGCCTCGGGTGGATCATCACGTGGTGTTTGCGCAAGACCTTGTAGTAGAGCTGCGGCTCGGGGATCTGCATGGACCAGCCGCCCTGCTGCATGGCGGCGGCAAACAGCGAGTTGGGGCTGTGCTCCTCGCCCGGTCCCCAGGCGGGCGCGTATTCGCCGAGCTTGTGGTTCTGCCAGACCTTCACGATGAAGGTCGCGATCACGTGCTCCATCTGCGACCTGGTCAGCACCGCGTCGGCCTCGGGATCGGCCCCGCGGTCGGCGACGTCGACGCCGGTGTAGCCGAGCAGGTGCTCGAACAGCATTGTGTTGAACGCGCGGAAGGCCCGCTCGACCGCGAACTTGTCGCTGGCTCGGAAGGTGCGGGCCGGCAGGATGTTGCAGCCCAGCACCCTCTCGGCCTCGACCAGGTCGTGGTTCTTCTAGGCGCTGCCGTGGTCGGTGGTCACAGTCTCCGGCGCGAAGAACGGCAGGGCGGCGACCTCGTGGCCGGCGAACTCGGTGACGATCTCCGCAGGGACCCCGGGATAGGGCCAGGCCATGTCCTCGCCCCAGCCCTCGCGCATCGGCAGCGGCAGCATCACGTCCCGCAGCAGCATCGCGACGTCCACCGACGTGTCCGACTCCAGCGTCAGCCGGAACGCGGGCGCCGCGTGCGTGTAGAGATCCAGCCCCAGTGTGAGCGTCGCGGAGACTGCCTCGCCGAAGACCGTCTCGCGGAGCTTGACCGGCAGCGGCGTCGAGTCCAGGGCGATCACCTGGCCAGGGCGATAGACCACCAGCCGCTGGCCGACCCCGGCCTCTGCGGCGGCCTGGGCCGAGCGTGCGTAGCGCGCTCTGGCCCCGCCGGAGCCGAACCACTCGTCCCAGACCCGGGTCAGCGTCATCCGGCTGGGGATCTTCTCCGTCGGGAAATCCTTGAAGGTCTCTGCCATGAGCTGGTGCACCAGCCGGTGCTTTGCCGTCATCGAGATCGTGGACCGGTCACCGCATTCGGCCTTGACCGCGAAGATCGCCTTGCGGACCTCCTCGGTGACGCTGGGGTGCCCGCCACTGCGGCGGGTCCACCGGCCGTCCGCGCAGGCCAGCAGCAGGCTCTCCCCGCTCAGGGCGGTGAGCCTCTCCAAGGTTCGGCGGCTCATGAACTGCAGGCCCAGCCTGGCCGCCTCGTGCCGGGGCATGGCCTCGCATTCGGCGACTTTCGCAGCCCGGCGCTGGCCGAGCGTGGTCGTCGCCGGGTCGTATGCGGGCCGGGGTTCCCCCGGCCGGGCGCGGTCCGCGCGGCCGTCCCGGAATCCCGTGCTCGCCTCCAGCACGTGCTCGGCCCTGATCCGGGCCCGCTCCAGCTGGTCCGCCGTCAGGTCCGCCAGAGACTGGGACTGCCCGGCGTCGGCCGGCCGTGCCAAGGACGCCGTTGTGGTGACCGGGCGGGCGTCCGGGTGGTGGATCAGCCAGCGGATCGGGCGGATCTCGGATCGGCCCTCGCCGTCCGAGAGCGTGAAGCGCCCCTTCTGCGGCTCGATCGCGTCGACAGTCCACTCGACGCCGTTCAGCCGCAGCTGGCTGCCCGGCGCGAGGTTCAACAGGCCGCGTCCGCCCGCCATCACGGCCGCCGGCGAGTTCGCTGCCCGAGCCAGACCAGCGAACCGTCGCCGAGTGGCCGGCCCAGGTCGACCGCGAGACGCCGGTGCCAGAGCAGATGCGTCGCATGAGCCCGGGCCACCACCGGCAGGCTCGTGCAATCCACCAGTTCGCCGAAGGGCACGGGTCCTTGATCGACCTGGCTGATCAGCTGTCGCTGCAGATTCAGCTGGTCCTTCAGCGGTCTGCGCTGGGACGACAGGTGATCAAGGACGCTGTAAACGTGCTGGCGCCAGCCCGTCACCACGACGTACTGCCAGCCGCAGGAGGTGGCCACCTCCGCCGCGGCGTCGAACTTCAGCCGGTCGTCGTCCTCGATCCGATCGCCCGGCCGGACGTCGAAGAGCACCATGCCCCCGGGCATCACGGCCAGGAAATCCGGATGTGCTGGCCGCGGCCCCTGGCGTGGTCGAAGTCGAGCCGGAATGGCTGCGGCAGCACCTCGCTGGCGCGGAGGAAGTCGAGCGCGAGCAGCAGCCGTTGCTCCTCCAGTGACTCGAAGGCGTGGTGTCGGCCGGTCGACACCATGAACTGCAGGCCAGGCCTGTGACCCTGGCGGGCCCTCCACGTGAACTTGCGGACCGGCCGGGACGACAGCACGGGCACCGAGCCCAGGTCCCGTACGGGCCAGGCGACCTCGCCGTCGCCGATCACCCAGGAAGTGGTCCACTGCCGGAGCCAGCCCTCACCCAACGACAATTTTCCGCGAGTCCCGCCACAGCTGTACGGAACGATAAGCTCGTTCAGCGAACACGCATCGGAGCGGACGAGGGCCTTCGACTTCGATGTCGTCATGGCTCCACGGCAGCATGGCGGGCTCGTCATCCGCAGGCGATCACCGATCTTGTCCGTAACTCAACGTGACCTGTTCGGCTCCGTGGCCGATCTCGCCAACAAACGTGAGCAATCGCCAACAAGCGTGAACAGTCACAACCCCCTGCCGAAGGAGGACCCGACCTTGTGGTGAGGGGCCCGGCCGGAATCGAAAACGTGGTCTTCGACCCGGGCTCGCCGAGAACCGCCGAGAACCGCCGGGAACCGCCCGACGCTTGGACGCGAATTCGAACAGGGAGCAGGATCAACCCCCATGGAAGAGCTGCTGAACGTCGCCAACTTGGTTGCTAATAAGCTGAATTCACGATTCGATGGCCCGCCCGAACAGCGCCAGATCCTGCAAGCGCTCAAGGTCCAGGAAGAGGCCGGCGAACTCGCGCAGGCCGTCATCGGAGCCCTGGGCGTCAACCCGAACAAGGGCCACTCCCACACCTGGGACGACGTACGCGCCGAGGCGTGCGACACCGCCCTCACGGCGCTCGTCCTGCTCCACATGCTCGGCGGCGACCCCGCCTGGTTCCTCGCCGAGCACCTGCACACCATCCGGACCAAGGCCGAGGGCTGGGAGGCCACCGCTTGACCACAACCGCCACCCCCATCGCGGACGAGCAGCTGGAGTTCAGCGGCGACAAGCGCCGCGTCGAGGCGACCCGGGCGATCACCGTCACCGCGATGGCCCGCCGCCTGCCCCAGGTCGTCGCCCGCGCCTACGCCCTCACCTGGCGCATCGAACCCCGCTCCGCCGCGCTCCTGCTCACCTGCCAGATCCTGTCCGCCACCCTGGGCGCAACCGGCCTCTTCGCCACCGCCAACGGCATCAGCGCCGTCTTCACCTCCGGCGCGACGACCAGCCGCCTGATGGCTGCCCTGCCCTCCATCCTCGTCATCGCCGCCACCGCGGGGCTGCGCCGACTGCTCGGCATCGTCAACCAGACCATCACCGTGCGCCTGTCCCCCCGCATCGCCCGCGAGGCCGAGGCGACGGTACTGCGCGCCACCCTCGCCACTGAGCTGACCGCCTACGACCACTCCGGGTACTCCGACGACCTGGAGGCGGCCGACCGGGGCGCGGAGATGTGCGTCGAGATCCTGGGCGAGGCACAGAACCTGCTGGCCTCGCTCGGCTCGCTGATCGGCGCGGCCTCCGTCATCGCCTACCTCCACCCGCTGCTGCTGCCCCTGCTGGTGCTGGCAGCGCTGCCGCAGGGCCTCGCCTCGGTGCGCGCCGCCCGGGTGCAGTACCTCGCCAGCCGCGACGCCATGGCCGACCGGCGGGTCATGGCGAACCTGCGCTGGTACATCCACGTCAAGGCCCAGGCCGACCAGGTCCGCTCCGACACCATGAGCGGCTTCCTGATGGACAAGTACGACCAGGTCGGCCAGCGCCTGGACCGCAACGCCCGGGACGCCGCCAGGGCGACCGCGAAGGTCTCCGTAGTCGGCGCGCTCGTCTCCGGGCTCGGCGCCGGGATCGTGTGGGCGACGATGGCGTGGCTGGTCACCAGCGGCCGGATGAGCCTGCCCCACGGCGGCGCTGCTGTCGTCGTCCTCACCGCGGTCTCCAACAGCCTCGCCGGGATCGTCGGCTACGGCGCCTACCTGTTCCGTATCGGCATGTACCTGGACGACTTCTTCGGCTTCCTGGACAGCGCCGGGGGCTTCGCCCTGCGCACCGGCACCCACCGGCCGGAGCCGCCCCGCCGGGTGACGGTCAAGGAGCTGACCTACTCCTACCCGGCCAGCGACCGCACCGCGCTCAACGGCGTGACCCTGCACGTCGATCGAGGGGAGATCGTGGCGCTCGTCGGGGAGAACGGCTCCGGCAAGACGACGCTCGCCAAGTGCCTCGCCGGCCTCTACACCCCGGCCCCGGGCGAAGGCGCGGTGGAATGGGACGGCACCGACACCCGGACCATGGACCCACAGGCCATGTGGGAGCAGGTCGCGGTCGTCCCACAGAACTACGCGCGCTGGCCCCTGACCGCCAGGGAGAACATCACGCTCGGCCAGCCCCACGACGACGGCGACGACGAGGCCCTGTGGGCCGCCGCCCGGGCCTCAGGGGCGGACGAGGTGCTGGCGGAGCTGCGCTCGGGCCTGGGCACGCTGCTCGCGGTTGAGTGGCTGGGCGGCGAGGAGCTGTCCGGCGGCCAGTGGCAGCGCCTCGCACTGGCCCGCGCCTTCTACCGCCGGGCCGGGCTGCTGGTCATGGACGAGCCGACCGCCGCGCTCGACCCCCGCGCGGAGCACCGGATCTTCACCAACCTGCGTGAACTCGCCAACGACAAAGCCGTGGTGCTGGTGACGCACCGGCTCACCAACGTCGCCATCGCCGACCGGATCGTGGTCCTCGACCACGGCGAGGTCATCCAGTGCGGCACCTTCGACGAACTGGTGGCCGACACCGGCGGCCGGTTCCGGGAGCTGTGGGACCTCCAGAACGACCGCACCGGCATCCCCGTGCAGCGGTCCAGCGAAGAGGAGAACGCGTGATCTCGTACAAGCTGCTCGCCGACCAGGCGTGGGCCGAGGGTATGGAGAAGCTGGCCGCCGGAACGGTGGTGCTCGACCCGCAGGGCCGGGTGCTGCTGATGCGCCGCCTCCCGGACGACGTCCTGCCGGGCATCTGGGACTACCCGGCCGGCGGACTGGACCCCGACGAGGACCCGCTGCTCGGCGCGGTGCGGGAGCTGGCCGAGGAGACCGGGATCGTCCTCGATCCGGCGGAACTCGAGTACGCCAGACACCTGGACTTCACCAACACCCGGGGGCGCAGGACCCGGCAGTTCGTCTTCACCGTCACGGTGCCCGCCGACACACTGGTCACGTTCACCGAGCACGACGCCTGGGGCTGGTTCACCCCTGACGCGCTGCCGACCACCAGCAACGGCTACCGGCAGGTGATCGACTGGCTCACCAGCCGCCTCGCAGCCGGATGGAAGCCGGTCAGCGAGTACGTGCGGACCATCGCCCGACCGATGACCTACGCCTGCTTCCTGCTGCGCGACCAGCAGGGCCGGGTCCTGGGCCTGCGCAACGCGGTCGACACCGACCGCTGGGACTGGCCGGGGGGCAACGCCGAGCCCGGGGAGAGCCCGTTCACCACCGCGCTGCGCGAGGCCCGCGAGGAGATCGGCCTCGACCTGCTGGCCGAGAACCCCGAGCCGGTCGCCCGGCAGCGCCTGATCGCCGTGATCCACCAGGAGGCCGATGCCCGGCGCCCGGTCCCCTCCATCGGCTGGGTCTTCGACGGCGGCGTGCTCTCCGCCGAGCAGCAGGCCCGCATCGTCCTCGACCCCCGTGAGCACAGCGAGTTCCGCTTCGAGACCGACTACAACTGGCGCCACTTCCTGACGCCGGAGGAGTACCGGCAAGACCTCCAGGTACTCCGCGCCGCCCGCTCCGGCCGGGTGCTCTACCTGGAGCGCCCGGCGCCACCGGAGCAGGACTTCGAGGGCGTGATCGTGTTCGTGACGAACCGGCACGGCCACCTGCTGATGCACCACCGGGACCAGAAGGACGGCATCGCGTGGCCGAACCACTGGACTCCGATCGGTGGTTGGCGCGAGGGCGACGAGAACCCGGCCGAGACCGCGACGCGCGAGGTGCTGGAGGAGGCCGGCGTCGTCGTCACCGACGTGCGACCCCTGGAGGGGCCCCGGCATGAGCGGGTCGGCCAGATGTCGCGGGTGCTCCGGGCGGTCTACGACGGCCCGCCGGAGGCGATCCGGCTCGGCGACGAAGGCCAGGCCGTCGCCTGGGTGCCGTTCGACCAGGCCACCGACCGCCTGGTCCCGCCCTACATGCACCACTACCTCACGCTGCTCGCCGCTGCCGCCGACCGGCCCACCGGGAGGATCTCGTGACCCAGCTCGACCACACCGGCCCGCCGGCGGACAGGGAGCCCCGCAAACCGGGGACGGACCCGCTGACGCTGGTCGTCGGCGTCCACCTCGTTTTGGTCGACGACGGAACCGTACTACTCGGGCAGCGGCGCAACACCAGCTACGCCAACGGACTGTGGCACCTCCCGTCCGTTCACTAGGCAAGCCTGCTGTCGAGTTATACGTTGTCGAGTTTCGAGCCCACCGAACCGGTTGAGGAGAGGACGAGGGACATGTTAAGTGCGGGTCTGGCGGCCACCACTGGATTGAGCGAGAGCCTGCTGAGCTACTGGTCTGTCCGTGAGCAGTTCGTCGAGGCCGGTCTGGCACCGAACCTCAGCGACCCGATTGGTGGACTTGCCGAGGCGCTGACAGCGGCTGCCCTGTGGCCAAGCACCTCCGTTCAGGACGCCTACCTGCGAGCTCGGGGCGTCCGAACGGGCTTCGATGCCTCGGGTACCTACGGCCCTACTCTCGGGTCGATGCCTTCGTCGGCGACCAAGCGGCGCAACCCGCTCGCTGTAGATCTCGCCGCGCCATGGAAGGCGATCACCGAGAGAGTCCCGTCGATCCGCGACTTCGCCCGGCAACGCCAAGGGGAACGGTGGGCCTGGGACACGGCTACCAACACCGCACCCTGCATCAGTGCTGACGTTCCGCCAGAAGACCGCTACGCCGATCTGGCCCGGATTCAAGTCAAGGCGCGCTTCGCGCCGCACGCCCCCTTCCACGGCGATCTCGATGCCCTGCCCTTCAGCGCGGTCCGAGACGGTGCCATCCCAGCTAACGATCTGCTCATGCTGATCACGTTCGCCCGCATCGACGAACTGGAACTTCCCCTTCAGCACGCGAACTTCGTCTGGACGGCGATCCTGCTCTCCAACGACTGCGTACGGTCACTGGATCGGGAAGCCGGCTCAGCGAAGCTGGGTTGGAGGACGGTGCATGGCTGGTACGGGGAGGTTGGCATGCCACCTGGCGCAGTTGATGTGACGCCGCTGCGCAGGGCAGTCTCGCTCCCGAATTGGTGAGCCATCAGCAGGACGCTACGAGTCTTGGTGGTCTTCGACTAGTGAGCTGGTCTTGAGATCTGCGGTCGCCACGTGAGGCGCTTCGCGTCACAGTTTCGGTGTTCTCCGCGCTCCGGGTGGTGACATGGCGCCAGCCCCGCGGTCTGCTGTCCGTATGGGTGACAGCAGAAGCGGCCGCTGGTCCTGTCGGATTCGGAGCGGCTGATGCAGAGATGGGCGACCCGACGCAGGACCGCCCAAGGGCTCGCGATGCGGGCGCGAATCGTGCTGGCTTGCGCAGAGGGCGGCAGCAACATCGCGGTGGCCGCCCGGTTGGGGGTCAACCGGGGCACGGTCAACCGGTGGCGGGCCCGGTTCCTGCACGAGCGTCTGGACAGCCTGGCCGACGAACCGCGGCCCGGAGTCCCGCGCACCATCACCGACGCCCAGGTGGAGGAGGTAGTGGTGCGCACGCTGGAGGAGACGCCGGAGGGCTCCACCCACTGGTCCAAGCGGGAGCTGGCCGCGAAGGTCGGCATCTCACCCTCGAGCGTGCTGCGAACCTGGCGGGCCTTCGGGCTGCAGCCCTGGCGGACGGAGACCTTCAAGATCTCTCCGGACCCACTGCTGATCGACAAGATCCGGGACGTGGTCGGCCTCTACCTGGCCCCGCCGGCGAACGCGGTGGTCTTCACGGTGGACGAGAAACCGCAGATCCAGGCCCTGGAGCGGACCACGCCGGTGCTGCCGATGTTGCCCGGGGTCCCCGAACGCCGCAGCTTCGACTACATCCGCCACGGCACCGTGGACCTGTTCGCCGCACTGAACGTCGCCACCGGCAAGGTCATCAGCCGAGTGTCCGCCCAGCATCGCGCCGTCGACTTCCGGGACTTCCTCGACGAGATCGACCGCCAGACCGAGCCGGGCCTGGCGGTCCACGTGATCTGCGACAACCTGTCCACCCACAAGTCACCCGTGGTGCACCGCTGGCTGATCGCGCATCCTCGCGTCCAGCTGCACTTCACGCCGACGTACTCGTCCTGGATCAACCAGGTCGAGCGGTGGTTCGCGGAGCTGGAACGGCGCTGCCTCGAGCGTGGAGTCTTCTGCGCGCTCGACGACCTGAAGACCACGCTCGAGGACTGGATCAAGAACTGGAACGACAGCGCCCACCCATTCAAGTGGACCAAGACCGCCGACCAGATCATCGACCGAATCTGCCGCTACTGCTCAAGAATCTCCGGACCAGCTCACTAGAGGGGGGCCAGCCGGCGGTGACGCATGCGCTTGGCCTCGTGCCCGGTACGACAAGTGCGGCTACGCCTACTCGGCAATGTCACCTCGGCAGTCCTCGTCATCTGGATTCCGCAGATGATCGAGGCCGTCGAGCAGAATCTGGCTCGGATTGCCCTGTCCTGCAAGTGAGTTGTCACTAGCATGAGTTGGCCGGTGAGGCATCTCAGATCGCTTGGGGGGACCGATGGTGGATCGGGATCGTGGGTGGTGGGGCCTGGGTGTGCTGGTGGGCGCCGCGGCGGTTCTTATGGCGGGGTGCGGGGCAACCGAGCCTCGCCCGGCGCCGGCGGTGACCAGAACGGGGTCGACGCGGTCGGACACGCCGACAGCCGTGCCGGACACGTCGCCCGCCGTTCCTTCGGTCGTGATCTACGGGTGCGATGGGCAACCGGTGGCCGCGCCTGACTCGTTCCTTCTGTTCTGCGGTGACGCGGGAGCGGAGATGGAAGGGATGTCCTGGTCCGGGTGGGGCGCATCGACAGCCACCGCGAGGGGGCAGTTGTGGCAGAGGAGCTGCGTTCCAGACTGTGCCACTGGCAACATATACCCCTACCCTGCCACGGTAACCGTCAGCCGCCTGGGCCGCGGCTCCTACGGGACCATTCACGTGGATGCCCCCGATGCTCCGAACGCGCCATACGACTTCGAACTCGGCTCCCGTGGGCCGCGACTGGTGCCGCCAGGCTGAGTACCGGTCACGCCGTACAGGGCTGACGGTACGGAAGCTGGGGCATGTACTGGTTCCAGCGGTCGCGGGCAAGGGCACCCGCACTGGTGGCGCAGAGCCGTTGGATCGCGGCGTCCGCCGACAGGTCCAGCAAGCGGACCGTAGCGTCCAGGCTCGCTACCGCCAGGATCTGTGTGTCCGGGTCGAATGCCACCGAGTTCACGGCCCGGGCCGGGCCTATCAGCGGTTGACCGAGGCGGGTCGGTGCGTGCTCGTCGTCGGTGCGCCACAGTGCAACGATCCCGTCGCTTCCGCCCACAGCGAGCGTACGGTTGTCGGAGCTGAAGGCGAGGGAGTTGACGGTGTCCGCCGATCCCTTGAGCGGTTCGCCCAGGGAGGTGGGCTGGTGGGGGTCGGTGGTGTTCCAGAGCCTGACGGTGCCGTCATCGCTTCCGGCGGCCAGGGTGCGTCCGTCGGCGCTGAAGGTGACGGTGTTGACCGCGCCCGCCGAAGCCCTGAGCGGTTCACCCAGGGAGGTGGGCCGGTGGGGGTCGGTGGTGTTCCAGAGGCGAACGGTGCCGTCACCACCTCCCGTGGCCAGGGTGCGTCCGTCGGCGCTGAAGGTGACGGTGTTGACCGCGCCCGCCGAAGCCCTGAGCGGTTCACCCAGGGAGGTGGGCCGGTGGGGGTCG